>CAZKBZ010000037.1:18280-26486 GCA_964551175.1 uncultured Desulfobulbus sp.
TATACCAACATCCTGACCATCCTTGATCTTGCCGGGATTGCATTGCGGGCAAAAGACCGTGGTGACAACGATCCCCTGATCATGGCTGGAGGATCCTGTTCCCTTAATCCGGAACCGGTGGCTGATTTTTTTGATGTGATAGTGCTGGGTGACGGCGAAGAGGTGATAGTTGAAATTGGAGAAACCGTGCGAGCCGGCAAGGAAGATGGTCTTTCCCGACAGGAGCTGCTCGAGCGGCTTGCTGAAATCAGCGGGGTCTATATTCCCGGTTTTTTTGAACCGCAATATGAAGGTCGGAGATTGACTGAAATAAAAGCTCTGCTGCATGGGTATGAATCGGTCACGCGCCGGGTTCTTCCTGAACTGCCGCCGGTTGAACTGCTGGCGAAGCCCCTGGTGCCCCTGGTCAAACCGGTTCATGACCGTCTCGGGGTGGAAATTGCCCGTGGCTGTACCCGTGGCTGTCGTTTCTGTCAGGCAGGAATGATCTACCGGCCCGTACGGGAGCGGAGTGTGGCTGATATCATGCAGCTGGCTGAACAGGGCATAGAAAATTCCGGTTTTGACGAACTTGCCCTGTTGTCTCTGTCCAGTGGAGATTTTTCCTGTCTGCCGGAACTGCTCATCCGTCTGATGGACCGTTTTGCCGGGGAGTATGTCTCTGTTTCCATGCCTTCCATGCGGGTCGGCACGCTTACGCCCGAAGTGATCAGGCAGATCAAACGGGTGCGCAAGACCGGCTTTACAGTGGCCCCGGAGGCTGGGACTGATCGGTTGCGTGAAGTCATAAACAAGGGCATCACAGAGCAGGATCTGATGACCAGCTGCCGGGATGCCTTTGCAGCCGGCTGGAACCTGATCAAATTCTATTTCATGATCGGTCTGCCCACGGAAACCATGGAGGACGTAGACGGGATTGTTGATCTTGCCATGCGGGCCAGGCAGGAGGCCCTGGGACGCAGGGTCCGGATCAATGTTTCCGCGGCCACCTTTGTCCCCAAGCCCCATACCCCTTTTCAGTGGTCCAGGCAGTTGAACCTGGAAGAGTCAAAAGAACGCATCAACCGTTTAAAACAGAAACTGCCCCGCAAGGGCTTCAAACTGAAATGGCATGATCCAGAGCAATCCCTGCTGGAAGGGGTCTTTTCCCGGGGAGACAGAAATCTTTCTCCTCTTGTTGAGGCTGCCTGGCAGGCAGGGGCGCGGCTTGACGGCTGGTCCGAACATTATCGGCTGGACCGGTGGCAGCAGGCAGCAGAAAATCTGAATATTGATCTTGAATACTATCTGCGGGCAAGGGAGATGGATGAAGTCCTGCCCTGGGATCACCTGAGCTGCGGGGTAGACCGCACTTTTCTGGAACAGGAATTTGAAAAATCAATTGAACGCAAGTATACACCGGACTGTCGAAATCAGAGCTGCCAGAAATGCGGACTGTGTGATTTCAAGACTGTTCGTCCGCGGGTCAACAGCAGAGATGACTGCAAAATAAAATCATATCAGGCTGTAGACGAGTTGACCATCGGTAAACAGGAACAGCCCACCGTGTTCAGTTACCGGGTGAACTATTCCCGTCTTGGCGATGCACGTTTTCTTGGTCATCTGGAGATGCTGCAGCTTATCTTTCGTGCACTGCACCGGGCCGGATTACCGCTTCTCTTTTCGCAGGGCTACAATCCCTCACCCCGTGTCTCCTTCAGCCCGGCCCTTCCCGTGGGAGTTGAAAGCCATGTGGAATATTTTGACATGGATCTTTTCATACCGATCAGACATGCAGCAGATACCCTTGCAGACCTTAACCGCCAGCTGCCTGAATGTATCACCATAACCTCCATTGTCCCTGTCAGCAGGAAGAGTCCTGTCACGACAATAATCAGCTATGAGATTAAGCTGCCCGACTCTGTACAGAGTGATTTTGTTGCCGGCAGAGTCTCTGAATTTCTTGCCGCCGAGCAGTTTGTGATCGAACGGATACGAAAGAGAAAAAAGCGTGAACTTGATCTCAGACTACTTGTCAGACGTCTGGAACAGGACGGCCACCTGTTGATGCTGGATCTTGTCCATCCCCACAATGCAGCTGGGACCAATCCCCGGGAAGTACTGGAAAAAGTGCTTGGTTTGACAAAAGAGCAGACATTAGTTGCAGGAATAATAAAAAACAGTTCAACAGAACTTGCTGCAAACAGTTGAGAAAAATGTCGCTTTGCTGTAAACAAAAAAGCTAAAACCTGTCACCACTGAATATTACATAAGGAGTGATTATGAAGAAGGTCGTCCTGCGCGAAGATGAGATGCCAACCAGCTGGTACAATGTTGCACCGGATATTCCAGGTGGTTTGCAGCCGCCGCTTGATCCTGAGACCATGGAGCCCATGGGGCCTGAGAAACTGTCTGCAGTTTTTCCCATGGGACTGCTTGAACAGGAAATGAGTGGCGAACGGTTTATTGAGATACCGGAAGAAGTTCTTGAGGTGTACAAGATCTGGCGACCTTCTCCGCTGGTCCGTGCCTATAAGCTGGAAGAGGCTCTTGGAACCAGGGCCAGGATTTTTTTCAAGAATGAAGGTGTTTCTCCCGTGGGCAGCCACAAGCCGAATTCTGCTGTTGCCCAGGCCTATTACAACAAGCGGGAAGGCGTAAAAAGGCTTTCCACTGAAACCGGTGCCGGCCAGTGGGGTTCTGCCCTGTCACTGGCCACATCAAAGTTCGACATGGAATGCAAGGTGTTCATGGTACGCTGTTCCTATGATCAGAAACCGTATCGTAAATCCATCATGCATACCTTTGGTGCCGACATCGTGGCCAGTCCCAGTCCGGATACTGCTACAGGACGTGCAATTCTGGAAAAAGATCCCAATACCCCGGGTTCGCTCGGTATTGCCATCTCTGAGGCCCTGGAAGATGCTGCAGGCAGGGATGATACCAATTATGCACTGGGATCGGTGCTCAATCACGTTCTTCTTCACCAGTCCATTATCGGCCTTGAGGCTAAAAAACAGATGGAAATAGCCGGTGCTTATCCTGATGTGGTTGTGGGCTGTTGCGGCGGCGGTTCAAACTTTGCCGGCCTGATGTCACCGTTTGTACCGGATTTTCTGGAGGGAAAGAAGATCAAGTTTGTCGGTTATGAACCGGCTTCCTGTCCATCCATGACTGCCGGCAAACTGGCATATGATTCCGGTGACGTGGCCATGATGACTCCGCTGCTCTACATGCATACCCTGGGTCACAACTTCATGCCTCCTGGAATTCATGCTGGAGGACTCCGTTACCATGGAATGGCACCCATTATTTCCGCTCTGATCCGGGATAAGGTTATAGAGCCCAGGAGCGTTCATCAGCTGGAGTGTTTTGAGGCAGGTGTCCTCTTTGCCAGGACTGAAGGTATAATTCCGGCCCCTGAGACGACCCATGCCATCCGGGGAGCCATTATAGAGGCCATGAAAGATCCCGACGAGCCCAGGACCATTCTGTTCAACTTTTCCGGTCACGGGCTGATTGATATGGCAGCCTATGATGCCTATTTTGACGGTGAGCTGCATGATTACTCCTACCCCAGGGAGCAAATCGAAGCCAGTCTGGCAGATCTGCCCAAGGTGGGTTGATTGTCATAAGTTGCAGTAGGGGAGAGAAGTGAAAACTTTTTTTTTTCACCTTTCCCGTACAATTGTTGTTGTCTTTTTCTGTAGTGTTGCCATAAACGGGCAGGCTGTATCCGCGGCCTGCCCGTCCTTTTCCGGGCTGATTCAGAATGGGGCTTACGGGGTGAGTGATCTGCAGGGAAACATTGTTTCCGCCTGCAATACGGATACTCCCTATATTCCTGCAAGCCTGCTTAAAATTCCTACAGCCCTTGCCGCCTTCGCCATTCTGGGAAAAGACTATCGTTTTACAACAGACTTTTATACGGACAGCGAAGATAATCTGTACATCAAGGGATTCGGTGATCCCCTGCTTATCTCAGAAGAGATTGACCTGATCTTTGCTGCCTTGAAGCAACGGGGCATTCAGCGGATAAACTCCATCTTTGTCGATACCTCCAGTTTTGCCCTGGAGCAGCAGGTTCCCGGCCGGCAGTCCACAGCCAATCCCTATGATGCACCTGTCGGACCGGTGGTTGTCAACTTTAACAGTGTTTCGGTACGGGTTACCAAAAAAGGGACTGTCCTCTCCGGTGAACCGCAGACACCGACCCTGCCCATTATGCGGCAGGTGGCTCGAAATTATCTGCCAGGAAGGTACAGGATAAACGTCTGCACCGGCCATTGTAATCCTGAATCGCAGATGGCAAGGTATTCTACAGAGCTGTTTCGGGCTGTGCAGAAAAAGGTCAAAATCCCGGGACAGGGTGATTCGGGCATCAGGACAGTTCCGCCTGGTGCCAGGCTCATCTATAGGCACTACAATTCAAAGAATCTTGAATACCTGACCTTATCATTTCTCAAATATTCCTCCAATTTCATTGCCAACCTCGTCTACCTGGCCTGCGGGGCGGAAAAGTTCGGTTATCCTGCTACCTGGGCCAAGGCAAACCGGGCCGTACATCAGGAACTGGTAAATCAGCTTGGTGAGCAGACAGCTTCTGACATTATTCAGGAAGAGGGAGCCGGCCTGTCCAGGAATAATCGTATTTCAGTTCGAACCATGCTGACCGTACTTAAGGCATTCAGGCCGAATGCGCATCTGTTGGGCAAGCGTATGGGGGTGTTGACCAAATCCGGCAGCATGAAGGGTATTTATAACTATGCCGGCTATCTGACCGACGGCAGTGGCTATGTTATCATGCTCAACCAGTCGCGCAACACCAGAAGAGCCGTACTCGCCCGGCTTAAAAAAGGGCGGTATCCAAAGGGAATAAAGTGAAAAAAATGATACGATATTACTGCGTTATCCTGGTCATACTCTGCTGCCTGACAACAACTGCAGTCCAGGCCGAACAGATAAGTTTTACCGCCTCTGATGGTCATCCTCTGGTTGCCACCCTGGACATGCCTGCCAGGGAGATGGATATACACACTGGGGTCATTCTGCTGCCCATGTACCGTCACACCCGGCAGAGCTGGCAGCCCCTTGTTCAGCAGTTGACAGCAGCGGGTTTTACCTGTCTCTCCCTTGATCTTCGTGGACATGGACAGAGCCGGTTTGCAGCTGATGGCAGCGATGACTCCAAAAGAGTTATTGCCCGGGATCCTGACCTGTTTAATACAATGTACCTTGATGTGGCAGCAGCGGATAACTGGTTGCGGAAAGAGAAACCGCAGTTGAAAAAAAGAGTTCTTGTCGGTGCCAGCGTGGGCTGTTCAGTTGCAGTGCATGCCGTCAGCAGCGGCAGCGTCAAAGCCGATGCTGTGGTGCTCATGACCCCGGGAGAGAATTATCTTGGAATCCGGACCATGGATCACATCAGAAACTGGCCCGGGATCCCCATGTTGATTCTTTCCAGTGAAGAGGAGCAGAATCGCGGGGCAGCAGCCATCTACAGAGAACTGCAGAACAAAGGTGCTGAACTCAAGCTTTTTGAGCAAACAAATATTCACGGCACCAATATGTTCGGTGGAGTCGACACGGTAGAGAGTTTCATCGTTCAATGGCTGTTATCACCGCAGACTGGCTTGTAAGAATTGATAATACAATGGTACAATAGATACAACAGTACAGGGTTCAACGGTTTTTTCGGTTTAATCAAGGAGGTACAGGTTATGTCTGCATGTGTCTGGAGAGAAAGGATTTCATATCTCATTATCGGTGCATTAAGTACGATGGCAATTCTGCTGCTAACAGGAATATCAGGGAGTTACCCTGTAGGAAAATACCAGATGGAGCCGATTGTCAGGAATAATATCACCCAAATTTACGTGATGGACACCACAACCGGAAAAGTCAAGTGGGTGAATGAAATGAATATTTCCTTTGATGAGATGAAAGGTGATTAATCATCTCCGCTAAAGCAGACTGAAGCTGAATTCGGGTACTGTTTTTTCTCCCTGCCCTGATCCTGCCTCAGAATCCATATGTTCCTGCGAACACAGCTTTTATTGATTCTGTTTGCATTATTGCTGAACGGTTGTTCCCGTCTACCGGATTATGCCCTGCCCCATGTTGAGGAAAGGGACAGCAGTCATGTTTCGTACGAACATGGGATCACGTACAGAAAATTAACGGTCAACGACTTTCGCGCCCCATCACTGCCTGAAGAGCTGATAGAACATGAACAACATTTTAATGCACGCTCCAGGATTCAGATTCGACCATCAAAAAATTCAAAGTTTTCCATTTACCCAAGCTACAGCACTTACTTTGATAAAACCATCTGGTTCGGACGGATTCAATCCATAACTTTTGAAGCGGTTCTCCTTCCCGACTATTCCTGGTGGAACCCTGAAGTTTCCAGGAAAAAAACTCCATATGTGCTTCAACACGAGCAGATACACTTTGCTCTGATGGAACTTGCCGCACGACATCTCAGCAAACAGGCCCAGGCGGAAATTGAATCCATCCTGGTTGTTGATTCAACCCGTCAGGGTGCTTACGAACAACTGATGGAAAGAATAACAGCCCTGATTCAAGCTGCTAATGAAGAGATAATAAAAGAACACACTACATTCGACGAAGACACTTCATTATACAGTGACCCTGAAAAACAGCAGTGGTGGTTTGACAGGGTAACCAGGCAATTACAGGATACGACTATATGATGGACAGTCATCGTCGGGTTGCATTTTCTGATTTTACATGGCAATCGTGTACATTCAGGAAGATGTGGCGGTCAATGATTCTATGACGAATTCCCTCAGTTGGGCGGAACTGAGGAAAATTCCACTCAATGTCCTGTCACCGGCCTTCAGCGTCGGAATCATTTTCACCCCGTCTCTCAGAGTCCTGCCGGGATTGGTCAGGATATCCACCTTTTCGATCTGCAGTTTCGGAAATTCCTTTTGAAGCTTTGTCAGCTCACGGCCAACCAGCATGCAGCGTGGTCAAAGACTTGACTTATATAGAGTAATTGAATTTTTCACGGTATGTACTGTTTCCTCCGGCGTAAATTGGTACTGTGTATCTTATGTATTGACTTGTCAGTCTAAACCAACTAGACCGAAAAGAAACAAATTTCTCTTCAACTGGCTGATGGCTGATCATAAGCAACTAACCATTATTACTGATTCCAGTCTGTTGCAGCACGATACCGGTGGCGGTGAACATCCGGAGGTGCCGGAGCGGCTGGAAGTCATCCGTGAGCGGCTAGCAGAGGGTGAGCTTGCAGCAAAGCTGGACTTCCAGCGGCCGCAACCGGCCACCCGTGATCAGCTGCTGGCCTTTCATACCGAGGACTGGCTGTTCCGCATGGAAGAGGAGGTTTTGTCCGGTCGGACCTATATTGATCATACCGACAACCAGATCTGCTACGAATCCTTTACCATTGCCATGCTGTCGGCAGGCACAGGTATCAGCGGCGTAGACCTCCTGGAGGAGGGCAGGGCGACAAATGTTTTCTGTCTCACCCGGCCCCCCGGCCACCATGCTGAACCAGGTATGCCCTTTGGGTTCTGTTTTTTCAACAACTGCGTTATTGCTGCCCGCCACTGGCAGTCCTGCGGCAAACAGCGAATCTGTGTATTTGATTTTGATGCCCACCACGGCAATGGAATTCAGAGTGCCTTTGAACATGATGCTGATACACTCTATATTTCCATTCATGAACACCCGGGTTTCAGTTTTCCCGGAACCGGCTGGCCTGAAGAACACGGAGAAGGAGGGGGGGCAGGCACGATCCTGAATCTGCCTTTACCACCGGGTGCCGGAGACAGTCAGGTTTTTGAACTGCTTGACACCCCCGTCCAGGCCATTCTTGAAGAATTTGCTCCCCAGGCATTCATCATTGCTGCAGGATTTGATGCGCACATGTGTGATGATATGTCCGGGCTCAACTATTCAACTGATTTGTATCAACAGCTGGGCAGCAGGATAAAAAGCTGGGAGCAGAAGTACTGTCCCGGTTCTCTTCTTTCGATCCTGGAGGGGGGATACGAATTTGAATCACTGGCTGACAGTGTAGAATCCTATCTGAAAGGCCTTCTGAATGTGAAATAACGGCAATGTATCTGGGTGTAATACTTTGTTCCCTGACCACTTACAACTTTCGGGCAGATTAAACTGTAGGCTACCTTGAAAAATTGCCTTTTCGCCCGATCTCTGTGTCACAGGAAAA
>CAZKBZ010000038.1:0-4035 GCA_964551175.1 uncultured Desulfobulbus sp.
TGGGTTGCAGGCAAATCCCGCATTAGAACTCTACTCCTTTCTGCGCCTTGATCCCCTGCCTGTACGGATGTTTTATCTCACACATTTCCGTTACCAGATCGGCGGCCTCTGTAAGCTTCTTCCCTGCTCCCCGGCCTGTGACCACGATATGCATGGAGGAATCACGACCGGTCAGCACGTCCACCATTTCCTGCTCATCTATCATCTTGTAGGCGACAAGATAGGTGAGTTCATCCAGGACCACCAGATCGTACCTGTTTTCCGCGATTATTTTTTTTGCAAAGTCCCAGGCCTCTCTGGCAACGGCGATATCTTTTTCCAGGTCATCTGATTTCCAGGTAAAACCCCGTCCCATGACGTGAAAATCAAGCAGCCCTTTAAACTGTTTTGCCGCCTCCAGTTCTCCATAATGCCAGCTTCCCTTGATAAACTGAATAAAGCAGACCCGGTGACCATGGCCGAGAGCACGCAGGGTCAAACCCAGGGCGGCGGTTGTCTTTCCCTTGCCGTTGCCGGTAAACACCATCAACAATCCCCTGCTGTTTTCAGTCACGCTGCCCTCCTCTCTGCCTGAAGTAATTTGATCCACCTTTCTGCGGCAGCCCCTCAGAGAGCGGTCTGCCATGCTGCCGGACATATTCATACAGGACAATAGAAGCAGCCACGCTGACATTCAGACTCTGTACATGTCCCCACTGCGGGATGGAAAGCCCCTCAACTGCCGGATAGTTACTGCGGTCAAAACTGATGCCAAACTCCTCATGCCCCAGAACAAAAGCACATTTTTCTGCAAACGCATATTCACCCAGCAGATTTGAACAGCCGGGTTCCAGAACAATCACAGAATAACCCTGTGTTGACAATGTCCGATAACACGATGAAAAATCATCATGGTAGTGAAAAGGAACCCAGCGCACCGATCCCTTGGCCGGTTCGGGATCAAAGGACTGCACACCGATCAGGTGAATCTCCCGTGCGCCGAATGCATCGGCAGATCTGAATATTTTGCCGATATTGAAATCGAGTTTCAGACCGTCAAGCACCAGAATGCATTCGTGCAGGCCAGGTTCGGCACTGACCAGATTACGCCTCCTTGCCTGTTCAAAACGAATCTCTCTATCAAGGCGCTTGTTAAAACGTCTTCTCATGGGGTACAATTGAAATTCGGCAGCAGTTCAGCATGCTCCATGTCAGGCTGAACCTTGCCAACTCAGGTTATTCTTGAGAACACGTTGTACCCTGAGAACTGAAAAAATACAACCTTCCGGACAACTTGGAGAACACATCGTGAAAGACACTGAAAAATCCTGCTGCCAGGTGTGCGGCGCTGAAAAAAAAACAAGAAAAACAGATGGCTATCATGCCTGTTCCGGTTGCCGTACAATTATACAAACCATAAAAAATCATCCGGAAATCATTAAAAAACTGTGGCCGGAGATGCAGGATGAACCTATCCTGCCCAGACCTTATCAATCAGCATCTCAGGAAAAGATTGAACTGCCCGAAGTTCTGGACGGTAAGCGTTACCGGACCGTTGACCGGGAACGCAACAAATGGTATTTATCAGTCAGTGAGCTTGACGGTCGACCAGTGGAGGTCTTTGCCTCGACAGCATTTGACCGGGACCATGAGCTGCAGTCCCGTATTTCCAACCTGACCACTATTACAAGGCTGATTTCACTGATACTCCGCCATATTTTTATCAATGAGCCGCTGACTCTGGATAAATGTCTGAAACAGATCAAACGCAGCTCACGACAGAAAAATGATCTACCTGATATGCTGTACGGAGTCCTCAACCGCTATTCTGATGCATCCCGGGGAGAAACCAGCCCGGAGACGAAACGGTCTGCGTAATCCGTCCTTTACCCTTTGCAGTTTTGCGCTATAATATAAACAGTAGGCTGCCTTGAAAAATTAGAGCATTTGTTCAAGGTCAAGGCATTCACAAAATTTTATGCATAACGCATAGATTGAGCAAAAATAGCATTTTTTCAAAATGGCCATTAATAAGTTGTCCACTGCAGGGCACCTTGAAAAGTCTTCCGTCCTGGTCAGCGTATGAGTGATTCCGGATCAACAAAAAAAAACAGGTCAACCAGACCGGGCCACGATACTTCTCTGCCGTCTGAAAACACCCGGCCTGATTCAGCTATCACTGCACCGGCTGACGATAAAGACAATATCCAGGAGGAATCCCTGGAGGAAATCCTGCTCCAGGAACTGCTGCAGAAAACCTCCCAGTTACAGCAGGTCGATAAAACTATTTCCAGGATGCAGCGGGAACTGGACATTACCCGCCAGATCATTGACTGTCAGAACAATGGAATTCTGTTTGCAGACATTCAGCGCCAGATAGTGTATGCCAATGCTGTTTTCTGCAGCATGACCGGATATGACCAGCAGAGCCTGGTGGAGAAAAAACTTGATCAGTTTGTTGTACTTTCGGATCCCGAACAGAACCTGAAAACAATCCTCCAGGAAGCCATGCACTGGGGAAGCTGGCACGGAAAAGTGTTTGTCAGAGATGACAGCAACAGCCGGCTGCCGTTCAATATGTCCATCAACTACCGCAATGAAGGGCTGCATGAAGAGGTAAAAGGTGGTTTTATCTGCCAGTGTACACCAGCAGACAGGATCAGTTCCGCTGAGCAGGAGCAAAATCTGTCATCACGGTTTTCCCATGATGCCCTGACCGGTCTTCCGGACAGACCTTCTTTTCAACAATACTTTTCCCACTGCATCAATCAGGCCGAGATTGATCACTCCCATGTTGGCCTGCTCTATATAGATCTTGACCATTTTAAACGTATCAACCGCATGCTGGGCCCCGGCTTTGGTGACGAACTGCTCTGCAGAGTTACAGCCATACTGCAGCAAAGCGGAAAAGCGTCAGGAGATTATTTTGTGGCCCGTTTAAGTGGAGATGAATTTGCCATCATTCTCCCTTCACCGACCAGCGAAAAGCAGGTCAAGGATCTGGCTGACAGAATACTGCGCAGGTTTCAGCACTCCATTTCCATAAAATCCCGAGATATCTTTGTTACCCCGAGCATCGGCATCAGCCTGTACCCTGATGACGGTACCAGCCCGCCTGAACTGCTGCGAAATGCCGACACTGCCATGGAAGCGGCTAAAACCAGGGGTGGGAACACAAGCTGCCGGTGGACGAACGACATGGATACCCAGGCCATCCAGAACCTGCACCTGGAAAACGACCTGCGCAAAGCCGTTGCAAACAGCGAACTGTTCAATCATTATCAGCCACAGATCGACCTGACAAACGGGGTTATTGTCGGCATGGAGGCGTTGGCACGCTGGAATCATCCGGTACAGGGCAATATTTCACCGGCTATCTTTATTCCCATTGCTGAAAACACAGGACTCATTGAGGAATTGGGCCTTGATCTTGTACGGCTGGCCTGTGAACAGGGGCGAAAATGGCTGACCATGGGATTTAAAAACTTTACCATGGCCGTCAACCTTTCCGGCAGTCTGCTGAGACGCCACAATCTGTTTGAAGAAATCATGGAATGTCTGGAGAGTACCGGCTTTCCACCAGGTTCACTTGAGGTCGAATTTACGGAGAGCGTACTCATCGAAAACATGGAAAGCACCATTGAGCTGATCAACAACTGCCGAAAGGAAGGGATCAAGATGGCCATTGATGATTTCGGCACAGGCTATTCTTCGCTGAGTTATCTGCAGCGCTTTGCCGTGGACAAAATCAAGATTGATCGCTCCTTCATCAAGAACGTGACCACCAATGCCAGCCATGCGGCAATCACCAGGGCTATCATCGCCATTGCAAAAAAACTTGATTTTCAAGTGTTGGCAGAAGGAGTGGAGACTGAGGAGCAGCTGTTCTTTCTGCAGGAAAACCAGTGCGATGAATGCCAGGGTTTTTTATTCAACAAACCAATTCCGGCCGAGCAGATGACCAATCTTCTCATGCGCGACTCCAGTGTTGCCCTGAAACATAAGCGGATAATAGATAAGTTCTATTCAATTACTGCACAGGATGCTGATGTGTGA
>CAZKBZ010000038.1:4135-25477 GCA_964551175.1 uncultured Desulfobulbus sp.
AGATCCAGGTATTCTCCATAACCCTCTTCTGCCAGCTTCTCCTTAGGTACAAACCTGAGAGCTGCTGAATTTATGCAGTAGCGCAGGCCGGTGGGCTCAGGTCCATCCTCAAAAACATGCCCAAGGTGGGAATCTCCATACTTGCTCCGCACTTCGGTACGCACGGAAAACAGGCTGAGATCCTTACGCTCAACTATATTGTTCTCCTCAACAGGACGAAAAAAACTGGGCCAGCCGGTACCGGATGTAAACTTGTCAGTAGAAGAAAATAGCGGCTCACCCGAGACTATATCCACATAAAGACCTTCTTTTTTATTGTCCCAGTACTCATTTTTAAAAGGGGCTTCAGTACCCTCTTTCTGGGTCACCTTGTACTGCAGCGGTGTGAGTTTTTTCTTTATTTCTTCATCAGGCAGCCGCATATATTTTTTCTCCGCAGTAGGCTTCCCAATCCTCTTTCCCTGCCAGGTCTCTTTGATAAAACCGGCCCGTCCTGATCCGATCTTGTAGCTCGAGTAATGGAATGCATTTTTCTTGTAATAATCCTGATGATATTCCTCAGCCCTGTAAAAAGTCTTTGCCGGCAGAATTGCTGTGATTACCGGTTTATCAAATATGTCGGATCCATTCAGATCATTTTTTGACTGTTCAGCCTCTTTTTTCTGCTCTTCATCATGATAAAAAACAGCCGTAAAATACTGGGTGCCGCGATCGGCAAACTGGCCTCCGTCATCGGTGGGATCTATCTGGCGCCAGAAGACATCAAGCAGCTGTTTGTAACTGACCTTTTCCGGATCATAGGTTACCTGCACCGCTTCATAATGACCGGTTGTTCCGGAAGTAACCTGTTCGTAGGTGGGATTTTCAACATGGCCGCCGGTATACCCGGCCACAGCCTCAACAACCCCTTCCGTGTTCTCAAAAGGAGGTTCCATGCACCAGAAACAGCCACCGGCAAAGGTAGCGGTTTTATATTGTGCTGAAGCAGCACCGCTGGATGAAAACAGCAGCAGGCCGGAAACCAGAAGAAAAAGAATTGTAGTTGTCATACCATCTCCATTTTGCATTGTGATTTAACCTTTCCAATACAATGTAGTAATCATTCCCAGTTTAGCAAGAAAATTTTCTTATCATACGTCATGAGGATGATCTGGAAAGTGACTTCAGGTAAACAAGCCAGCCGGTTCCCGGCAGCAGAAACAAAAAAGCCAGGGCCATAACAATGGTACGGGGATTTATCCCCATGTCAAGCGCCTGACCGGTGCACCAGGTGGACAGGCTGAGTACCAGGGTGAGCAGGGCCATCTCGGCTGCAAATACCCTGCCCCGGAAGCTGTCTTCAACCCGGCGATGCAGCAACGTGGTACTGAACACCCACTGAATAGCACCGCCGATATGGCCGAAAAATACACAGAGAGCAGCAAGAACAATCGTGGGAGACTGACTGAACAGCAGATAGGAGGCAGAGGAGATAAAAAAAGCTGCGCCAATAGCCCTGCGCATGGGATTAATGCCATCACCAAACAGGCGCCAGGCAACAATTGGGCCGACGGCCGCACCAAGACCGCGCATGGAAAAGAGAACACCGCTCAGGCCGCCCTGGCCGTTCTCTGAAAAAACCTGTTCACCGAATACGGTAAGCATAACGAGAATTCCACCTGACAGGGCCCAGCCGCTTTTAACCATCAACAGGGCCGCAACCCGCGGATGTCTCTGTACATACCGGGCTCCTTCAACCAGTCCCTGCCAGCCGGTAATCCTGGCAAAAGAAAACCCTGCCAGTCTCTTTTTTGCGCTTACGGGCAACGCTACTGAAGACATGATGACGGCTGAAACAAGAAAGGTGAAACCGTCCACCATGACAGCCGTCTGCCAGCCAAAGGTCGCTGACACAAAACCTCCCAGGGCAGCGCCCACTGCCAGCATTATGGACCAGGACGACCCGGACAGGCCATTGGCCGTGCTGAGTTCCTCTCTACCGCACAGATTTGGGACAGAAGCCTGGCGGGCCGGATGGGCAAAGGTCCAGATCGACTCCTGCACAAAGGCAAGAACATACACCAGCCAGATATGCTCTACATCACGGACCAGCAGATAACCCAACACCACCACTGCCCGCATCAGGTCGCAGCTAATCAGGATGGTCTTACGGTTGAACCGGTCTGCAATCACGCCTGCCAGCGGACCCAGTATTGTTGTGGGCAGGAATTTGGCAATCAGAAACCAGCTCACAGCCCGACCGGAACCGGTCAAATCGTTTAAAAGGACAAAAATTCCGATATAGTTGAACCAGTCACCAATCTGACTGATGACACCTGCTGACCAGAAACGACGATAGTTGATATTTGACCTGAGTAGATGCAGGTATGAGGAAAAATGCCCGGCAGAGTGCAGTGAAGCCCCGGGTTTGGTATCAGTGGTTAAAGCCATCAGCCTTATCAATCTACATGTAGTATAGCTTGGAATAACGGAAAGTATTATCCTCTTACTTTCCGAATCGTAAACAGGTATAGTACACCGGATAATTGAAACTCACATTAAATACAGGCCACCTTGTAGAATTACTGTTTCAGAGTTTCACAGGCTCACTTGCCTGCCCGATATCTGTGTCACAGCGAAAATGAATTGACTCCTGGACAGAGGCTGTGTAATAAACAAACTTTTCAACTTTTGACACTGCTCCTGCTGAAACAGTTGAGTTGTTCCGGCAGGCTTATTCTCATTTTCCCTGGAGAAGTGCGATGGGACAGACCATAACTGAAAAAATCTTTGCCGCGCATCTGCGTGATACCCCGACACCCGACAACATGGTTCTTGATATCGATGTTATCATGTGCCACGAAATTACCACTCCATTAGCCATCATGGACCTGATGGACAAGGGAATGGACCGGGTGTTTGATCCTGCAAAAATCAAGGCGGTGATTGATCATGTTACTCCGCCCAAGGACTCAAAGACTGCGACCCAGGCCAAAATCATGCGGGAATGGGCCAGGCGGCACCAGATCAAAGATTTTTTTGACATAG
The DNA here is from genome assembly GCA_964551175.1 of uncultured Desulfobulbus sp. Classification (GTDB taxonomy): domain Bacteria; phylum Desulfobacterota; class Desulfobulbia; order Desulfobulbales; family Desulfobulbaceae; genus Desulfobulbus_C. Next base: position 7,163 of record CAZKBZ010000038.1, read on the forward strand.
GCCGCAATGGTGTCTGCCACGCCCTCTTTCCTGAAAAAGGGTTTGTCAGGCCCGGTTATACAGTTATCATGGGTGATTCCCATACCTGCACTCATGGAGCCTTTGGAGCCTTTGGCGCCGGCGTGGGAACCACGGACCTGGAAGTTGGAATCCTTAAAGGGGTCTGTGCTTTTCGCAAGCCTGTTTCCATGAAAGTTGAGATTCTCGGCACAATGGATCCGGCTGTGTCAGCAAAAGACATCATTCTCTACATTATCAAGACATTGACTGTCAATGGCGCAACAGATATGGTGATGGAGTTCTGCGGGCCTGTAGTTGAGCAGATGGATATGTCTGCGCGCATGACCCTGTGCAACATGTCGGTTGAGGCCGGAGCGACATCTGGACTGTGCAGGCCCGACCGCACCACTGCTGAATATCTGTGGCCTTTTATCAAAAATGAGTATGGTTCCATTGATGAAGCTGTCCAGGATTTCAGCAAGTGGCATTCAGATCCGGATGCGTCCTATGCACAGTCACTGACCATTGATGTCACAAAACTGCAGCCCCAGGTAACCTATGGATTCAAACCGGATAAAGTCAAAGATATCTCACAACTTGCCGGAACCAGGATCGACCAGGTGTATATCGGTTCGTGTACCAACGGCCGGATTGAGGATATCCGGGCAGCGGCCTCTATTCTGAAAGACCGTACCATTGCAGATTCTGTCCGGGGAATCCTGACACCGGCAACCCCGGCCATTTACTCCCAGGCCCTGGACGAGGGGTTGATCAAAATTTTCATGGATGCAGGCTTCTGCGTACTCAATCCCACCTGCGGTGCCTGCCTGGGCATGAGCAGCGGTGTTCTGGCCGAAGGCGAGACCTGTGCCTCTACAACCAACAGAAACTTTAACGGGCGCATGGGAAAAGGTGGCATGGTCCACCTGATGAGCCCGCTTTCAGCGGCTGCTGCCGCAATAACCGGTGAAATCAGGGATCCAAGACAGTTCATGAACTGAGCCCACAAGAGACTGGTACTGTACAGGAGTTACACGATGAAAGAATTCGGCGGACCTGCCTTTTATATAGATAGAAGCGACATCAACACAGACGAGATTATCCCGGCAAAATATCTCACTGAAATCAGCAAACGGGCCCTGCAGCCTCACCTGCTGGAAGACCTGATTCTTGAGGGGAAGGAGTTTGATACCAATGCGGATGACTTTCAGAAGGCAAAGGTACTGATAACTCGCTCCAACTTCGGCTGCGGCTCCTCACGCGAACATGCGGTCTGGGCGCTGGAAGTCAATGACATCAACGTGGTAATCGGTGAGAGCTTTGCCCGTATCTTCCGGCAGAACATGTTTAACTGCGGAATCCTTGCCGTGGAACTCACAAAAACGGATATTGACCGCCTTTTTTCTCTTGCTGACAACAACGGCATGGTAATGGTCAAGGTTGATCTGGAAAAGGAAACAATTTCCGGAGAAAACCAGAAGGGTGAGCGAGTCGAATGCAGCTTCTCCATGAACCCCTTTGACAGGGATCTGGTGGGGGCCGGCGGCTGGCTGGCCTATGCAGACCAGAAATATTAGAGAATACAGACGATCATCTGGCTGTTATTCTCGGCACTGATACCAACAGCTGATCGCTGTTTTTTACAGACCAAGTTCGGCCAGTTTTTTCACAGCTTTTTTCTGTTCCCGGTTCAATTTCTTCGGAATCTGAACCAGTATCTTGACGTAAATATCCCCGCGCTTGGCTAAGGGACCTGCAGGCAGACCATGTCCTTTTATCCGCAGCCTGGCCTCCTGCTGAACTCCAGCCGGCACCTTGACCTTGAATTTCTTTCCCTCCAGAGTGGTGACCTCAACCGTAGTACCAAGACAGGCGGCGCTGAACGGTATTTTCTTTTCCATCAGCAGGTTGTCTCCGTCGCGGGTAAAGACCGGATGCGGCTGAATGGTCACCTTGAGGTACAGATCACCCGGAGGTCCGCCGGAGCTTGAGGGCGCACCTTTTCCGGTCAGACGCAGCCGCTTGCCGGATTCAATTCCCTTGGGAACCTTAACGGAAATGTTCTGATTTCCACCGTTACGACGCAGACTTATCGTCTTTTCAGCACCATTGAGGACATCTTCAAGCGAGATGGAGAGTTCATAGGTGTGATCCTGACCTTTTACAGGCTGGGGACGGCAACTGCCGCATCCTCTGGTTGCCTGGCCAAAAATATCGCCAAAGGGATTTCCTCCTCCGGTCTGGGTACGAAAGCCGCCGGTACGAAAGGAACCTCCGCCAAATCCGAACTGCTTGAGAATATCGTTGAGATCAAAACCACGGAAAATATCTTCCTGGGAATAGCGTTGCTGAAAACCCGCCGAACCATAGGTATCATACTCCTGACGTTTTTTTGAATCCGACAACACAGCATATGCTTCACTGATTTTTTTAAATTTTGCCTCAGCTTCCGCATTATCAGGATTTTTGTCCGGATGATATTGTAACGCCAGTTTACGATACGCCTTCTTTATTTCGTCAGCTGATGCTGTTTTTGATACTCCGAGGATTTCGTAGTATTCCATCTCTTTGTTTTCTCGATATATATTTTTCTAATTCCTGTTAAAGCCACGTCGCAGAGCAAACTATAAGGATGATATGAAAAATGTCTATTTGGTGAAGTGTTTTTTGGCTCGATAATCATTTATTTCAAACAGACTGCCATACAAACAAAAATGGCGAAGGATAAGCATCCTTCGCCATTAAACCAAGCTGATTTAAAAAAAGGGTGCCTTGAAAAATTAGAATTTTCGTTCGAGATCAAGGAACAGGAAAATAAAAAAGCGCAGCATATTAGTCATATGTGAGCATTTTTTGTTTTTCTGTGACACAGAGATCGGGCGAAAAGACAATTTTTCAAGGTAGCCAAAAGATTAAAAGGGTACGTCGTTACCGGTGCCACCTGAAGGTGCTCCTCCAGAGAAGGAATCATCACCATATCCACCGGAAGGGGTGCCACCTGCTGCGGGACCTGGATCAAAGCCGCCTCCCCCGCCTGCTCCTTCACCACGGGGGGTAAGCATCTTCATCTCCTGGGCGACAATTTCAGTTGTGTACCGATCATTGCCGTTCTGGTCCTGCCATTTCCTGGTCTGCAGCCTTCCCTCGATATAGACCCGGGACCCTTTGTTCAGATACTCGCCGCAAATTTCCGCCAGACGGCTCCAGGCAACAATACGATGCCATTCCGTCTCTTCCTGCTGCTGGCCTTCCTTGTCCTTCCAACGCCTGGTTGTTGCAACGCTGAAGGTTGCCACCGGGGTGCCGCTCTGGGTGTAACGAAGCTCGGGATCCGCCCCGAGGTTACCGATGAGAATCACTTTGTTTATCATGGTTCACCTGTTGTTAATTGTTGATCTCTATGTTGCCTCTTATATTAACGCCCGATCAGGAAAAAGCCAGCCACATTTGTAAAATTCCGATCAGCTGACACTCCTATCCAGCATGGTACGCAGGCCGCCTTTTTCATCCGGACTGAAACCGAAAACCTCCTGCCAGATGTTGTCGCTTTCCATGCAGAAGTAGACACAGGTTGCTGGAAAAACATGTTTTGCCAGTTCATCAGCAATAACCTTGTACATCTCAACCCGCTGGCTTCTGAAATACCGGGCTTTACCGTCAAGACCGTCAATAAATTCTTCGTAAAAAAAAGTGGAACCTGGAAACCGGCTGGAAGCAATGGCTTTTAGTGACGGCAGATAGCGCAGGGCACCCAGGCTGATCCAGGCAATGCGGTCAGCAGGCACGACTTCAAACAGCCGTCTGATGGTAGAGCGGTACCCCTGCTGCCAGCCGTCATGCCAGATAATCGGATCAAAATGAAAGGCAAGCCGATATCCCCAGTCCGCTACACGAACAGCTGCTGCCAGTCGTTCTTCAAGAGAGGCTGTCCGGATTTCTTCACTCGCCATGATCCTCTCGCTGTTCAACGACCAGGCAACAATAGTGCGGCCGCCGTGGTCAAGGCCGGCAAGGTTGTCAATGACTACGGATTTTGTTTTCAACTCAAGCACTGCTTTTTTCCTGCTGCGCATGTAATCAACCAGCAACGGGCTGAACCCGGTCAAGGTATCCAGGGCCAGGCTGTCAGTGAACTCACCCGTGCCGATACGAAAAAAAGTGTCCGGATTTGCAGAAAAAGCCTCATCAAGTTCAGCAAACAAATCCTGGGTATTCACAAAAAAACTGATCCAGGGGTTGTTCAGATAGGCCTGCAGGATACAGTAAACACAGTCCATGGGGCAGCCCATGCCGATATTGAGCACCTGGTATTCGCAGCAGGTGTATTCCCGGGTTGCTGGACAGGGCTTGAAAAAGCGGCCCCGGTTCCGACAGAGCAGCAGATGATGTTTGCCCCGGCCCAGGTTATCCGGGTATAGCCCAGAAATGGCTGGATGCTCCCGGTTTCCAATGACCGTTACCGGAAGTCTGCTGCGCCTGATAATCTCCCTGGCATAATCGTTGTCCTGACACTCCCTGGTAACATAGAGATGATTGATGTATCGAGAGGGGTCGCCGTAGGACAATTGCTGGTTCCGGGTTATGGGTTTAGAGTTCTGGTTGACGGATTTCAGACTATCGCTGCGGGGAAGCGTATCGATCCGGCAGGGCCAGATAGCGCTCACCCTCTTCCTGCCTGCCGTGTTTGATGCAGCCGTTGCCGTAAATAGTACATTTTCTGCGTAATTCAGCAAGGGCTAACCGGTACTGCTGTGATGAAAGGCTGAGGTTCTCCAGCAGGCTGCAGATGGAACGGATACGCCAGACATCCATTCCCCGGCGATAGATGACAGACAACTGGTCGTCACGGCCGCCGTCTTTCAAGGTCAGGGGCTCATCAATGAGTAGAAAACGTTCCTTGCTGCCCACCCGCAGCCAGAGGTCATAATCCTCGCAGCAGGGCAGTGATTCATCAAAAAAACCATGCTTCTCAAACAACTGCCTGCGGACCATGACCGTCGACATGCCGACCACGCACATTTCCAGACCACGTGAAAAAATATCACCTTGTGGAGGTGCATGTTTTTTCTTCTGATTCACCCTGTTCCCGTTCCGATACCAGATCTCCCTGGTGTGAGAAATACAATATTCCGGCTGCTGTTCCATGGCTTTCATCTGAAGTTCGAGCTTACGATTATCCCACCAGTCATCTGAATCCAGAAAACAGAGAACATCATAACTGGCTTCGGCTATTCCCCTGTTACGGGCCGCCGAGGGACCCCTGTTCTCCTGATGAATATAACGGATTTTTATCTGGCTGTGTTCGGATATCCGGCTGACAACAACCTCTGTTGCATCTGTTGAGCCATCATCTATCACCAGAATTTCATCACAGGAACGGGTCTGGTTCAAAACAGAACCAAGGGATTTTTCAATAAAATGTGCTCGATTAAAGGTAGGTACAATAACAGAGATCACGTGACGCTTATGAAGTGCTGAATACAAAAAATAAGACTACTGCCGCTGACAGCCAATTTATTGTGGGCAAACACACAGTTGTAGAGTATCTTTAAAAGTTTATCCATGACAGCAATACAGGCTTAAAGGTGCCTTGAACAGAAGACAACAATCGTTCGTCACCATCAGTTACGGACAGGAAATATATGTACACAGACATCCTTATAAATGCAACGCCTTATGAGAATCGTATTGCCCTGGTAGAAAACGGCAATCTGCTGGAATTTCACCTGGAACGTCCGGCCGAAAAAGGGCTGGTGGGTAATATCTACTACGGTCGGGTCGTGCGTGTACTGCCCGGCATGCAGGCAGCCTTTGTCGATATCGGCCTTGAACGAACAGGTTTTCTGTACGTGGATGATGTCCATACATCCATGTCTGGAATGGAACATCGCCTTACCATTGATGAACATCCATGTAATCAGTATGTTCTGCAGTCTCAAGAGATCGAAGAGAATAATCACACCTCGGCAAGCCCTAACATCAGGGAACTGCTTAAGGAAGGCCAGGAAATCCTGGTGCAGATTTCCAAAGAACCCATTGGTTCAAAAGGGGCCAGGCTCACCAGCCACATCACCCTGCCCTGCCGCAACCTTGTTTTCATGCCCTTAACCGACCATATCGGAATATCCCGTAAGATACAGGATGAAAATATCCGGGAAAATCTCAAACAGAAAATAGAAAAGCTTCGCCCGCCCGGAACCGGCTTTATTGTTCGAACAGTTGCGGAAAACATTACCAGTGTCGAGCTTGAAGCGGATATGGAATTCCTGCTCCTGCTCTGGGATGAAATCATGTCAACAGCTGCACGGTCGTCAGTTCCCAGCCTGGTGTACAAGGATCTTGACATGGTTCTCAAGTCGGTACGTGATCTGTTTACTGATGATGTCAACGAGCTTATCATTGACTCAAAGCCTGTGTATGATCGTCTGCTTTCCTTTGTCATGACCTTTGCCCCTAAATTGAAAGATAGAATTATCCATTACCAGGGAGACACACCTCTTTTTGAGTCCTACGGTATTGAAGTGGATATCAACCGGGCTCTGGATAAAAAGGTCTGGTTGCGTTCAGGGGGCTATATCATTATTGAAACCACGGAAGCATTGACGGTAGTGGACGTGAACACCGGCCGCTATGTGGGAAAAAATGATCTCAGTGAAACAATTTTTAAAACCAACATGGAGGCGGTAAAAGAGATTTCCTACCAGCTCAGGTTACGCAACATCGGCGGTATCATTATTATCGACTTCATCGACATGGACAATGAACATCACCGCGAAGAACTGTACGCAGCTTTCCAGGAATCCACCCGCAAGGATAAAAGCAGGGTTAATATCCTCAAGCTTTCGGAATTCGGCCTTGTCCAGATGACCCGTAAACGCTCCTGTGAAAGCCTGTCGCAGATGATGTGTGAGCCCTGTTTTTACTGCGGCGGTGACGGTATAATAAAATCCCAGCGAACAATCTGTTATGAAATCTTCCGCAGAATATCACGCGATGCCCGTAAGATAAAGGGGAGCAACGTTACCATCAAGGTTCATCCCAGGATCGCCGACATGCTGCTCCGGGAGGAAGCGAGTAATATTGAACTGATTGAAGAAATGGTCTCCAAACGTTTTACCATTATTCCGGTTCGTGATATTCATATCAAACGGTATGAAATTATCTGGAATGAATAATGGGTGACCTGAATTCCTGTTGTCCGTCAAAAAGATTTCACTGAAAATATAAAGAAACTGTTTCAAACAAAACTCACCATTATGGCAAGAATAAACAGATACAGAGGACGTTCATCATCGCGTCGCGGCAGGGGACTGGGTAGAAAAATACTGTTTACCCTGCTGCTGCTCATCCTGGCAGCCGGTGCAGCTGCCGGATTTATCCTTTTTGAGACCGAAAAACCCCGGCTTGTTCTTGACAGGGATATCAAATATCTCGGGGGTCCGGTGGAGATACCGTTTAAAGCCATTGATCAGAAAAGCGGTATACAACAGGTGGTTGTAACCTTAGAGCAGGATGGCGGTATCTACCAGCTCTTTCACAAGAGCTTTCCCCGCCAGGCCTGGTTCTCCAAGGCGGGTCCAGCAGAGGTGAAAGAAAACATCAACCTTGACGCTAAACGGGCCGGTGCAAAGGAGGGCAAGGCGGAACTGGTCATTACTGTCAATGATTTTTCATTAAACGGTTTGCTCAAAGGAAACGCAACAGTTGTTCGTTTCCCGGTTACCATTGACACCAGACCGCCGGTTGTCACCATCCAGCATGCGCAGCGATACATCAGACCGGGGGGAAGCGGCATTGTTGTCTATGACCTGTCCGAGCGTGCGCAGCGTCACGGGGTCATGATCGACTCAACTTTTTATCAGGGCTATCCTCTGCAGGAGAACGACAAAAGGTTTATAGCCTACATCGGACTGCCCTGGAACAGTTTAAAACCGGAAAACACCCGGGTTACTGCTGTTGATCAGGCCGGGAATGAGGGCAAGGCGACCTTTTCCATGACCTTTAAAAAAGTAAAAGATAAAAAGGATCGTATCAACATTTCCGACGGATTTTTAAAAAAGAAGTTGCCGGAATTTCAGGGTCATTACCCGGAGATGGAAAAAATAAACTCTGACATTGAAAAATACCTGTATGTCAACAATACAGTCCGCACTGCCAATGCAGAAAAAATAGCTGAAATCTGCAGAAACACTGTTTCACGGCAGTTGTGGCATGATCGTTTTATCCGCATGCCCGGTGCCGGCCGGGCCGGCTATGCCGACCAGCGCACCTATTTCTATAAGAATAAACCCATAGACCACCAGACGCATCTTGGTATGGATATCGCCTCAACTGCCCAGGTTGCAATCAACGCTGCCAACAGCGGCAGGGTTATCTTTGCCGACTACCTCGGCATATACGGTAATACGGTTATCCTGGATCACGGCCAGGGGATCAGCAGCCTCTACTCTCATCTCAGTCGTATCGATACCTCACTCGACGCGATGGTCAGCAAGGGTGACCTGATAGGTCATTCCGGGACTACCGGCATGGCAGGTGGCGATCACCTTCATTTCTCCATGCTGGTACACGGCATTTTTGTAACACCGGTTGAATGGTGGGACCAGCACTGGATCGATGTCAATATCAACAATGTTATCAATGATTCCCGACTATGAGCACCAGGCAGGCACTGTCTCTGCCGGCCACTTTTTTCCGGCTGAACCTTTGACAAAATCCAGCACCAGAGTCGGCTGCTGACACCCTGATCATGCACGACATACGGATTCCCTTTCTGCTGTACAGTTACCTGGCAACGGAGCTGCTGGCACCGTTTTTTGCCAGTTTCCTTATCCTGTACGGCGTCTTTTTTCTTGTCCGGCTGATTCCGCTGCTGGAAGTCGTGCTGGAGTTAGGCATTAACTTTGCCGACTTTGTACGTCTTTTTTCCTATATCTTCCCGCACATGCTGCTCTATGTCATTCCCATGGCCAGCATGGCCGGCGTTATCATCGGCTTCACCCGCCTGACCAATGACCGGGAAATCCTGGCTCTCAAGTCCTGCGGTATCAGCCTGCGGAGAATGCTGCCACCGGTTATTCTGGTAGCTGCCATCATTGCCTCCCTGACAGGATATTTCTCTATCCGTCTGATTCCGGCCGGGGAAATTGCCATGCGCCAGCTCATGTTTCAGCTGGCCAAGGAAAAGATCGACAGGGGAATCAAGGAAAAGAAATTTACCGAAGCCCTGGGAGACCTTGTCGTTTACGTTGATCAGATCGATGAAAACAACCGGTGGCACGGTGTTTATGTTTCAGACATGCGCAACCGGCTGCAACCCATTATCACCATGGCAAAAAGCGGCTACATGGAGGCTGATGTCCAGAACATGGGTGTTACCATTGTGCTGAACAAAGGAACCCTGCACAATACCGACGGCAAAGACAACCAGGTAATTCGCTTTTCCCGGTACCAGCTGCAGATTCCCCTGAAACCGCCCACACGAATCGGCGGTGACGATGTTACCCAGATCAGCAGGGGAGCCATGTCGCAGCAGCAGCTCCTGGACAGTGCACGTCAATACGGGACGGACACCAGAAAAGGGATCAAGTTCCTGGCAGAATACCATCATCGCCTGGTGCTGCCTGTGGGCTGCTTTATCCTCAGTCTTCTCGGGCTCCCCCTGGGACTGCAGGCCGGGCCGGGCCGCAAGGCAGCCGGCATACCACTGGGGCTCGGTTTTTTTGTATTATACTATATTCTTTTTACCATCTGCCGGGCCATGGTGGAAGATCAAGTCCTGCCGCTTGTTCTCGGCATGTGGCTTCCAAACATTGTCTTTGCAGCAATCACGATCCTTATCTTCTGGCGCGTTGAGCAGGAACGTCCTATTTTCCCGGAAAAAATAACTGATTTCACGGCTGATATTTCAGAAAAATACATTACTCCTCAATTCAGAAAATTACGGGAATTATTTCACCGTCTGCTGAGCCGGAGAAACCAGATCGCACAACCTGAAAAAAAGGATGCAGAAAAACAGAGCCTGGTTATTCATGCAAACGCGCAAAGCAGAATCTTTCATCTGCCCGGCTGTGAAGAGTATAACTGCGAAGATTGCACCATTGAATTCAACAGCGTCCAGGTGGCGCAGGAAGCAGGGTTTGTTCCATGCCGGTTCTGCACGACACTGATCGAAAAAAACGAACAGTAAATTATTCAATCAAGCTTGCTGTTACCACCGCTCTGCTGTTTCTTATTTTCCGAAACGTCAACAGCGGTGATGCATCTGCCGCCATTACAGCCGCATCACCCCGCTACCTGCTGGCTGCCCTTCTCCTTCAGCTTGCCAGTACCACTGTTGCAGGATCACGCTGGTACCTGATCATGTCCAGGATCGGTTTCAAAAATTCCTGGTCTTTTTATCTGAAAAGCTATTTCAAGGGCGCTTTTTTCAATCAAGGGCTGCCAACCAGTATTGGTGGCGACACCTTGCGAATTCTTGACTGTTCACGGGATAAAGGAACAGCTGAAGATGCTTTTTACGGCGTTTTTATTGATCGGATCATCGGGCTTGCCGGACTGCTGCTGCTCAATATCACAGCCCTCAGCCTGAACCGGACACTGCTGCCGGTCAATGTTTTTTATCCCCTGCTGGGTATCCTCAGCTGCCTGACCGGTGGCCTGATTTTGCTGTTTTACCTTCGTAAATTTCGCTTTGTCGTCACAGGCAAATACCTGGGATTCCTGGGGCGACTGTCGGAACGCTACTTTCAGGTATATTCGTCCCTGACCTCGATCAGCATGCAGCTTGCCCTCTCAATTCTCACCCACCTGCTGGCCATGCTGGCTTTTTTCATGATCGGCCGGAGCGTGGGACTGGATTTTCCATTGCAGGTGTACCTGGTCCTGGTTCCTCCGGTTATTCTGCTGACCATTTTACCGATTTCCCTTGCCGGCTGGGGTGTAAGAGAGGGAGCAATGGTTGGTTTTTTTCTGCTGATCGGGGCTGACAAATCACGGGTCCTGACCTTTTCCATCCTGTACGGACTGGTGGCCCTGGTCGCCTCTTTACCGGGTCTTGCAGTTTACCTGACCCAGAAAAACAAATTGTAACTCACTGTGGCAACTTTGAAAAATAGGCTTTTCGTTCGAGGTCAGGTAAGCGACCATCGGGAGACTCCGAGGCACGCGAAAAATTTTACAACAGGCATATGATTGATATTCCAAGAATAAAATTTTTCGCATAACGAAGAGATCGGGCGAAAAGACAATTTTACAAGATTTCCTGCATTTTCACAGGACCGTAATATGAATGTTGACACCATGCGAGCCATTGACCGAAACATCGGTATACCGCTCACCTTTCTCCTCACTGTCTGGAAATGGCTGGCTGCAAAGTTACGACCACAGCAACCTGTCAGGCCCCGGAAAATACTCTTTATCGAACTGTCGGAAATGGGGTCCACGATTCTGGTGGATCCGGCTCTTCGCAAGGTCAAAGAGCACCTTGATGGAGAGCTTTTCTTTGTAATCTTCCAGAAAAACAGTCCAAGCCTGGACCTGATCGGCACCATACGCCCGGAGAACACCTTTACCATCCGAGAAACAGGACTCCTGGTCCTGATCCTTGATACTTTTCGTTTTCTGCGCTGGGCACGCCGGCAGCGGATTGATACCGTAGTTGACCTGGAACTGTTTTCCCGGTTCACAGCTCTGCTGACCGGTCTCTGCGGAGCAGTCAACCGGGTCGGTTTTTACAGCTTTCACAATGAAGGATTGTACAGGGGGGAATTATTGACCCATAAGGTGGCCTATAACTGTCACATCCATATTGCGAAAAACTTCATCGCCCTGGTGAACAGCCTGATCAGCGACATTCCTGAGCTCCCCTATTCCAAGGAGATAATACATGACTCCGAGATAACACTGCCTGTTCTCACCTATCCGGAACAGGAACTTGACAAGATGCACCAGCTGGTCAAGCAATACTGTCCGGGCTACCAGCGCGATCTCCACAGGATTGTTCTGATCAACCCCAATGCCAGTGAGCTGCTGCCCCAGAGAAGATGGATGGGTAATCGCTATGTTGAGTTGATGCAGCGAATCCTGGCTGCAGCATCAGACGTTATTGTTCTTATTACCGGGGCGTTATCGGAAAAAGAGGAAGCTGAAGAAAAATGCGGACAAGTAGGCAGTGAACGGTGCATCAATTTTGCCGGTGCAGTGAAACTGGAACAGCTGCCCATGCTCTATTCCATAGCCACTCTCATGGTGACCAATGATTCAGGACCGGGTCATTTTTCCTCCATTACTCCCCTGCCCACGTTTGTCCTGTTCGGGCCTGAGACTCCTGCACTGTATGGCTCCCTGGGCAATTCCACGCCCATTTTTGCAGGCCTTGCCTGTTCGCCCTGCGTCAGTGCTGCCAATCACAGGAAGACTCCCTGCACAGACAACAAATGCCTGCAGGCAATTACAGTTAAAGAGGTGTTTGAAACTATCGAGCCACTGTTATCGGCACAGAAAATGGATTTGGAAAGTTAATTTCATGGTGACAGAGAAACCGATTCTCCTGAACCATGCTCGCGCTGCCTATCTTCTCCCTGATCCCTGCCAAAGCCCATGACCAGGGCCAATCCTCCTCCGATCAGATAAATCAATCCTCCAGCCCAGACAACATCACTTGCAAAATGTCCTCCCTGCAGAATTCGGGCAACACCGACAAGTGAGCCAAAGGACAACCCGAAGACCAGGAAACCGACAGCAAGGGCACGTCTGTTATCACGCAGCACAAACCAGGGCGCCATTGTAAAAAAAGCTATGGCTGCATGTCCCGAGGGAAACGAACTGTTTTTGCTGGCGCTGCCCGGTTGCCAGAAATGAGTATATTGATGGCTGCCGCCATATTCAATCACTTCCCTTGGCCGGGGACGGCCAAGTTGATCCTTGAGCAGCAGATTGACAACCAGTCCCGGACCAAGTGCAAGGAACAAGAGTACAAAAACCGCTTTCCTGCGACACGTCGCAATCCTGGAAATAAAAAAACCGGCAACCAGCAGAATCAATGCTGCAGCAACCAACATGATGGCTGGAACGGGTGCCCAGTCATAGAGAATATTCCAGGGGAATTCCGATCCGGCAGGCCAGAACTTTGTTCCAATAGGGCTGATTTTTTCAGGACCGAGAACAGCGGAAGAGATATGGTTGTCTCCATTGGTAAACCAGAGAACAACCGAAGTACAAAACAGCAATCCAGCTACAATCGCGAGTTCAATCAATCTTTTTTTCAACACTTACTCCGGGATGGGATACTGCAAGGTGGCAAAAGTCAATTTCAGCCCCCGTTCCTACCAGGATACACTGTTTTTGGCAATGCAAATAGAGATGGAACCATTTGAGAGAATATGGTATAGATGATTCGTCCCAAGGGCGGGTAGCTCAGCTGGATAGAGTGTCGGCCTCCGAAGCCGAAGGCCGCGGGTTCGAATCCCGCCTCGCCCACCATTTAATCTTGTAAAATCAATATATTGCACATGCTCACTTTTTCAGAGCAAAATGGACGATTTTACCATCTGGGACAATTGAGTGTCCCATAATCATCCCAAATGCTCCTGATGAGCATCCCTTGTGGTTCTTTTTTGGTATCCCATGCTGTTCATGACCCGTATTTTCCGTATCATCCCCTGCCGGACTGAATACCTGGTAATTTCCTTACATAACTTCCATTGCCCCGATCCATGACTTGACTGACCCCCGACAATGAATTACACTTTAGCTGTCAAAGTAATTCATCCAGGGAGGGTAAAATCATGCGCAGTACCGTAACAAAAAGAGGGCAGACAGTTATCCCCGCCGCTGTGCGCCACCAATTCAACATCACTCCTTCTGATCGCCTGGAGTGGATTGTTGAGGATAATACAATCCGGGTTGTTCCTGTAAAGAAAGATCCTATCTCCGCTTTTCGAGGGAAAGGAAAGGGGGGAGCAACTGCGCGGCTGTTGGAAGAAAGGGCGGCAGACCGGGTGCATGAATGAAGTGTTACGTTTTTGATACGTCAGCACTTCTCACTTTACGGGACAATGAATCTGGTGCCGAACAGGTTGCAGATCTTCTCTACCAGGCGCAAAAAGGAAAAATAAAAGCTCTCGTCTGTTTTATCTCACTGATGGAAATGTTTTACAGGGTGTGGAAAGATGAGGGGGAGCAGGATGGACGACTTGCGTATGAACAGGTTCACTCGCTGCCCCTGTCGATAATTCACGAAAGTACTCCCTTGCTTGAAAAAGCGGCTGCCATTAAAGCTACTCACCGTCTTTCGCTGGCCGATGCATGGATAGCGGCAACGGCTATCCTGGAGAATGCGACCCTCGTTCATAAGGATCCTGAGTATAATTATTTACAATGCCGGCAGATGACACTCCCTTATAAAGAGAAACCGTAGTGGCGTGGTTTCGGGTATTAATGGCCAGTGGAAACATCACCATTTTGACTCCCGGATCCTGCTAAAAAAGTACTGAAAGCCAATATTTCTCCCCTATATGGAAGCTACTAAAATATCCAAAACCGCAAGGATATTATGTCTGCTTTAAAAGCGGTTTACAATTTTCTTTACCAGGCCAGTAAATACCCATGAAAACGCGATTGACAATTTTATGCGAAAATTCTGTGGGAGTACCCTTTGATGTTCTCGGGGAGCATGGTTTTTCCTGCTTTGTTGAGACCGACAGTGGCAATTACCTGTTTGATACCGGTCAAGGCTTTACCATAATTCAGAATTCTCTGGCCCTGAAAAAAGATCTCAGCTCCATTAAAGCCATCATGATCAGCCATGGCCATTACGATCATACCGGTGGATTGCCTTCGGTTCTCAAACAAAAAGGACCGGTGGATGTTTATGGCCACAACGACATGTTTGCAAGGCGCATCTGGTCAAAAAATGGCATTACACGTGACATCGGCATACCGTTTCGTCGAAGCTATCTGGAATCCCTGGGAGCACAGTTTAAACTTGGCTCTGACCTGGTGGAAATCGGCCCCGGCATTTATCTGACTGGAGAAATTCCCCGGCAAAGCAGCTTTGAAAAGGGCGACCATGCCATGACGCTTATAGCAGAAAATGGACAGAAAGTTCATCCAGACCCCTTGCATGATGATCTATCAATGCTGGTTGAAACCGACAAGGGGATTATTATCGTCCTGGGATGCGCCCATGCAGGCATGATCAATATTATCAACTACGCCATTGAAAAACTGCAAACTGATCAAATTTTTGCTGTTATCGGTGGTACGCATCTGGGATTTGCCACTGACGAACAATTTGAAGAGACCCTGAAAGTCGTTGACAGCTACAACATCGCACATATCGGGGTGTCCCATTGCACCGGACTTGAAAAGGCGTCCATGCTGCATGCACGACTTGGAGAACGATTTTTCTTCGGGACAGTGGGAGCTGTACTTGAGAGATAAAATATTGGGCACCTTGAAAATTGGCTTTTCGCCCGATATCGACGTCACCTTATGTGAAGGCTGCCTTGAAGTGATTTTCCCGAAAAGTTACAGAAAGGCTTAAGAAGCGAAACCCAGAATTATTCCGCTGATGAAAAAATCCATTTTACATTTTTTTTACTAAATCGCTTTCCAACCTTCAAAAAAGAAAAAAGGAATTCCAACCTGACAGGATGAAATTCCTTTTTAAATCAATGGTCGGGAAGAGAGGATTCGAACCTCCGACCCCAGCGTCCCGAACGCTGTGCTCTACCAGACTGAGCCACTTCCCGACTGAAACAGCACACCTAAAATAAAAAACAGCTGACATGATTGCCAGCTGTTTTTTATCGAAATTGTAAAAGAATTATTTTACAGCTTCGGCAAGCTTGCTGCCCGGTTTAAATTTGGCAACGGTCTTGGCGGGGATATTGATCATTTCGCCAGTGCGGGGATTTTTTGCCTTGCGTGCAGAACGTTTCACAGTGGAAAATGTGCCGAAACCAACCAGTGTCACCTTGTCGCCACTGGTAAGTGCACCTGTTACAGCCATCAACATACCGTTGAGTGCTTTTTCTGCTGCTGCCTTGCTGATGTCAGCCGCTCCGGCCATTGATTCCACGAGTTCCTTTTTGTTCATTCTTCCCTCCCTACTTTTTTGGTAATGCCAATTTCGAACCAGGGGCAAATCCTGAATTCCATCCAAACACAATAATGGGATATAAATAAAGTTATGAACCTTTGTCAAAGAAAAAAATCATTTTTCTCTTAATTGATGCGCCTTGCAGCCGGATTAAGGTCACTTAGAACAGGACAATAACAATCCTTTCAACGACCTTCCAGGTCAACATAAACCTGTTCCAAACCCATATTTTTAAAAAAACGGAAAACCGCACGTCGAATAGCCGGATTGAAAAACTGTTCAAGGTCACTTTGAACAACTTGTAAATACACAACTCTTTCAGATGCATTATCCATCCGCACCCTGCAACCGTCAAACCCCAACTCGGTCAGTCCGTTTTCCCAGGTTTCGATCTGTTCAAGACGAGGGGCTGTTATTTCCAGGCCATGCGGAATACGGGTGGCAAGACAGGAAGACGATGGTTGCTCACTGGTATCGAGCTGTAACTCCCTGCTCAACTCACGGATATCTGCCTTGGCAAGGCTGCAGGCAACAAGTGGAGTGCGGACGCCAAGCTCGTGAATGGCCCGAAGACCGGGACGATGATGTTTTAAATCATCAATATTGGTCCCATCCAGCAGAATATGTATATTGCGTTTGTCCAGTTCATCAAGAAAAACCCTGTACATCCTGAGTTTGCACAGGTAACAGCGCTCTTCCGGATTACTGACAAATTCTTTCCAGGAAAGCGGCTGCAGGTCAATGATCAACTGCTCAATATCCGGTGTATAGCCGTGCCGACTGAGCCAGCTGTGGGCACGCTGCTGTTCATAACGCTTCTGGAGACAGGACCTGCCATGCACGATCACGACATTACCGGCACCCAGCACATCCAGAGCGGATTTAAGAAGAAAGGACGAATCAACACCACCGGAAAACGCAACAGCTACCCGTCCATAATCAGTTAACAGTGCATGGAGTTTTTCAACTTTCTCTCTGTGAAGCAAAAAATACTCCCTGTGACCTGCCTGCGTTATTTGTTCTTCTCAAAAGAGAAATCATCCGTGGGAAAATAATCCACAGGTTCCCCGAGATGAAATTTACCGTCCTGTATCCAGCTCTTCAGGGTTTCTGCAATTTCCCTTGCCTTGACCACTGATGACAACGGAGATGTGGACAACTTCTTTCCCGCCACCTCTATCTGACCGGTTTTCAGTTCAGCATAGCTGACCTTTCCGTAATCACGGGCAATACCATTGGTATAATCATGGCCGTAATCAACAACATGGGTAAATATTTCCGCGTCTGAAACCCCCGTAAAACGGGCCATTTCTTCGTTAAGAATCGGGATAGGGACACCCAGGCCAACGGCCAGCGAACAGCCATACCCCTGGATACTGACTCCGCGCAGCCAGTCTGCAGACATCTGCTTCAGATCACCCTGAACCATCATCGTGCCTGCAGGTCGTGTCGGAACGCCATTGTCACCGCGTGATGCCTTTGGATTATGCTGACTGCCGTTAAAAGTGACGTATCCTACCCCACCTCCCAAGAAAATCCGGGTACCGATACCAATGGTGCGGTACAGCGGATCGTTGAGCAGAGGGCTCAACTCACCTGCACTGCAGTAGTTGGCATTACGGCATCTGGGCTTCAGCGTGCCCATGTAGGTGTATACCGTGCGGTCGGAAAAATTGACTGCACAGTTATAATTCTGGTAACCGTTCCTGGGATTGCAGAGCAGGGCATGGCCGAAATCCGCCAGAGTCAGTTCCTTTTTGCACTTGGTGTTGGCATAGCAATCAGTGGGATAGGCCTTGGCCTCCAGGAATACCTTTCTGCCGGCCACCAGGTCCTCAATAATATGCCCTCCCCCGTAGCGAAATTCCCCGGGGTAGACCTTGTTGAGAGGATCATCTTCAGCAGGCTCAGTGGCGCCCAGGTAAATATCAATGGCGGCAAGCCCGGCATATGCCGGAACCTTATTGATCCATACCTTCTGCGCCTTGATGGTGGGGGTGGTCTGGCCGAAGTTTAAAAAAACACCGGATGAACACATGGTTGAGAAGGTACCCGTGGTAACCACGTCAATCCGGCGGGCTGCCTCGACAGGACCTTCCTTTCTGACAATATCCACCATCTCCTCGGCTGTAACCACTACGGCCTCACCTGCCTTGATCCTGGCATTTATCTCGGCAAACGTCTTGTTTATCTCAAAATCACTCATCTGT
>CAZKBZ010000039.1:0-25057 GCA_964551175.1 uncultured Desulfobulbus sp.
TACAATCAACGGGTATCTCCTTCATCCTCAATTGTTATCCCTGTTGCACGGTTCACCCTTTCCGGTAGCTTCAGCAACCAGACATAAGGGTTGCCCGGTTGTGGTATCAGGCTGCGCTTACTGGGGACCAGACCCTTCAAGCTCTTGGTCATATCTTTTATCACCACCATTTTAGTGGCAAAATAGGAATGGAACTCCGGTACACTCCAGGGTGTCACCTCTACCCCGGAAGCATCAATCACATTCATGCCGTCCAGAGTGGTTAAGGGGATTCCCAGGCGCCCTGCTTCATTTATGTCCCCTGAATAGGTGAGGGCAGTATCATTTTTCGAGGCATAAATGGACCAGTTGGCCGCAAGTGAAACAACTTCCGGGGCTATCTGTTCCTGAAAGAGTCGGGCATCGAAATCCGGAGCAGCAAGGATAATATTTTTAAAGAGCGGCGTATCAAAACGACCATGTTGAAGAGCTATCCTGTTCAGTGCACCTATCAGGGCCTGATTGCCCATGCTGTGAGCAATAAGATGAAGACCTTTGTCTGGAAATTGTTTTTTGAGATCCATGAGAAGCTGCTCAAGGTGGGCAACGCTCCAGGCAACATCCTCCCGGTCAGGCCAGTAATCAAAAAGACTGTTATTTGAAGGCCAGGAAAACATGAATGGAATACCTCTGAAATCCAGATCAACTGCTATCTGGGCGGTTCTTTTAGCAACTTTCTCAAAAGAGTGATTAAAGCCATGGATAAAGATCATGATATCATTGGCTGTAGGATCGGTCTGCTCATCGTTTGATTTCCTGCCCAGACGGGCAAACATTTCCTCTTTTTGCAGCGGTGTAATGGAGAGCAGAACAAAATGATCTTCCCTGCTTTCAAAAAGTTCCAGCCCGAGAAAAGGGTTTTCTATCTGTCCGACCCGGTGACTTTCCGGTATGGATACGGTACAGAAGCCATAGGAAAGCTCACTGTCTTCTGAACGTTGAATGCCGAAATATTCGTCAGGATCTGGATTTCCGGTTACGTTTCTGTCTGTCGCATAATAGACGTTTTTTTTATATGATTTACGTAAAGCGGGTCCTTCACCTCGGGTCTTTGTTTTCTTCCGGCTGACAATATGTCTGCTGATCTTGCCGATATTTGTCAAGTTCCTGTTTTCCGGCAAAGGTACCTCATGTTCACTGCACACTATTGCCAGAATCTCGTATGCCTCGTAACTATCTGCACCAAGATCCGTGATCAGATCTGAATCCATTCTGATATCCCTGAGATGCAATCCCAGCTGTTCGGCGACTTTTTGACGGACAGTAAATGCTATTTTCTGTTCATAGCCGGTAAGCTGCTCATTCCCCGGACACCCGAAAGAGGAGACAGTGATTTGTTGTTCTTCCGGTATTCGTTCCACTGCCGGTTTATCCTCAAACTGTCCGTTAAAGAGATGAAAATGAATGAAAATACCGCGCTGAACAGCGGTTCCAAGAAGTGAAAGTAATCCCTGATCGTCATCTTTTTCGTTGGTAAAAATGAAAATTTCCTGTTTTTCAGAAGAATGCCCCCCGTTGCTTTCCAAGAGGTCCATTGCCAGTTGCATCCCCGTGGCAGCAGTTCCCTGGTCAGCATCGCCAACAGTGAGTGCTTTCAGAATCTTTTTCAGCTTCTTTTCGCTGCTTGAGGCATGAATCCTGGTTGAAGCCGTTGTTCCGGAAAAATCGACGATGCTGATTTTCGATTGCGGGTGAACCGCCAGTTCCTCGTTCAACAGGGTCAGGGCCCGTATTTTTGCACTGTCAAGGCCGTTTTTGCCAGTCGCACCACATTGATTCTCCATGGCTCTGGATACATTGAAAACAAGCACCAGTTGCTCTGCATGAACCACTGAAGAAACTGAAAAAAACAGGAGAAAGGAGATACAGGACACAATATAAATTCGATATGATAACACCATTACAAACAATCCCTTTTTATTCTTTTGCGCGAACATTCATAGACATCTGCAGAGTGCCCCATTGTCCTGAAACAGGTTCAGCCATGATCTGCTGTCCTCTGGTTTTTCCCCCCACAGCAGCAGCGATCAGAAGGTTAAAGGGATTTGTCAAACCCCTTGTTGCCCCTGCTTTCAGCTCTCCCTTTTTCGTGTAGCTTGTCTGGGCAAAATAACTGACGTCAATGGGCTGCTCTGAGGCAATAATTTTTATGGTTTCACTGCCCCTGCTCAATACCAGTCTTCCAATGGTCCTGGTATCAATCACATCCCCGCTCCCATGATGGAGCCTGGTATTTTCATCGTTACTGTAAGCCCGACCGGGATACAGGATTACAATACCATCATCCGGTCCGATATTAAGAATGTATACAAACACATCCCGTTTTCCGGTATTGCTGACTGCAAAAGTCAGGCTGTCTCCCTCATGTAGTCCCTGTTCTTCAATTTTTGCAAAAGGAAATGTTCTTTCTTTTCTGAAATAGCCCTGCCTGTCCTTCAGACAATCAGACCCCAGGGTGCAGGATGGAACTGAAAGCCAGGTGCTGACCTCAACCTGCAGATCCGGAGAGATGCTGGAAGTCAACCGTTTGATTTCCTTTGCCCTGGCAATTTTCCGGAGAATCTCAGTTAACTGCTGCCAACTCTCTTGCGGATCCTGGTAACTGATCTTCAGGTTGTCTTTCCAGGGGTGATTGGTGCTGTTCAGTACCCATATTACCGGAGCCGCATCTGGACTTGACTGTTGCAGAACATTATCCGCCTGCACAGATGAAAAATCCTTCCTGGTGTGGGCAGGACGCGCCACATACAGTGTCATTGTCCGGGCAGCAGACGAATCCACCAGCCTGTATCCCGGAACCGGTTCTGCAGAAAAGAAAGCCCGCAGTTCCTCTATTACCGTATCACCGGATTCAGCAAAGTCGCCATCAATGGACAGAAGGACCGGATCAATGGAGTAGGCGTGCTGTTTCTCGCTGACAAGATCCGCAACCTGCAAACCACCGCTCACAATCCTGCCGGAACAGTTGAAGGGTGTGCAGGATGTCAGCTCCAGTGTTGCTGTTTTTTTGCTGTTTTGGTCAGGAGTATACAGTTCGTAAATGGAACCTACTGAAGCACCTGTAATGATGCCGTGTACTATTGTAGCCGTCTGCCGGTCTTCGCTGACCTCAAGAACAGGGTACAGTCGTTGTCTTGCTTCAACAGCGCCACCAAAAACCGATACATCACTCAACGCTCCACTTATTTGCGGAGTCTGCTGACCCCGTTCACCCTGAACCCTGATCCTTGTTTTCCACAACAGATCATGCCAGCTTTCTCCAGGTTGTACAGATTCCAGGCTTTCGGCCCAGAACCAGGTAAAGAGCCCATATGGAGTATCATCAGGGATGTATTCTCCAGCCTGCTCAATATCCGAGGAAGCTCCGATGAAAACTCCTTTTTCCGCAATATCGTCACGATATTTTTTTCTGCCAAGCGGGTGTTCCCGCTCATCCGGTATGGCAGCCCTTGTTTTTATCGGGCTTTGACCGCGGGTAACACTCCCGGAATGACAGGAATCAGACACCAGGATAACCTGGTCGGCGTGATCGGAAATCCGGGACAACCATTCCCGGATTTCATCATCCAGGATATCCCATTGATCAATTCCTTCAGCATGTTCAGATCTTGCACCATAACTCACCCAGGTCTGGTCATACTCTTCCCTTTCCTCCGGATGGAGATTTTTTGTTTGAGAGCCATGTCCGGAATAGTGAATATACACCATGCCGCCATCATCTTTTTTTACCCTGGCAGCCAGCTCATGCATGGCCTTTTCTATACCCTCATGCGTGGCCTGGTTGTCCTTCAGAACGACAATATTCTTTTCCTGAAAACCCAGGTGCTTTTCCTGCAGAACTTCCCGTATCAGTTCAATATCATTAAGACAACCATCCAGCGAGCAAAGCCCGGGAACAGCAGAATAATCGGCAATGCCTATAAGCAGTGCGTATTTTTCAGCTGCCTGCGCTGAAGTGATGAAAAAAAAGACAATGAAAAAAGGAACAAAAAAAGAAGATGACAGGCACTCCCGAAAAGATTCATTTACCATTGTACTGACTTTTCCATATAGACACTCTTTGTGATTGACAAAAAATCACAGGGAAGCGTTCAACAGTCATGTTGACAACTCTCAGGGTCTCTCCGTCGTTACCAGGGCCGTAAGCCCGGAGAATAAGGATTTTGATACTGGTTATATTGCCATTGCTGTTGTTGCAGAGGATTGATATAGCCCCAGCCGGTGAGCCGGGCACGGGCGTGGTTGGCCTGATAGCCCTTTTGAACCGAATTCAGGTAGCGCATATATTCAGTGGCTGCATTTCTTCGATCATTTATTCCCTCGTACACCAGGGCTTTGAAGAAAATCGTATCCGTATTGCCGGGCAGGAGTTGTTCATATCGTTCAAACAACCAGCCGGCTCGACGATATTGTCTGCTCATCAGCCTGCTCACCCCTTCCACATGCAGGGCCTGCGGTTCGTCAGGGTAAATCTGTCGGGCACGTCTGGTATACTCAGTGGCATTATTACTCCTGCCAAGGGCAACCTGGCATTTTGCCATCATTACCAGTGCAGCGTAATCATTCGGCAGTCGGTATAACGCCTGCTGGAAATGGTTTTCAGCATCAAAATATCTTTTCCTGCGCATTTCCTTGTCGCCGTTCTGAAGATTTTTGATGACATTCTTTATACTGTACAGCCGGCTGATATTATCTCTGTACCGTTCCCTGTAATACCGATCATTGTGGAACTCCGCATAGCTTCCATTATTTTTCTGTTGGGCAGTACGAAACCGTTCACTGCTCATGGGATGAGTGGCAAACATCATTTCAATCGCCGAAGGATTTCTCTGACCGTTTTTCTGGAGAATTCCCAGCAGGCCGGACATGCCATACGGATCATAGCCTGAGCGGGTCATGTATTCCATGCCCAGTGCATCCGCTTCCCGTTCATTGTCTCTGCTGTAATGTGCCAGCAATGCACCGACCCCAACCCCTCCCAGTGTCTGGATCAGCCCGGCATAGTCACGGTAATCAGTTGTACTTGCATAGATGGTAGCTCCCATGATGACGGCTGCGGCTAAAATACTCTTTGTCGTCTGTTCCGCTGCATGGCGGGCATTGACATGGCCGATTTCATGTCCCATCAGGGCTGCAAGTTCAGCTTCATTGTCCAGCTCAACAAGAATACCGCGGGTGCAGGCAATAGTTCCGCCGGGAAAAGCATAGGCATTGATATAGGAAGCATTTACGGCCTGAAAGGAATAGGGCATCTGCGGTCGATGGGATCTGGAGGCAATATTCCGTCCTACCTGGTTCAAATAGGTCTGCAGGTGTGAATCCTGTACTCTGCCGTAGTCGGATGACAGCTGATGAGGAGAATTTGCCCGATCCAGATCGACTTCATCCTGTTCAGACAGAAAAACCATTGTATTTTTCCCTGTTACAGGATCAACGGCACAACCACTCAGTGTTCCCGTGCAGAATGCCATGCCTCCCAATCCCAGTAGTCGAAGAACATCTCTTCTGGTCAGTTGATGAACATCAATTATTGGATTGTCAGCCATTCCTTACCCTCCATACCAATTGAAGTGTTTATTTAAGGAAACGACATTTAGATTTTTTTTAAAAGATTTTTTTAATTTATTAAAAAAGAGTTGAAGAGAGGTCGATTTTCTCTTGTGAAGAATGGCGTTAAGGCTACCTTGAGAAGGTAAAATGAAAAGTGAATCAGATTTGTATGATCGCTGCGATGAAAAAAAGTTGAACCAGTGTGCTGTGCGTTATTCTTCAACTACTGAATAATTCAACCTGTCCAGTTCAAGAATGGAGGCCGCCAGCAGACGGCTGCGCTTAAGCAGGCTGTCTTTGAGCATATACTCTCTGTCGCTGTGATCATGTTCGCCGATGGGACCAAGGCCGTCAACTACAGGAATCCCCTGCCCTGCAATATTGGATGCATCTGATCCTCCCAGCCGCACTTCATCGCTTATCCTGATACCAAGTTTTTCAGCCTGTTGCCGGATAAGTCCATACAATTTATTATTACCGTCAGACTGAACCATGACAGGACGCCGGTTGGTGAAGGATATCCGGGAACTGGTACCGGGAGTTCGGGAAAATGCAACCAGCTGCTCCATTTTCTGCTGCAGCCTCTCCCCCTGTTCTGCAGTGGGGAAGCGACTGTCAATCAGGGCTTCGGCATGTTCGGCAACTGAATTCTGGCCCATGCCTCCCCTGATTACTCCTACATTGACGACCAGACCGTTCTGCGGATCATTAAAGTTCTCAATTTCGTCCACCAGCCTGCAAAGCTCAAGAATCGCACTTGCTTTCTCCTTTTCCGCAAAGGCGGCATGTCCGGCCCGGCCCTGCACCTCAAGCCGGTAGCCTGTCTTACCCCGGCGGCCGGTCACTACCTGGCCTTCCATTCCACCACATTCCGTTACCAGCCCGCAGCAGGCACCCCGGGCCAGTTCTTCTATCAGGGGAATTGAGGAGGGTGAACCGATTTCTTCATCCGAATTGATAACAAGAACCAGCGGGATCTGTGAAAGCCGGCCGACTTCCGCCAGTACCCGGACCGCAGCCATGGTGACCACCAGTCCGCCTTTCATGTCAATTACACCGGGTCCGTAGATTTTTTCACTGTCTTCCCGGTACCAGTTAAAATCCGTATCTTCGGGAAACACCGTATCCATGTGACCGGTGATGAGGATATACTTTTCGTGGGCAGCTGCCGGAGTTGTGAACACCAGGTGATCGCCGAAATCTTTTTCTTTAACCCTCCTGCAGTTGAGAGGAAGATCGGCCAGATATTCTTCAATCATCCGGCCCACCTGATCCACACCTTGTTTGTTGCGGGTTCCACTCTGGACAAGTACAAGCTTTTCCAGGAGCGTAAACAGTTCCTGCTCCCGGTCTGCCAACAGGTTCAACACACGATTCAGCATTCATTCATCCTTTGATGAAAAAAGGCGCTGATATCCTTTAAACAGGATACTCTCACAGCATTTTCCAACCCGGAACTGAACCACTTCAATACCTGGAAAAGGCAAAACTGTCCTTTTCATACTCGGTCAGGTCCGCATCAGGATAACGGACTTCTTCACCGTTCCATGGTTTTCGCAGGATAAGCTCACCCTCTTCCCTGCCGACAACATTGCTGCGGTGCATGGGAATTTTACCGCCTGCCGTTGCAATGTAACGGGGAATGGCATCACCGGAGATGTTGCCGTACATTGACTCGACAATATCTCGACCCTTTTCCACAGGTACCCGGAAATGGACAAACTGGGGATTACGGTAAGAGCAGTTGAAGATATAATAGGGACGGACATATGCTTCCTGGATGGTCTCGCAGAGCTTCCACATCTTAACCCTGCTGTCATTGATTCCACGTAAGAGCACTGCCTGGTTGAGAACCGCGCTGACTTTTTTGGAGATATTTTTAAATCCCTGTCTGGAAACCGGAGTAATCTCCTGGGCCGTGTTGATCTGGGTGACCACCCGCAGCGGCTTGCGGTCGTTACTTTCCTCCAGGATATCGAGGAGTTCATTGTCAATACGCATGGGCACGGTCACCGGCACCCTGGTTCCCAACCGTTTCAGTTTTACATGCTCAATTGCATCCAGCTGCTCCAGCAGCCAGCGGAGCAGGGAATTGGGCAGGATAAAGGCGTCACCCCCGGTAACCAGTACATCCCGGATCTGATCATGAGCCCTGATATAATCCAATGCCTCGCCATAGGCCTCTTTGGAAAACATCTTATCCTTCTTGCCGATATGAGCAATCCGCAGACAGTGGGTGCAGTACATGGCACACATATTTGTAGATTTGATGGTCACCACCCGAGGATAGAACTGGTCCACCAGCCGTGCCGGCGAATGGTCTGCAGCCACCGGCGGTATCTCTATACCGGCATTATCCACCATCTCACCAGTGGGTACTGACTGAAGCATAACCGGGTCGTTCACTTTCCCCGGCATGATCAGGCTGGTATAGTAAGGGGTGAGACGCATGCGGTAATTACTGGTGACCCGGGTAATATCCCGTAGCGCGGAATCTGGAAGATCAATCAGCTCGCCCAGCTGTTCCACCGAATCAACCGCATTTCGGATCTGTCCCTGGAAAGAATTCCAGTCCTTATCCGTCATGCCGAGTTTATGCTGTATCCGCTGCCGGTTTTCACAGACCTGATCCCACAGCTCAATGCCGCTGGGCGCCTGGCTTTCTTTTTTTGCAAGATATTCTACAACCCGGCTGTTGGCATCATCAGCAATGGTCAGGGCCTGTCCTACCCTGCCGCCGACACTGACCATGTGCTCGTCAATGTTCTGGTGCTTGAATGCCAGCTCCTCAAGCTGCTGCCGGCTAAATGGGCATTTCCTGTTCGCTTCACTCAGCTCCTTCAATCTGGCAAACAGACGGACAATAGGTCCGGTTTTGTTCTGATCGCAGGCTGCGTTGTAGAGCTGGGTTATCTCATTCTCTACGTTTTCAGAGAGTTCCTGTTCGGACTTGCTGCAGATGGAGTCAAGCAACTCTGCAGTATAGCTGTCCAGTTTGGTTTCCGGTTCCATCTTATTCCTCGATATATTGTACATCATAAAAAATTTGCTGTAGGGTGCCTTGTACGTTCAACATTCGCCTTCCCAGTCAATGGTGTTCTCAATAAACTCCTTGCCCTGGCGAATCCCCTCCTGCACATCTTCGTAATTTCTGGCTACAGATACGATTCGGGCAAGAAAGGTACCGGGCATTATTGTCAAATTGGAACCGATATGTTCCAGGATAACGTAATCCTTGATCAATTTGCCGGCCGCCACCTTCTGGAACGCCTCACGTTCATAGGGATTCTGGGGAATATACCCCCGGGTGGACCGCTGTTTAGCCATTTTATAATTATAGGTTGCCCAGTGGATATTTCTGCAGTTGCTGTCAAGCTCTTTCGTGTTGACAGGAAACCTGCGGTTGACCACGGCATGGTATTCCAGTTCAGGCAGGGTGGGAGACGTCTCGGGCAGGGATTGTTCAAGGGTAAAGCAGAATTCAAGAGTGGTGCCCTGCTTGCGGGCATTGACCTCAATGAAGTATACTTGATTTTCGGATGTAACAATATAATCACAACCGTAAATCCCGCGATAACCCTCCCGGGCAAGTACCTGACCGACTTTTCTTGTATGCTCCTTCAGTTCCTGCTCTACCAAAGGGGGGAGCCTTGTGGGATAGGTGGAGCCGACAAAACGGTTTCCTCCTTGAATCTCCATATCAGCCACACCGGCAATAAATATCTCTTCTTCGTTGGCGACAACAGCCAGAACGGTTGGATCATGGTCGTGCGCAATGTACCTTGTAGCCAGATATGTTGCCTCCGGATCGGTAAAAGACGTGAGTATATCTTCTCGACAATGGGTTATGGCACTGTTGGCTCCGGCGGCACTGTACACATAACTGACAAAAATGCCATCCGACCACTCAGGGCGAAGTTCATCAGTCATGGCAAGCAGAGAATCACGCCTCCTGCAGATCCGGAAATCGACGACCGGAACAACATCTTTGAGCAGCTCATACTGAACCGCCTTATTGTTGAGTCTTCTGGCGATCCTTTTCTCCGGTCCAAGAATATCCACCTGCTCGAACTGTTCATCCAGTGTCATCTCAGGATCACTTTCATACATGTTGATGAAAAGATGATTCTGATGACTAAGAATTTCATCAATAAGTTGGTGCACCCCCTTATTGCAGGAAACTGCACGCACAAAACTGGTTGAGTCGATCCGATAGCTGACCTGCGAACCGTTCCGGTTTCGATACTCGTCAATCAGTGGGTTGATAACAATGAGATTCTGATAGTTGTATTGAACCAGGATATCCGGAACAATGGCAATAAACTCAACCTGTTTCCGGCAATTGCGTGCCAGGGCATCCTGGAGAAAAAAATTCAGACCGTATGCTTTAATATCACCCACATAGAGAAAATAATAGGAAGAAGGGTTGTAGGTGAAATTGGAAAAAAGGAAGTTGTCAGTCATATTCATGCCCCACATTTGAAACAAGCATTATTGATGTGGGATGCAGTACATCTTCATTTACTGGTCTGCAAGGAAAAAACGAATAATAGAGTCAAATTCTACATGGATATTCTGTTCTCAAAAAAGAAAATGTGAAAAATTGCGAAGCGAATGGAAAGTTAAAAGGGATTTAGGAAGATCCAGCAGGAGATGGGCAGACTAAACAAGGTCACCGTAATGTTGTCTTAAAGACGGTGACCTTGTTTGCGGGACCCGTAATAGTTCCATGCAATCAATGCACAGTTTAAAAGATCACGGGTTCAGGGTAAGGAAATTATTTTTTGGGTTTAAGAATTTCACAATCACATTCTGCATCTGCGATATTCAGGAGCAGAAATTTTACGTTATACCCGGCCTTTTTCAGTTCCTGGTAGGCCATATCCGCACGTGCACCAGTGCTGCAGTGAACGTAGATTTTTTTGTCTTTGGGTATTTCGTTCATGCGGTCTGCAATTTGATCAAGCGGGATGTTTACCGTATTCCTGAAAATTCCCAATTCAGCAACTTCGTCCGGAGTCCTTGCATCGATAACAAAGGCATTAGGATCAGCTCCGTCGGTTGCCTTCTTAAAGTCGGCCACCGAAACTTCACCTTTACCGAGTTTTCTTTTCCAGAATATTTCCTGTGAAGCAATCGGACCGGATTCAACAGCACCGCCGGTTCTGACCCAGGCTGCGTAGCCTCCAGGTATCAGGGCGACATGTTTGAATCCTTCGTCGATTAGATCCTCCACCGCATCATTTTGCTCTTCAAGGTCATCACTGTATAAAATGATCGGGGCATTACGCGGAATATCATCAACCCTGTCTTCAAGCTCCTCATAGGGTACGGAAACAGCCCGTTTTATTCTCCCCTTAACCGCTTTATTACTTGCACGGAGATCGAGGATGACAACGTTCCCCGTCTCAACAAATTTCCTTGAAGCATACACTGGATTACCCGCTTTCTGCCAGGCAGGTTCACCTTCAAGATATACTGATACATTTTTATAACCAAGTTTTTTCGCCAGACCGGCGTTTTTTGTGGACATGCCTCATGTGGGACCTCCGCAGTAGAAAACAAGCAGCCGGTCCTTGTCCTTAGGCAGGAGAGTTGCGCCCTGTTTCTTCATGGTTGGAACCGGAATGGAAATGGCCTGAGGGAGATGACCTTGGGCATATCGCGATGCAGGACGTGCGTCAATTAACGTCATTTCAGC
This sequence comes from uncultured Desulfobulbus sp., assembly GCA_964551175.1. GTDB lineage: Bacteria > Desulfobacterota > Desulfobulbia > Desulfobulbales > Desulfobulbaceae > Desulfobulbus_C. The sequence goes on from CAZKBZ010000039.1 coordinate 11,291, forward strand.
TTTGCTTGCCACCAGTTTTTCCAGTTCAGCGGTTTTAATCTCCGTTACACCCTCGGGAAGCTTGGCCAGTTTAGGTTTGATGACCGTGGCAATTTTATCTTTGCCGACCACCTTATATTTGATGACTGCTGCATGGCCCTTAACGGCATGCTCAACACCCTGAGTGTTGTCATCAAATTTTACCATCATGGTTTTGGCATCAGATCCTTTACCTACCTTGATGGAGATTGTTTTAGCCTTATTAGATTTGCCTACAACTTTTCCCTTATAAACATTTTTTTCCTTCTTCTTTGCTGCAGCAACCGGTTTGGCATCCTTACCCGTATCGGTTGTCTGAGCGCATCCCGTCACTAAAAAACATGCAAAAATGACGGCAGGTAAAACTTTCAGAAAATTACTTTTCATCGAATCCCTCCAAAAATATGGTTAATGAAAAAACTGCTCCATCATCCTGATGAAACAAGAGGTTGAATTTCTAATTGTTGTATTATCAGCCTATTGATAAACAGATGGGAGATAACCATACTGACAATGCAAAACTAATGAAATTTATTACTTGTTTCGCTTAAGGCTACCTTGAAAAATTGCTATTTTGCCCGATTACTGTGTCACAGCGAAAAGAAAAATGCTCACATATGACTAATATGCTGCGCTTTTTATTTTCGCGGTTCCTTGTTCTCGAACAAAATATCTAATTTTTCAAGGCACCCTTAAGTCATAAACAATGAACGAAAAGACAGCTACTCGTTTACTGGCGAAAGAATGCCGGTCAGAAAAATTTCGGTAATCTGGTGAGCCATTTCATCTACTGAATATTTAGTATCCTTACCTGTGGTCCAGATTCTTGATATTTCATCCAGGGCTCCGAAAATTGCCCGTTTGGCAATACCCGGCAGGATGTCTTTGCGATAGATGTTTTCCTGCTGTCCCTTTTTAATGATCATGGAGATGATATCGACATACTCACTGAACTTGTTGTTCCGATAGTCACGGATAACCTTGTTGGTCTGACGCAGCTCGATCTGGATGACCTCGGCCAGATTCCGGTTTTTTTTCATTTCAGACAGATGCTTACGGATAAAGATTTCCAGCATCTTCTGTGGATCATCTTCTCCGGCAATGAGTGCATTTATCTGGTCGATCAGCGAGCCTATCTCCTGTTCAAAAATTGAGAGCAGTATGTCAAATTTATTATTGAAATAGAGATAAATGGTACCATCTGCAACTTTGGCTTCCTTGGCAATGTCGGAAATCCTGGCATTAAAAAAACCTTTTTTTGCAAAGACCTTTGTGGCAGCACGTATTATTTTACTGTGTTTATTCGCTGACTTCATCAGATGGTCATTGAGGATTTTTCTACCGGAAAAATGAATGAATGTTCATTTATTAAAGCTAACAGAATCCATTATGCCATGTCAAGGGAAATGGCGGTATGATAATAGGGGAAAACATCTTTTTTTGCCAACTGATGAAAAATTGTTCAGGAGTTGAGGAAGCAGCCGCTTTTTGTTAGAGTGAGAAGATTATCAAGAAAGCAGGTTGGGTTGTCGGGCTGATTGTCCTGTTCGTCAACTTTTCACCAAGAAGCATTGTTGAGGAGGAGTTATGAAGGTTCTGGTCATTGGTTCCGGAGGCAGGGAACATACACTGGTATGGAAACTCAATCAGTCCAATAAGGTAAAGACGATCTACTGTGCTCCTGGAAATGCCGGAATCAGGAAACAGGCAACCTGTGTCAACATTTCCGCAAATGATATTGATGCGCTGCTTGACTTTGCCAATAAGGAAAGTATCGACCTGACCATAGTCGGCCCCGAAGATCCTCTGACCAACGGTATTGTTGATCGTTTTGAAGAAGAGGGCCTGCGTATTTTCGGACCCAGTGCAGCTGCTGCAGAACTCGAGGGCAGCAAGGTGTTCAGCAAGAATTTCCTGAAAAAATATTCCATTCCAAGTGCTTCTTTCAAGGTGTTTGCAAAACCGGGCGCTGCCAAGAAATACATAGACAAAATTGGAGCCCCCTGTGTCGTCAAGGCTGATGGTCTTGCCGCAGGCAAAGGGGTTATTGTGGCCCAGAGCAAATCCGAGGCCAAAAAAGCCGTTGATCTGATCATGAAGGAAAAGGCCTTTGGAGCTGCCGGTAAAAAAGTTGTCATAGAAGAATTCCTGCAGGGTGAAGAGGCTTCTTTTATCGCCTTTGTTGACGGAGAAAACGTACTGCCACTGCCATCATCCCAGGATCATAAGGCTGTGTTTGAAGGTGACCGCGGTCCCAATACCGGAGGCATGGGAGCCTATTCTCCTGCCCCGGTCATGACCGAGGCCATGACCATGCGGGTGATGAACGAGGTTATGCTGCCGACTGTCCGCGGCATGGCAGCCGAAGGCAGGCCGATCAAGGGCATGCTTTATGCCGGCATGATGATCAACGGCGATCGTATCGATGTGCTGGAATTTAACTGCAGATTTGGAGATCCGGAATGTCAGCCCCTGCTGATGCGTTTGCAGACAGACCTGGTCGATATTGTTGAGCATGCAATTGATGGCAGACTCAATGAAATCGAACTTGATATTGATCCCCGCCCTTCGGTCTGCATTGTGATGGCATCCCAGGGTTATCCTGGAAAATATGAAACCGGCAAACCGATCACCGGACTTGTGACCGCTTCCAGGATGAAAGATGTCATGGTCTTTCATGCAGGCACAGCCATCAAAAATCGGAGAACCGTTACCGCCGGCGGCCGGGTGCTGGGTGTTACGGCCATGGATACCACAATTGCCAAAGCCATCAAGCGGGCATACAGAGCGGTGGACAAGATCAAATGGAAGGGCTGTTATTTCCGCAGGGACATCGGTCACCGCGCCCTCTGTCGTGCCCAAAACAACTGCGGTCCGGTTGTCGGCATAGTCATGGGATCAGATTCCGATCTTCCTGTCATGCAGCCGGCAGTAGATTTTCTCACTTCTCTGAAGATAAAACACGAAGTAACAATTTCCTCTGCCCATCGCACTCCGGAACAGGCGGCTGAATATGCCAGATCTGCTGCCCAGCGGGAACTGAAGATCATTATTGCCGGTGCCGGCATGGCAGCACATCTTGCCGGTGTACTTGCTGCTCATACTACCCTGCCGGTCATCGGCGTACCCATTGATGCCTCCTCATTAAAAGGTCTGGATGCACTGTTATCAACCGTACAGATGCCTCCCGGTGTCCCGGTAGCCACCATGGGAATCGGAAAGGCGGGTGCCAAGAACGCGGCTGTACTTGCTGCCCGGATTCTTGCGTGCAGTGACCCTGACCTGACATCCGCCCTGGAGCAGTTCAGCCGGGATATGGCAGCGCAGATAGCTGAAAAAAACAAGGCTCTTGGACGGTGACGTCCCCGGTTCACTATTCTCAAATCAAAAAGGCGATCAGGCTGCTCAAACAAGGCGGCCTGATCGGATTTCCTACGGAAACATATTACGGGCTGGGCGTTGACCCGTTGAATAACACGGCATTGCAGCGTTTATTTTCAGTGAAACAACGCAGCCCGGATAAAGCCGTGCTTGTCCTGGTAGCAGATCAGTCCCAGGTGAAACGGTTTGCCGCTTCCATCCCTGATGATTTCGTTACGCTCATGGACGTGTTCTGGCCCGGACCGCTGACCCTTGTCTTTCCCGCCCGCCGAGATGTACCGGAACTGCTGACCGGGGGTACGGGAACCGTGGGTATCAGGCAATCGCCAAATGCTGTTGCCATAAAACTGCTGCAGGAATTCGCCGGACCGATAACAGCAACCAGCGCTAACCGTTCCGGAGGAGAACCGGCAACAACAGCTCAACAGGTAGAAAAAATTTTCAGATCTGAAGTCGATCTTGTCATAGATGGAGGAGCAACTCCGGGGGGGCCGGGATCAACCCTGGTGGGATTTGACAGGGAAATTTATTGTATCCGGGCCGGCAGGATCCCTTTTAAGACCATTCAGGAAAGCCTGCACGATTAATTATGACTGCCTATGCGTCGGTTCGCTCCAGTGCGAAGATGCGGTGCCTGTGATCAATTACAGGAGAACATCAGTATTCCACTGTACAGTTGCCGTTGGAACAGCTGACGTCGGCAACCAGGAAATACGCATTATAGCCGTTTTCATTCAACTGTCGGCTGGCCATATCGGCACGGGCACCGGTAGCACTGTAAACGTAGATTTTCCTGTCTGTCGGCAGTTCCTCCCTTCGCTCAAAAAGCTCATGCATGGGAATCAGTGTTGCGCCTTTCAGGCTGCCGGCAGCTGTCTCCTCACTGGTCCGTACATCCAGAATAACAGCATTAGCTCTGCCATCCATTGCCTGTTGAAAAGCATCAGGAGCAACTTCACCCTGGCCGGGTTTTCGTTGCCAACTGATTGTTGTTACAACCGGTCCGCTGATCATCGGCCTGTTACGTTTTTTCCATCCCTGGACATTACCCTGCACCATGGAAACGCTCCTGAAGCCGGCCGACCTGAATTTTCCAAGGGCTGCATGGCTGTCACTGATACTGTCACTGTACACGACAACCGGAGCTTTTTTTGAAATTTTCCCCAACCTGTCCTGCAGGCCGGCAAAGGGGATCGACACGGAACCGGGTATTTTGTGTACCGCGTCCCTGCTCGCAGGACGCAGATCAATGAGAATAAGATTTCCCTGAAGTATAAATTGATCATCAGCAAAGGTAGGAAACCCGGCTTCAACCCACCCTTCAACGCCATCCAGCATTACCTTGATATTTGTGTAACCGCTCCTGGCAGCAGTTGCGGCTGCCTGAGTGCTCATGCCGCACGTGGGTCCACCGCAGTAGAAGACCAGCAGCTGGTCCCTGTCCGCAGGCAGAAGGTTGTCATGTTCTTTCAGCCGGCAGGCTGGAATGGAAATGGAAGTCGGCAGGTGAGATTTGCCGTATTCACCTTCAGGACGGGAATCGATCAGAATAAACTCATCCCGGCGGTCTATCATCTTTTTTACTTCTTTTATGGTCACCTCTGATACACCGGCAACAAATCCGGTCTTTTCAGCTTTGACAGACTTGGCAACAGGACTGCCGGCGACAACACGATATGCAACTATAACCTGCTTTCTGTTGACCACATGATCCATTCCCCTGGTCTGATCATCAAATTTCAACTCAACGATCCGACTGCGGCCGTGCCCGACTACTTCCAAAGAAAAACTGTTTGTTGCATCAGATCTGTTTGTGACCTTGCCGCGGTACACTTTTTTAAAACCTGCATCAGTTTCGTCATCCAGTTGTATGGTTCCATAATTCTGAACGCAACCACTGCAAAGCAGACATACCAGCATGACCAGCGGGAAAAAAAACTTCATTTCAGCTTTCTGTTCCGGATTGAATCTCGACCACTTCAAATTCCCTGACCCCGCCCGGAGTCCTGGCCACGATTTCATCTCCCACTTCCTTACCGAGAATTGAGCGGCCCAGAGGCGATAAAACCGAGATAGAACCTTTTTTAACGTCCGCCTCTTCCGGGCCCAGCAGTTGATACGTCACTTCCTCATCGGTATCCATGTCCATCAGGGTAACCACTGTTCCAAAAACACCGCGCTCAGATGCCACTTTTGTGCAGTCAATAACCTCGGCCCGTCCCAGCTTATCCTTTAACTCCATAATGCGACCTTCAATCATACCCTGTCGCTCTTTGGCTGCATGATATTCGGCATTTTCACTCAGATCTCCATGGGCACGGGCGGTTTCGATTGCCTTGACAACCTCATGACGATCTGTTTTTTCAAGACGTTCGAGTTCTTCCTTCAGTTGCTGATATCCTCTGGTAGACATGGGAATACGTTCAACCATTTTTTGTTCCTCCAAAATTACTCAATAACAAAAATAACAAAAAAGACTGTTGTTTAAATATGTAATGTAAAAAGGCAGGGTTACTGCGGTAAAATGACGGGATCCCGGGATTCAGTGTCCCGGGAAGAGGCAAGGATAGTATCCCTTCCCTGTATTTTAAGCAACTGTGAAAGCTCATTGCTTATTTCGATATTATCCGGGATTGCACGATTGATGACAGACAGGACTTCAATAAGCTCATGCCGCCTGCCCTGTTCACGTAACATGTCAGCCATGGCAAAGTACACTCCGGCGTAGTCAGCAGTCACCCGTGCCAGATCCTGCCAGAGCATGCCATGACCATTATTATCCACAAGAACAAGCAGTTTTTCGGCAAATTCATATAAAGCCTGTTGTTTCAGCTGCCCAGCCATCACATTATCCGGCTGCATGCTGAGCAGAAGATTACAGTATTTCAGGGCCCGGTCCGGACGATCCAGTGCAAGCTGCAGCCGGATGGCGCGCTCAAAAAGGGTCGTGTCATCAGACATGACCAGGAGCAGCGACTCAACGTGCTTGAGTTCCATTGGAGGTTGTTTCTGCCAGTGGTAGTAAGCAATCAGCTGTTCATGTGCTTCCCTGTTTAATCTGTCCAGTCCCACAAGCTGTTGCCAGTATGAAGCCGCTTCCATCCGTTTTCCCTGTACCGTCAGAACCCGGGCAATACGCTCAAGGACTGCAGGATCATCCTGGCTGGTCTGCTCAAGTTCCTGAAGAACAGCCATTGCCCTCTTGGGCTGGTTGTTCATTACGGCAATATCAGCAAGCTTTAATTGAAGTGCCTGATCATCAGGTCGCAGTCGGATGAGTTGTTCCATGAGCGGTATAAGAGCTTCAATCCTTCCCAAGCCCTCAAGCGCCTCAATATATCCGGTCAGGATCTGAACCATATCTTCGTTGCAGCCGGATAAAGTACTCTGATGATAGAGGGAGGCATACTCCTGGACGGCACTGGTATAATCACCGCTCCTAAAAGCAATTTCTGCTCCGGCCAGCTGGTATTCTATCCGCTCGGGATGATGACTGGTCAGCATGCCAAGTTCAACTTCAGCTCTCTGCCATTGGCTCAGACACATCAGGACAGAGACATATTCCCAGCGTGCCTGGTCAATGTTTTCTTTCCTGGTCAGCAGCAACTCATACTGTGTCCCGGCCTGTGCAAATTTTTTCTGCCTGTACAATGATCGGGCCCTGTCCCATATTTTTTTCCACTCCGGTGCCGTATCGTCACTATAACTGATAAAAGTATCAGGAACCTGTGCTGAGCCGGGATGAAGCAGTATCTGTTCACATTCCCGGGCAGATACTGGTAATGAGCAGATCGGAAACAGAAAAATACTTACAAAGAGAAACGAATATATTTTTATTTTCATAATACTTTTATCAGCTCATGCGGTTCAGGAACCATAAAAACGGGATATGGTCTCTACCACATATGCCTGCTGTTCATCACTGAGTTCAGGATAGATGGGCAAAGCCAGAGAATCTTGTGCAGCCTGTTCCGCAACCGGAAAGGACAAGTCGCCATAGCCGTGTTCCGCCAGACATTGCTGCTGGTGCAGACAGACCGGATAGTACACTTCACAGCCGATGGAATTTTCCTGCAGATACTCCCGCAGTTCATCACGGCGGGGGACCCGGATGACATACTGGTTAAAGATGTGAAAATCATGCTCTTCGGCATCGGCAACGTTATGATACAGCTGTACAGGTAGAATAACGGGATCTCCAATAAGTCCTGCCTGTTGAAAAAGATCGTGGTACAGTTGACTGTTTGTTCTGCGCTGACGGTGCCACTGCGCAAGATGGGGCAGTTTGATGCTGAGTACTGATGCCTGGATGGGATCCAGTCGGAAATTTCCACCGATATGAGAATGATAATACTTCGGCTGAGCACCATGATTGCGAAAACAGCGCAATCGCTCTGCAAAGGAGGGATCACGGGTAGTGACAATGCCTCCATCACCCACACTGCCGAGATTTTTCGAGGGAAAAAAAGAAAAACAACCGGCAAGCCCCATTGAGCCTGCCCGTTTCCACTCCACACTGCCGTCCCGGCCTTCAAAGGGATACTCGGCACCTATGGCCTGGGCCGCATCCTCAATTACAGGTATATTGTATTGAGCTGCCAGCTCCATGATTGCTTCCATGTCAGCACACTGTCCAAACAGGTGAACAGGCATGATCGCCTTTATTCTCTGTTTTCCCCGCTGGTCTGCTTCCAGAAGTTCCGCCATCCTGTCGGGATCGATGTTGAGACTCTGCTCATCAATATCAGCAAAAAGCGGCAGAGCACCTACCCGGACAATGGACCCAATGGTGGCAAAAAAAGTATAGGGCGTGGTCAGGACAAGATCACCCTGCCCTATTTCCAGGGCCATCAGGCTGACCAGCAGAGCATCCGTCCCACTGGAAACACCAACGGATGCGTCCACACCACAGTAATCCGCTATCTCGCGCTCAAGTTCAGTGACTCTCGGTCCCAATATATAACGGGTTGAGTCAATAACATCTGTTACAGCCTGGAGAATTTCCTCACGGAAACGGGTCATCTGCGGCTGCAGATCAAGAAGGGGGACGTTCATGAAGCCTCGTAAACATGGCAACCATATAATCAGGATTTGTCAGAACCGCTGGCAGGGACAATTCGTTCGGAACTGAGAAAATCCTGAATATCAGGTAATTCTTTTTCAAATAATTTTTTTAATTTTTTCAACAGGTTTGACTCTATCTGGCGAACCCGCTCCCGGGAAATTCCAAACTGGTCGGCAATGGTCTGCAGGGTCTGGGGTTCATCGCTGAGCAACCGCCTGCTGAGAATGACCTTTTCCTTGTCATTGAGTTTATCATCAATACCGGCCAGTACTTCGGCCAGTCGATCGCGCATCTCCTGACCGGCTACTATATCTTCAATCCCCGGACCTTCCTGGGGCAGAAAACTCTTCTGTTCATCCTCGGAATCACTGCGTACCGGTGCTTCAAGGGAAACATCCCAGTTATCCATACGCTGGCCCATCTCAATGACTTCACTCTCCTTGACATTGAGTCGTTCGGCCAGCAGTTTAACATCGGGTTTAAATCCCTGCGCCTCCAACAGCTTTTTTTCTTTATTCAAACTGAAAAAAAGCTTTCGCTGTGCCTGGGTTGTACCGATTTTCACCAGGCGCCAGTTATCCATGATAAATTTCAGGATATAGGCACGAATCCAGTAGGCCGCGTAGTAGGAGAACTTAACCCCCCGGTAGGGATCAAATTTTTTTGTGGCCTGCACCAGCCCCACGTTGCCTTCCTGAATCAGATCCATAAAATTCTGCATCCAGTACTTCTGGAAATCCATGGCAACCTTGACAACCAGTCGCAGATTGGAAGATACCAGTCGGTAGGCGGCTTCAGGGTCACCGGATTCCCGAAAACGGGTTGCCAGTTCTTCTGCCTCTTCCCGGCTGAGCAGCTCATACTGACTGATCTCCTGCAGGTAACGATGCAGAGCAGGATTACTGACAGCCGGCAGATTTTCATCCGTTGATGTCACCACAAGCGGATGAAAATGCTGATCGTTAAAATCCTGATCCTTTTTCAACTTTTTCTTACTCATAAAAAAGGATACTTGATAGTCCAGCTTTGAAGTATGTAACAGTCTATTGTTACAGAACCCTGAAGGATTACCAGTTCCCTGCCCTCTGATTTCTCATTGCGTTACAAAAACTTAATTTTTTAGTATACTCTATTTTTCTGAAAAATTCACTCCAATAAGAAGCAAAGCTTGGAATTTTGAGAATGGTGTTCACTGGAAACCGCTACCCTGCTCTTTTGAAAAAGTTTTCATTTGACTCTGTATATGCTATCAGTTCCCGGTCAAACTAAGCAACTTCGTGACAACACTTTGAATTAAAAATGAAAAATATAAGAAATTTCAGTGTGATCGCCCATATCGATCACGGAAAATCAACCCTGTCGGACCGTATGATCCAGCTCTGTGGCCTGGTAACGGACCGTGAGTTCAAGGACCAACTGCTGGACAACATGGATATTGAACGAGAACGGGGGATTACCATTAAGAGCCAGACCATCTGCCTTCCGTACACGGCCAGAGATGGGCGTCAGTACTATCTCAACCTGGTTGATACCCCCGGTCATGTTGATTTCAGTTACGAGGTGTCAAGGGCACTCTCCTCCTGTGAAGGTGCTCTGCTGCTCATTGATGCGGCTCAGGGCATTGAAGCACAAACCCTGGCCAACCTCTACCTGGCCATGGAAAACGACCTGGAGATTATTCCGGTTATCAACAAGATCGATCTGCCTGCTGCAGAACCTGAAAAGGTCGCCCTGGAAATAGAAGAAGATCTGGGCCTGGACAGTGAGGTTATCCAGCTGTGTTCCGCCAAAACCGGAGAAGGTGTGGAAGATATCCTTGAGGCCATAGTCAACTATCTGCCCCCGCCGGAAGGTGATTCCGATCTCCCCCTGGAAGCCCTCATCTTTGATGCCAACTATGATCCGTACAGGGGAACCGTTATTTCAGTACGCATTATGAACGGCACCATCAGGCCCGGTGATCAGATTCTCTTTATGCACAACCAGTCCGAATACCGGGTGGAAGAAGTAGGCCTGTTCCGGCTGACCCGTGAACCGGAAAAGTCCCTGTCCGCAGGTCAGATCGGCTACATTATTGCCGGTGTGAAAACAGTTTCCGATACCAAACCGGGTGATACCATTACCCACAAAGACAACCCCTGTCCTGCTCCCCTGCCCGGGTTTAAAGAGATCCAGCAGGTCGTTTTTTCATCCATCTATCCAATTTCATCGGATGATTACGAAGACCTGGGAGCTGCCCTGGAAAAACTGAAACTCAATGATGCCGCCCTGACCTTTCAAAAGGACTCATCAGCCGCTCTCGGTTTTGGTTTCCGTTGCGGTTTTCTGGGGCTTCTGCACCTGGAAGTTGTCCAGGAACGGCTTGAACGGGAATTCGATATTTCCCTTATCCTGACCGTCCCTTCGGTCAAATATATGATCTACCTTCAGGACGGTTCAGTCCTTGAGGTGGACAACCCCTCATACTTTCCCGATCCCGGCTCCATCGAGCACATTGAGGAGCCTTTTATCAAGGCGACCATACTTATTCCCGAGCGGTACATGGGAGCTGTCATGTCCCTGTGCATGGACAGGCGAGGTGAAAACACCAACTATCACTATCCCATGCCCGGCAGGATTGAATTTACCTGCGAACTCCCCCTGGCAGAGGTTATCTATGATTTTTACGACAAACTCAAATCAGTGACTCAAGGGTATGGTTCTTTTGACTACGAGCTGATTGATTACCGTACCAGCGACCTTATCAAACTCGACATCCTGGTCAACGGTGAACAGGTTGATGCCCTGTCACAGCTCACCCACAGGCAGCGGGCCCGGGAACGCGGTCTCAAGGCCTGTGAGAGCCTGAAAGAAGAGATACCGCGCCAGATGTTCAAAATCGCAATTCAGGCTGCAATCGGCGGTACCATTGTTGCCAGGACGAACATTTCAGCCCTGCGCAAGGATGTCACAGCAAAATGTTATGGTGGCGATATTTCAAGAAAGCGCAAGTTGCTGGAAAAACAGAAGGCGGGTAAAAAACGGATGAAAACCGTCGGCAACGTGGACATTCCTCAGCGGGCATTCCTGTCGGTGCTGAAATCGGACCAGTAATGAAAATGGTCTGACTGTAAGGTGCCTTGAAGAATTAGATTTTTTATTCAAGGTCAAGGAACAGGATAATTATACAGCATCGGACCGAATAAAAGGGAAGCCGACCTATATTTACGGTCCCTTCCCTTTGCTGTTCGAAGTTGCTTGAAGAACTTGGCTAAGTAAAGTCAGCCTGTCAGGCACTGTCTCCGGCAGCACGAAAACCGGGACAGCTGTGATGACCTGTAACATCAATGCCTTTCTGGCACATGATGCTCAGTATCTCTTCTTTGCTGAAGATAGAGTTCTGCTGCTTGGCAACATAAACCAGGCAGTCCTTGCAGATATTAAACGAACAAACATCAAGTTTTCGCATCGCTTCCCAGCATGGCATGGATGCACTGAATGCCGGACATTTTTTTGCCTGTTCAGGGTCACATTTCATGATCTCCCAACAGGGCCAATCTGAGCGAAGTGACATCTGGTCCCTCCTCCTTCTTACTGCCCTTTATAATAATTTCGGTATTAAGAGACACGCCGGAAGACATATTCCTGTAAACCGAAAAACCCCTCCTCAACAGAAGTTTATTTATTAACAACTTTGTCCATGTAATGCAAGCCTGTTACGCAACTTTTCGCGCCCCTGTCCAGTTTTAGAAGAAAACAGCAACCGTTCTTCCGGCCGAATGGTAAGAGCTGCATCCAGAGCGGAGGCATTCTTCAACTGTTTATTTTTCGACATCTTGTCGGCCTTGGTGTAGACAGGAAGAGACACAAGATCATGATATTTCAACCAGTCAACAAGTTCCCGGTCCTGACGTTTCAATTCATGACGCAGATCAATAATCACCACCACGCAAACCAGTGACTCACGATTGAGAAGGTAGTTGGTGATCAGCTGTTCCCATGAGGCACGGACGTTATCTGAGACCCTGGCAAAGCCATAACCGGGCAGATCAACCAGGTACATCTTCCCGTTTACTTCAAAAAAATTCAGGCTCTGCGTTTTACCCGGTTTCGAGCTTGTCTTAACCAGGTTTCTGCGTCCGACCAGTGTATTGATCAGGCTTGACTTTCCCACATTGGAGCGACCGGCAAAGGCAATTTCAGGATAGATCGGTTCGGGCAGTTGCTTCATGCTGAAAACCGAATCAATGAATTTTACCTGTGTGAAATCTATCATTTCTCTAAGGTAAAAAATTTAAGGCGTTAAGCAACGGGTTAAAAATACTTTCTTCTTCATACCTGCTATCCATTCAAATCACCTTGTTTAATGAATATTCGATAATGCCCTCGGCCCCAATTTTTTTCAGCTTTGGGATCAGGTCGCGTACCTGATGCTCAGATATGACGGTTTCAACTGAAAACCATGGCTGCTTGTACAGCTGGGCAACGGTAGGGGCTGTCACACTGGGCAGAAGGTCAAGAATTTTTTCAAACTGTTCTTCAGGCACATTCATTTTCAGGCCAACAATTTTATCAGCACGCAGTGCCCCCTGCAGAAGCATGGCAATATGGTCTATCTTTTCCTTTTTCCAGGGATCTGCCATGGCATGTCTGCCGGCAATCAGCTGGGTGTTCGATTCCATCAGTTCGTGAATGATACGAAGCCCATGTGCCCGGATCGTGGCTTCGGTTTCGGTCACTTCAACAATGGCATCAGCCAGGCCGGATACCGCCTTGGCCTCGGTTGCTCCCCAGGAAAATGAAATATCAACATTCAGCCCCCGTTCTTCAAAAAATCTGCGGGTCACGTTGACAAGTTCCGTGGCAATTCTCTTGCCGTCCAGGTCTTCAATCCGGGTGATATCAGAATCTCCTGGTACGGCAATCACCCACCTGGTAGGTTTTTTACTCACCTTGGAATAGATCAGTTCTTCAATCACCTCCACCTCTGAACCATTTTCCATGGTCCAGTCCTTGCCGGTTATGCCGGCATCAAGCATACCCTCTTCGATATAGCGGGACATTTCCTGGGGACGGCAGATGGAGATAGACAACTCCGGGTCATCAATTTCAGGAAAATAATTTCTGGACATCATCCTGATCTTCCAGCCGGATTTTTCAAACAGCTCAATAGTTGCCTTCTCCAGGCTGCCCTTGGGAATTCCAACTTTTAACAGACTCATAAAAAAAACCTCTATATTCCGGTAAGTTTGCACCCGGAAGTAAAGTTAAACATTAACAGAAAAAACAAAAGGAATTCGATCTACCTGTTTACAGGCTACCTT
>CAZKBZ010000040.1:0-12559 GCA_964551175.1 uncultured Desulfobulbus sp.
GTTCAACTGCTCATAATCACAGTTCAAAAAAAAAGCGGCTCAAGGTTTCTGCAAAAGATGGGCTGACAAAACAGCCACACCCTCCCCTGTCTCTGCTGATTGTCAGCTTCTGATCATCTCTGCTATCTGAAAAGCCATTTCCAGTGACTGCTCGGCATTGAGCCTGGGATCACAGGTTGTCAGGTAGTTCCGGCCCAGCTGTTCATCGGCCAGCTGGCGGGCTCCACCTGTACATTCAGTGACATCAGCGCCGGTGAGTTCAAAATGAACTCCACCCGGTATGGTTCCCTCTGCCCAGTGCAGCTCAAAAAAACAGCGCAGTTCCGATAAAATATCATCAAAACTACGGGTCTTGTGCCCGTCCTCTGTCTTGCGGATATTGGCGTGCATGGGGTCGCAGCACCAGAGAACATTCAGACCCTCTTTTTTCACTGCCCGCACAAGAGGTGGCAGATATTTTTCAACCTCCCTGGCCCCGAAACGCGCTATCAGGGTCATCCTGCCCGGTTCATTCTCCGGATTCAACCGCTCCATAATGGCCAGAATATCATCTATGTCATGTTTCGGACCGACCTTCATACCCAGAGGATTGAGTACGCCACGCAGGAACTCCACATGTGCTCCGTCAATCTGACGGGTTCGGTCTCCAATCCACAGCATATGTGCGGAGCAGTCGTACCAGCCGCCGTCCATTGAGTCTTCCCGGGTCAAGGCCTCTTCGTAACCTAAAAATAAAGCCTCATGGGAGGTGAAAAACTGGGCCTGCTTGAGCTGAGGTGTGTCAGTGGCAATACCAATGGTTTCCATAAAATCCAGTGCCTGACTGATCTGTTTAGCCAGCCGCTCATACGAGCGTCCCATGGGAGACTGCTTAACAAATTCCTGGTTCCAGGCCTGTACTTTATGCAGGGCTCCAAAACCTCCCTTGGTAAAGGCACGCAGCAGGTTCAGGGTGGCAGCGGACATGTTGTACCCCTGCAGAAGACGCTGCGGGTCCGGAATCCGGGCCTGCAGGTCCGGCTGCACCGAATTGGCCATATCACCCCGGTAGCTGGGCAGTTCGACACCGTTTACTATCTCGGTGTCACTGGATCGGGGTTTGGCATACTGGCCGGCAATACGTCCAACCTTGACAACTGGTTTGCCGCCGGCATAGGTCAAGGTAACCGCCATCTGCAGAAGGACTTTCAGAGTATCCCGGATATTGGGAGCAGTACAGCGGGAAAACTCTTCCGAGCAATCGCCGCCCTGGAGCAGGAAGGCGTCGCCACGAACCGCCTTGGCAAGTCCTGCCTTGAGGTCCCTGATTTCACCGGCAAATACCAGGGGCGGCAAGGTGGAAAGGGTTGCCAGAACCTCGTTGAGTTTTGTTTCATCCGGCCATTTCGGCTGCTGCAGAGCCGTTAAATTCTGCCAGGAAGATTTGTTCCAGTTCGTTGCTGTAGTAGTCATGATACAATTTGTCAGTTCTGGTTGAATGGAAAAAAGTTTATATACCATATTTTTCATATCTATGCAGACATGAATTATGGTATTTCAGCTTGTTATATTGCTGCGGGGACAATAAAGCAGGGGACGTGTTACGAAATCATCTGTGTTGATATTCTAAACTACAGGGGCACCGGTATACAGTACTGGCTGTATGCCGGTGCCCCTGTAGTTCAATCTGTTCAGGGCAGGTTACAGGAATCACCCCTGCAGCAGACTTCAAGATCAAAAACATTGAGAACGCGCAGGGTCCGTTCCCGCTGTTCCTCATCAGCAGGGGGACTGCAGCTGTACTGTCCGATCAGTGTTTCAGCCTGTTTCCGGTCCGGAATAGCCTCCATGCCCGTAGCCAGCACCCTGCCGGTGGCGGTTTCAAGCAACTCGGCATCACGGCCGTTGGTGACCACGGCCAGCGGTATGCAGTACTCCCTGTCAAGCACCCGGGCAGCGGCCAGGGCCGGTTTTTCCCTGGTTACAAGCGATCCGGGTCCGTAGCGCAGGATAAACAGACGCTTACCTGCGACGGACACGGTCAGGTCAATGATGGAGCGAACAAAAATATTGTTAAAGGTTGTTTCAATGGTGAGGCGGGGTTCCAGTTCATGCCTGGCAAACCCCTTATCCTCAACCATCATCCGTTCCAGGTCCTGCCGTATCCGCTCATCGTCGGTATCGGGCAGCTCCACACCGGTCAGGTAATCTTTTAAAATACCGTAAACAAGGTGATGCCCTGAAATTTCACGTTCCATAATCAAACTGAAGACCGGCAA
Source organism: uncultured Desulfobulbus sp. (assembly GCA_964551175.1). Taxonomy (GTDB): domain Bacteria; phylum Desulfobacterota; class Desulfobulbia; order Desulfobulbales; family Desulfobulbaceae; genus Desulfobulbus_C. The sequence goes on from CAZKBZ010000040.1 coordinate 2,259, forward strand.
TCTTTCAGTATCCGGTCTTCAGCCCAATCTTCTATAACTCCAGCCAGGACTCGGAAAAAACGGTCTGTCCGGACAGGGCCTTGTAGGTCTTGTAATGCTCCAGAGCCTTACCCTCCAGTGTGGAAGGATCGGGATCATTGCCGTCCATCATGCCATGGACCAGATCCACCAGATCCTGGCGCTCTCCTTTACAGATGGCCATGATCTCATCATCATAGGAATTGACAATGGCAGTGGTCAGGCCATACTTCATCAGCATGATGAGATAGGTCCGGTCGAGATAGTGGCGCAGGTTATCGGCAACACCGTTGGAAACATTGGAAAGACCGATGGTCGATCCTGCACCCGGTGCAATGTCCTGCAGCATGCTCAGGAATTCAAGGCCCGCCAGGGTCTGGTCAGCACCCAGGGTGATCGGCGAGGCAATGGGATCAAACAGCATCTTCTCATTGGGGATTCCAGCTTCGGTCAGTGCCATCAGCAGATCAACGGCCAGTGCAGCTCTCTCGTTTGAGTCTCTCGGCATACCATCCGGTCCCCACAACAGGGCAACAACGCTGCAGCCGGCTTCGGCTGCTATCGGCACCAGCGCTTCCATCCTCTCCGGCCTGGCCATGATGGAGTTCAGGACTGCATCCTTTTTATTCTTTACAACCTTGAACCCGGCAGCCATTGCATCAACATTGGTGGTATCAAGAACCAATGGCAGGTCACTGACCTCCTCGACAAGCCCAACCACCCATGGCATCAACTCTTCACCATCTTTTCTGGCCGGACCAATATTCAAATCGAGATAGGAAGCCCCTGCTGCTGTCTCTTCTTTAGCCATCTCCTGGATTGGTGCAGGGTTTCTCTCCTTCATGGCAGTGCCACTCCGGATACCCATAATATTGATGCTCTCAGCGATTGCCTTTACCGTTATTGCCATTTGCGTTCTCCTTTGGTAAAATATTTACACAAAATTCTGTATATGTTCGGCACTGGTCCCCGCGTGCCTTCAGGCAGGATTACCATTATCAGCAGCTTTTCCGGGTCTGGCAGGTTATGCACAGAGCATAAACCACACATTATCCCAGCCGTATGATTTCCTTATAATCCGCCCTACATACAGTAATTATTTTATTCGAATTTTAGCGTATTTGTCAATCATCAAATTCCAATACTCTCCCTCAATGTACAGCCTGCGTCTTCTGCTGAAGTTCTTCCTGCTGCTGCAGCCACTGCTTTTCTGCGGCTGCATGGATCTTCGTCCCTGGCCTGCAGCCCCTGTTGCCACTGATCTGCCCAGTCATTTTTCTCTGTACAACGCATCGGATGATGCCATTGTGCCGTGGTGGAGCAGTTTGAACAGTGTTGAACTTGACCAGCTGATCGAAAGCGGGCTGACGGAGAATCTCGACCTGCAGGAGGCCTGGGCCAGGTTCTCTCAAGTCCGGGCAGTGGCAGCAAAAGTAAAAGCGGATCAATATCCGGATCTATGGCTGGACACCTCTGCTGCTCATCTGCGAACCGACAGCCCGGACAGCCGACAGCAGACCGACGACAACTTTACCCTTGGTGTGCATAGTGGCTATGAGGTTGACCTGTGGGGAAGGATACAGGCAAAGGTCAGCAGCGCTGAACTTGATCTTGATGCCAGCCGCGAGGATGTCAACGGGCTGCTGCTGAGCCTGAGCACCATGATTGGTGAAACCTGGGTGGAACTGCTCTCCCAGCGCCAGCAGGAGCAACAGCTGGAACAGGAACTGGAGATTAATACAAAACTGCTGGAACTCATTGAAATGCGTTTTACCATGTCCCGAGCCGGTGCTCTTGATGTCTACCAGCAGGGGCAGACAGTGACCGCTCTGAAAGGTGGGCTCATTCATTCCCGGGCCCGCAGGCAGCTGCAGCTCAACCAGCTGGCCATTCTCACCGGACGCCCGGCTACCACAGACCTGCAGCTGAGCCAGGTGCAGTTTCCGAAGATTTCCTCTCTGCCTCCCACCGGTCTGCCTGCAGACCTGCTGGCAAGGCGGCCGGACATCCGGGCCGCAGGCCTGCGACTGCAGAGTGCAGACTGGCAGGTTGCAGCTGCCCGGGCAGACCGGCTTCCCAAACTCACCCTTGGCGGTGCTGTCAACTATACTTCAACAGCCCTTGACATCCTGCTGGATAACTGGATACTGAGACTGGCTGCCTCGGTGACCGGACCGATCTTTGACGGCGGTTACCGCCAGGCAGAGGTCAAACGGACTCAGGCTGTAGTTGATGAACGACTGGCCAGGTACCGTAACACCGTTCTCACTGCTATCCGTGAGGTTGAAGATGGACTGGCAAGGGAGCAACAGTATCGGGATTCCCTTGCCAATATCGATCAACAGCTTCAGTTGACCAGAATGGCCTATCGGGAGGCCACCTGGCGCTATCTTAACGGCCTCAACGACTTCCTGCCCGTGCTCAGGGAACAGATCAACCTGATCACCTTTCAGCTTGACCGGATACGAACAGGTGCAGACCTGCTTAAGGCAAGAATCAGTCTCTACAAGGCTCTGGGCGGCAGTTGGATGGAAGAGATAACTGAACCTGAAAAATTGAATGGATCCTGACAAGATGAATGATAAACTCCTCCCGGATGAACCACTGCCCCCGGATACTCCTGTTCCGGTGCGATCAAACAGCCGGAAAATAGTGGCTGTTGTTTTAATCGGTGCAGTACTGGTTTGCGGCTGGTTCATCGCACGCAGCCTGCTGCATTCCAAACCGGAAGTCAGCCGCAAAAAACCTGCAGAGATGAAAACCGTTGTCCGGTTGCAGCAGCTCCAAGCTGCAGACCATGCCCTTGAAGTTGAGGTCATGGGTACCGTTGTTGCCGCGCAGATACTTGATCTCAAACCCCGGGTTTCCGGCAGGGTTGTTGAAGTAAATCCGGAACTTGTCCCCGGCAGTCAGCTTAAGAGAGATGACATTATCCTGAAAATTGATGAAAAGGACTACCTGCTTGCTTTAGAGCGCAGCCGTAACAACCTGCAGAAGGCTGCCATGGATCTGCGCCTTGAACAGGGCAACCAGACAGTGGCCAGGCGTGAATTTGACCTGATCCGCGAGTATGCGAGCTCCGGCCTTGACAATGCACCCCTTGATCTGGCCCTGCGCAAACCGCAGCTGGCCAAGGCAAAGGCTGCGGAAGCCGCCGCCCGCACCCAGGTGCAGCAGGCAGAACTGAACCTGAATCGTACCATCCTGAGGGCCCCGTTTAATGGGGTCGTCCTGGAAAAATCTGTGGCTGTCGGAGCCCAGGTCTCACCGCAGACCACGGTGGCCAGACTGGCAGGAACCGATGAATTCTGGATCCGGATCACCATCCCCCGACAGGACCTGCCGGACATTCTGCTTCCATCTGCCGGCAGCAAGCCGATGCAGGTCACCGTCCTGCCTGTACCAGAACAGAGGAATGCAAACAGCCAATGGCAGGGGACAATGCTTCGGCTGCTGTCTGATGTTGATCCCCAGGGTCTCATGGCCAGATTGCTTATCTCCGTCAAAAACCCCCTGCTGCAGAACGGTAAAAACCCGTTGCTGCTGGGTTCAATGGTCAAGGTTCTGCTTCCCGGCAGGACCTTCAACGCATGCTTTGCAATACCGCGCACAGCTGTACGGCCTGATAACACCGTGCTGCTCGCAAATGAAGACAACAGGCTGGAAATCCGATCGGTTACCGTGGCACGACTGGATCGCGACCTGGCCTATATAACTGCCGGACTGGCAGATGGTGAACGGCTGATTATCTCCCCTGTACCGGCTCCCATTTCCGGTATGAATGTCTCCCCGGCAAAGGGCGAAAAACCTGCAGCCGGACAATCTGCTCCATGAGCAGGGCTGCTCTCTCCCGACACAACGGTCCCATGGGCTGGATGGCTGCCAATCCGGTGGCAGCCAATATCCTGATGCTCTTTTTTCTGCTGGGCGGACTCTACTGGGGGACCCAGATCAAGCAGGAGGTCTTTCCCGAATTTGACCTGGACGAGGTGATTATCAGGGTTGCCTATCCCGGCGCCAGTCCCGAAGAAGTGGCCGAAGGCATCATCCTGCCGGTTGAAGAGGCAATTTCTACCCTGGAGGGAATAAAAGAGATCACCAGCACAGCAGTTGAAGGCAGCGGCACAGTCCGGGTGGAAGCTATGCTGGACACGGACCTGCAGCAACTGGCCCTGGACATTAAAAATGAAGTGGACAGGATTACCTCTTTTCCTGTTGATGCGGAAGAACCGTCCGTAACGATCCCGATCAAGCGCAGGTCAGTCATCACCCTGATCCTGTATGGTGATCTCTCCCGCCATGTTCTGCGTGAAAACGCAGAGATGGTTCGCGACCGGCTGCTCCAGGATCCGGTCATTTCACAGGTTGAACTGCTTGGTGCCCGTCCCCTTGAAATCTCCATTGAAATCTCTCATGATCTCCTGCGCAGTTATGATCTAAGCCTTCAGGAAATTGCCACCCGTATCCGCCAGGCTTCACTCAACCTGCCCGGCGGCGTCATCAAGGCCCCCGGCGGGCAGGTGCAGCTGCGGATGAAGGAACGGAAAGATTTCGGTAGTGAATTCGAGAACTTGCCTGTCCTGACTACCAGTGACGGCACTCCAGTCCTGCTGCGGGATATTGCTATGGTCACGGACGGTTTCAGAGAAACAGACCGGGAACTGAGCTATAACCATAAGCCGGCCATCGGCGTCGAGGTTTTCAGGGTGGGTGAGCAGGGGCCCATTGAAATTGCCGAAGCTGTGCGTCGCCATATGAGGATACTGCAGGCAATACTTCCCGAAGGAATAGAAGTGGCAGCCGTGAATGACCGCTCAGAGATATATAAACAGCGGCTGCAGCTGCTGCTCAAAAACGGTTACCTGGGCCTGATCCTGGTTTTTCTGCTGCTCGGGATCTTCCTGGAACCGCGCCTTGCCTTCTGGGTGACCATGGGAATCCCTGTTTCTTTCCTGGGCTCCCTGCTCTTTCTGCCCATGCTTGATGTGTCCATCAACATGGTGTCTCTGTTTGCCTTTATTGTCTCTCTCGGCATAGTGGTGGATGACACCATCATTATCGGCGAAAACGTATACAGGCTCAGGCAACAGGGGTTATCAGCCATGGAGGCCGCCATCAGCGGCGCACGGGAAATGGCGGTGCCTGTAACCTTTGCGGTCCTGACCAACATCATCACCTTCATGCCCCTCTATTTCGTGCCCGGGGTAATGGGAAAAATATTTCGCAACATCCCCCTGGTCGTGGTTGTTGTTTTCCTCATCTCACTTGTGGAGGCACTCTTTGTCCTGCCTGCCCATCTCGGCCACCAGAAGCCTCTGCAGGGCAAAGCTGCCGCCGTGATCGCCGGCTGGCAGCAAACGATCAGCATTGGTATCCGCCGCCTTATTCAGCAGGTTTTCACCCCCACGCTTATTTTTTGCCTGCGCTACCGGTATATTACTGTTGCCCTGGGTCTGACCCTGCTGATGATCACCGGTGCCTGGATAAAAAGCGGCCGCATGGGCATGACCATGTTTCCCCGTATTGAATCCGACAAGGCTTACGTGCGCTTTACCCTGCCGGTCGGGGTTTCACCTGACAAAACAAGGGCTGTGCAGCAGCAACTGCTGTCTGCAGCAGAGAAAATCGTCAGAAAAAACGGCGGCAGACAGCTGGTTCACGGTATCCTGTCTGAAATAGATGAAAACCACGGCTGGATAAAAGTCTACCTGACGTCACCGGATATTCGGCCGCTGTCTACGGCTGCATTTGTCAGAAAATGGCGAAAAACCGCCGGACAGATCCCCGGTCTTGAATCCATCCGTTTTAAATCCAACTTCGGTGGCCCCGGTTCAGGCGCCTCCCTGACAATAGAACTGGAGCACCGGGATGCAACCCAGCTCGAACAGGCTGGAAGTGAACTGGCATTTGCCCTGGAATCCTTTGCTACGGTCAGCGATATTGACGACGGGATAGAACAGGGAAAAGTACAGTTTGACTTCCAGCTGCTGCCGGAAGGTTACCGGCTGGGATTGAGGCCGGAAACCGTGGCCCGCCAGATCAGATCCGCCTTTTACGGCTATGAGATTACCCGCCAGTTGCGGGGCAGAAATGAAGTCAAGGTCATGGTCCGGTTACCGGAACAGGAGCGAAGATCACTGCATACCCTGGAAAGCCTGATGATCCGGCTGCCAGCCGGCGGTGAAGTCCCGCTGGCTGGAGTTGCCTCCATCAGCCGGGGACGCGCTTATACTCAAATTGAACGCCGCAACGGCCGCAGGATTATCCAGGTCACCGCTGATGTCAATCCGCCCAGCCAGGCTGACCAGGTGGTCACGGTCCTGAAAAACGATGTCCTGCCAGGGCTGCAGGACCGCTTTCCAGGTCTGGCCTACAGTTTCGGTGGCAAGCAGAAGGACCGGGTGGAATCCATGCAGGCACTGGCAAGGGGAATGGCCACGGCTCTGCTGCTGGTTTACGTGCTGCTGGCCGTGGTCTTCAGGTCATACATTCAGCCGGCGATCATTATGGCCGCTATACCCTTTGGCATTGTCGGAGCGGTTATGGGCCATCTCGTGATGGGCTATTCCCTGAGCCTGGTCTCTTTTTTCGGCATTGTGGCCCTGTCCGGCGTGGTGGTCAATGACTCACTGGTGCTCATTGATCTTGCCAACCGCAAACGAAATCTCGGCCAGACCGGTTATGCAGCGGTCGTCAATGGTGCTGTTTCCCGCTTCCGCCCCATCCTGCTCACCACCCTGACCACTTTTTTCGGACTGCTGCCCATGATATTTGAGACCTCCCGCCAGGCCAGGTTTCTGATTCCCATGGCAATTTCCCTGGGCTTTGGTATCCTCTTTGCCACTGTCATTACCCTGGTGCTGGTTCCGTCCCTGTACCTGATCCTTCAGGATATGGATGGAATTTTTCGCAGAAAAAACTTCAGTAAATAAGCCCCGGCCGGAATGAACACGCCTGCAATAACAAAACCTTGCAGCATGGTTGATATTCTTTCTGATGTTCCATGCTCATCATCTTCACTTCTTCAAAGGATTACATATGTATGCTGTCAATACTCATCGTCGAATCATCCTGCTCGCACTCCTCTTGCCGGCACTCTGCTGCCTTTTCTCGTGTGCTCCGGTTACTGAGCCGCCTGCTCCTGCCCACAGGCTGACCATTGTCGGTACAGGTGATCTGCAGGGACGGCTTGACGCTGATCCCCGCTCAATCCACATAGCGGCGTCAGGAAAAAAAACAGAGGTGATGGGCGGGATCAGCCGGATCGCAGGCCTGATCAGGAAAATTCAAAAAGACACATCAAACCCGGTGATAGTTGTCTCTTCGGGTGATGACCTCATGGGCAGATATTTTCATCATTTTAACGGCAAGGCCATCTTTGCTACAATGGGGACAGCCGGATATGAGATCCTGGCCCTGGGCAATCATGAATTTGACAGGGGGCCCGGAGTGCTGGCCGAAGCCCTTGATTCCGTGAACTTCAGCGTCCTCTGCTCAGACCTGGATGTACGGGATACTGTCATGGAAAACAACTGTCAACCATATCTGCTCCAGGAGTTCCAGGGCATCCGAATTGGCTTCTTTTCACTCATGACCAAGGATTTTCCAGTGGTTACCCTTACCGGCAAGGTAAAAATCCGCAACTCCCATGCTGTCGTTGCCCAAAACATGATCCAGACCCTGAAAAAAAAGGGGGCCCAGGTCATTATCGCGGTTACCCATATAGGTACGGATGTGGACCGTCAACTGGCTGCAGAGGTAAACGGTATTGATATTATATTCGGCGGCCACTCACATGATTACCAGAGCAAACTGGAAAGGATAAACAACACCCTGATTGTCAATGGCGGAGAAAAGGGACCGGCCCTGGTTCGGCTTGATGTTTCCCTGGGTGAAAATAACAGGGTGGTGCCATCGTCTGCGGCCTACTCTCTGCTCCCGGTTACAGCAGATATCGCGCCGGATGCAGAGGTGGAAACACAGCTGGCGGAATACCGTGAGCAATTACCCGCGGCGACTGTCGTGGGCTCAACAACAAAAGAATGGGATCTGACCAAAGAAACTCTGCGCAACAGAGAATCAGCTGTTGCCGACCTGATTACCGATATGATCCGCACCAGGTTCAAGATCGATGTCGTCCTGTTTAACAGTGGCTCTTTCAGAGGCAATTCAAAATACTCTCCCGGTCCTGTTACCGATACCATGATCGCTGAAATCGATGAGTTTGAAAGCAATGTCTTTCTGATGACCCTGCAGGGAAAGTACATCCGTCAGGTCCTTGAACACTCCGCCTCCCTGATCGGCCACGGTGGATTCCTGCAGTGCTCAGGCATCAGGTTTTCCATTGACCCGGAAGCACAGCCCCAGGCGCTGGGCGGCAAGGGCCCTCTGCACTATACTGTTACCCAGTCGGGCAACAGAATCGGCGATATCCAGGTATTGTCCCGGAATGGCTCCTGGAAACCGCTGGACCCGGACCACATGTACAAGCTGGCAACCAATGATTATCTGGCCAAACGTGAAGGTGACCGATACTTCTGGTTCAAAAAATACAGTCAAGGTCTTCACAACACCTACTCAACCATGGGCACGATCATGACGGACTATTTCCGTGAACATGAAGTCGTCAATCCGGAAGAACCTGACGGTAGAATTACCTTCAGGTAGAAAGAAATCTTAATTTCCTGAGATACAAAAAAAAGCCCTGAACCACAGTATTACTGCGATTCAGGGCTCTGTTAAAGATGGTGCCGAAGGCGAGATTCGAACTCGCACGACCGTGGGCCACTACCCCCTCAAGATAGCGTGTCTACCAGTTCCACCACTTCGGCACACGAAATTTTGCGCTTCAACCTACTCTGTTTTGGGCGCCTCAGCAGGTGGGGCCGAGGGCTCTGCATTCTCAGCTGCCGGCATGGGAATCGTAATCGGGGTTGTATCTGCTGCAGGTGCAGGTGCCGTGGCCTGTTGTGCCGGCAGATCACTCATGACCGTTCCCGTACTCTTGTTTGCCGAAATATAGGCCAGGGAGATGGAGGTCCCCATGAAAACAATGGCAGCCAGGGTAGTAATCTTATTGAGCAGAGGGACCGGCCCTTCGGTTCCGAACAGGGACTGGCTGGAGCCGCCGAAGGTGGCACCGACATCAGCGCCCTTACCATGCTGCAAGAGGACGATACCAATCAGAAACAGTGCAACAAGAACGTGAATAATAATCAGCAGTGTTGTCATGAGAAATGAATAATCCTGTCAAAAGACTCGGATTGCAGTGCAGCGCCGCCCACGAGCGCTCCATCAATATCGGGCTGAGCCATGAGGCTGTCAACATTCTCCGGCTTAACCGAGCCACCATACAGTATTCTGATCTCATCAGCAAGTTTTTTCTCATACAGGTCACCAAGTACTTTACGGATAAAAGCGTGTACTTCCTGAGCCTGCTCCTTACTGGCCGTCTTACCGGTACCTATTGCCCAGACCGGTTCATAAGCCACCACAACCTGACTGATCCGGTCAGATCCGACACCCCTGATTCCCTGGCTGAGCTGTTCTTCAACAACTGTAAAGGTAGCACCCTGTTCCCGTTCTTCCAGGGTTTCCCCGACACAGAGCACCGGGGTCAAAGCAAACTGCATGGCTCCCAGCAGCCTCCGGTTGACCATCGCATTGTCTTCTCCAAAAATATGACGCCGTTCGGAATGGCCCAAGATAACCATACTCACCCCGGCATCCTGGAGCATGACAGGTGAAATCTCACCGGTAAATGCCCCTTCTTTTTCCCAGGCAACGTTCTGAGCCGCAACCCTGACCGATGAACCGGCAACCGCTTCTGCTACTGGTGACAGGGCAATGAAGGAAGGAGCAATCATGACCTCACGGTCGGTCAAGCCCTGACTTGCAGCAGCCACAGCCTTTGCAAGGGCTACAGCCTCGGCCACGGAGAGATACATTTTCCAGTTACCTGCTATCAGCGGTGTTCGTGCCATTTTGTTCTCCTTTCGGGAATGAAAAAAACGTATTCCTCTTCCAGGGCTACTGTTCACGGGGCATATAACTTAGCGGTATTATTACCATGATACTTGCAATTGATCACAGGTGCCGCAGATTTGTGCCGGAGTGAAACGTCGCTATAGACCGACTATGCGTCGGTTCGTTCCAGTGCGAAGATGCGGTGCCTGTGATCAATTACTCTTCCAAAGCAACCACGCCGGGCAATTCCTTACCCTCCATCAGCATGAGAAATGCTCCGCCGCCGGTTGACATGTAGGAAATATTATCCGCCTCCC
>CAZKBZ010000040.1:12659-13815 GCA_964551175.1 uncultured Desulfobulbus sp.
AGCATGAGAAATGCTCCGCCGCCGGTTGACATGTAGGAAATATTATCCGCCTCCCCTGATTTCCTGACAGCGGCATTGGAATCGCCGCCGCCGGTGATACTCAGGGCGTGAGATGCTGCAACGATATGGGCCAAGGCCATGGTGCCGCGGGAAAAGGCGTCCATCTCAAAAGCCCCCATGGGCCCGTTCCAGATAATGGTTCGGGCATCGGCCAGAACCTCGGAAAAACAGATTACCGTCGCAGGGCCGACATCAAGGGCCATCCAGCCATCCGGTATATCCTGGATGGTTACCTGCTTGTTCACCGCATCCGGAGCAAAACGATCTGCGGCAATCACGTCCACGGGCAGGTAAACCTTTACCCCTTTTTCAGCTGCATCTGCAAGCAGTTTACGGGCACTGTCCAGCAGATCGTCTTCCACCCTGGATGCTCCGACCCCGTACCCCTGGCTCTTGAGAAAGGTGTTGGCCATGGCACCGCCGATGAGCATACAGTCCACCTTGTCCAGCATATTATCCAGGGCACCCAGTTTGCTGGACACCTTGGCACCGCCGACAATGGCCACCAGGGGACGGAAGGGATCATCAATGGAACGATGAAAATATTCCAGCTCTTTCTGAAGCAGGAAACCTGCCCCCTTCTCTTTGCAATACTTCGGGACGCCTACCACCGAGGCATGGGCACGATGGGAGACAGCAAAGGCATTGTTGATGTACACATCAGCAAGTGAGGCCAACTGCCTGGCAAATTCCGGATCATTTGCCTGTTCCTGGGCATGAAAGCGCAGATTTTCCAGCAGGACAACGTCACCGTTATTCATGGATCCGACTGCGGATTCCGCCTCCGTTCCGATACAATCCAAAGCAAGCCGAACCGGTTTTTCCAGGATACCGGCCAGGTGATGAGCAACAGGACCCAGTGAAAATTTCTCCACCCGCTGTCCCTTCGGCCGTCCCATGTGGGAACAGAGGATGATTTTGGCTCCCCGCTCCAGTGCATACTCAATGGTGGGCAGTACCGTCCGGATGCGCATATCATCGGTAATGGTTCCTGCCTCATCCATGGGCACATTAAAATCCACCCGGATCAGCACTCGTTTGCCTGTAATGTCAAGATCCCGAATTGTCTTCATTCTCCCTCCAGTGATCCTTTCAT
>CAZKBZ010000040.1:13915-23667 GCA_964551175.1 uncultured Desulfobulbus sp.
GTACCGACAATGTCTGAAGATACATTCTGTCCTGCCGAATATTTCAGGTAGCGGGTGGTTGCAGCGTACTCCTTGTAAATATTATTGATTTCTGCACGATTGACAGGATTTGCCAGGTCATCCTGCAGATTGAGCACCAGCACGATTAGTGACCCCGTGGCGGTGGGTATCCGCACCGACTCGGCAATAAAACCAATGGCCTTCATCTCCGGAATAACGAGAGCCAGGGCCTTGGCTGCCCCGGTGGTAGTCAGGATGATATTGTTCAGGATGGAACGGTTCTTGCGCAGATCAGTGGCGCCTGCAGCGGGTACACTGTCAAGCACCTTCTGGCTGCCGGTTGCTGCATGCACGGTGACCATGGACGCGGACAGCATGCGATCAGCACCGAAATGATCCATGAGCGGTTTAATCATATAGGAAAGACAGGTCGTGGTACAGGAGGCCGCCGAAATAATGGAATGAAGATCCGGCTTGTAGTCGTCATCATTTATGCCCATGACTGTGGTGATGGCGTCATCTGGCATATCAAGTCCCTTGGACTTGATCTTGAACGGTGCGGACACCATGACTTTTTCAGCGCCGGCCTGGAGATGACCGCGTACCGAGCCCCATCCTTCCTCGGCATCGGCTGTCGGATCCTTGAAAACACCAGTGGTGTCAACAACAATGCGGACACCGTTTTCCTGCCATTTGATATCCTTGGGGTTGCGGGCTTCGCGCAACACGGTTACAGGCACGCCATTGACCGTCATGGTGCCTGCGGATTCATTTACATTTTCAATCACCCGGCCACCCTTATGACCGTGCAGATAGGTGGCAAGCCTGCCGTAGCTGGAATCCTTTTCAATAGTTGCGGCAATATCTTCCAACCCGGTTCCAACCTGACGACCCAGGTTGACAACGATTTCCGAAAAAAACTGCCGGGAAACATGGTGCCAGAGGGAAAGTTTACCGATTCTGCCAAGGCCGTTCAGTCCGAGTTTCATGGCGTTGCATCTCCTTGATGAAAAAGGTTAAGGGTAACAAAACTAAAAGTTTGCGACAGCGGCGTCAACAATTAAAACTTTTCTGACTTACACTGGAAAATACTTTTCCCTGAATCCTGAAAGCCCATCATGGACATTTTCAGCAATATAATTATTATAGTCCAAATCAGCTGTTGCTGAAAGATGAAAACCGTCGACTTCATGGAAAAATAATTATGCTGCTCCCCCCTGTGCGCCAGTCGGGCATCCTGGTCAAACGCTACAAACGATTCCTGGCAGACATTGCACTGGAGGACGGCTCAATCCTGACGGTGCACTGCCCGAACTCCGGCTCCATGCGGGGGTGCTCCACGCCGGGCAGTCCGGTTATCATCTCAAAATCAGACAACTTGAAACGAAAATATGCATGGACCCTGGAAATGGTTCAGGAAAGGGGAGTGTGGATCGGTGTCAATACCTCCCTGACCAACAGGATTGTCCGGGAGGCTCTGGAAAACGGGACCATTGATGACTTTGGCCAGATAACATCAGTGCAGGCAGAGGTCAAAGTGTCAGCAGGCAGCAGGCTTGATTTTCTGGTCCAGACTGCTGCGGGCCCTGTCTACATTGAAGTGAAGAACTGCTCCCTGGTGGAAGGCAACATAGCCATGTTTCCCGACGCGGTCACTGTTCGCGGCACAAAACACCTGCGTGAACTTGAACGGTTATGCACAGCAGAGGTACGGGCGGCAGTGCTCTTCTGCATACAGCGGTCCGACGGCATCTGTTTCCGCGCGGCCCGTGAAATTGATCCAGTTTACAGCGACACCCTGATTGAAGTACAGCAAAAAGGCGTCTATGTTCTTGCCTACAGGGCACTGGTACAACCGGACAGTGTAACTCTTACAACCAGACTGCCGCTCTGTGAGGAATAAGGAAACCTTGAAGAACAGACAACTAAAAGCCGTGATCCTGCTCAGCGGAGGCCTTGATTCCAGCACGGTGCTGGCTATTGCCCGCAGCAGGGGCTACCTGTGCTACTGTCTCAGTTTCCGCTACGGTCAGAAGCAGGATATCGAGCTGCAGCGGGCTGCAGCTGTTGCAGAAGCCATGCATGCTGAGCAGCACATGATCCTGCGCCTGGACCTGGATACTATCGGCGGTTCCGCCCTGACCGCAGAACTTGCTGTTCCCAAGGATCGTGCAGTCGGGGAAATGGAGCGGGAGATCCCGGTAACCTATGTTCCCGGTCGAAATATCATCTTCCTGTCCCATGCTCTGGCCTGGGCTGAAGTAATTGGAGCTGCTGATATCTTTTTAGGTATTAATGCCGTGGATTACAGCGGCTACCCGGACTGCCGTCCCGATTTTCTGCATGCCTTTGAGCAGATGGCCAACCTGGGCACCAAAGCGGGCAATACCGGTAAACCGTTTAGACTGCATGCACCGTTGATCGAGTTGACAAAAAAAGAAATCGTGGAGGTAGGGTTGACCTTAGGCGTGGATTACTCCATAACCCACAGCTGCTATGACCCCCAGGGTGAACTTGCCTGCGGTCGCTGTGATGCCTGTATACTCAGGTTGAAAGGGTTTGCAGAGGCAGGGTTGCAGGATCCGATACAATACGTGGGGAAAAGAGAAGGTTCAGGGTCCTGAGTTCCGGGTCGGCAGGCCGGCATGAATCAGCTTATCAACTCATTGTTTCAGCAGATTATGGGTAATCCTCCCACCCACTATGGTCAGTACGGCCCTGCCCTGCAGCTTCCAGCCTAAAAAGGGGGAATTTTTACTCTTTGACACTACCTGGTCTTCCGTATAGGTAAAGGTGTACTCCGGATCAATCAGGGTGATATCCGCAGCAGCACCTGTACTGAGCGTTCCTGCCGCAAGACCAAGAATCCTGGCTGGATGAAGTGACATCAGCTCGACCAGCCGTGTTTCATCAATCAGCCCGTCCCGCACCAGTTCAAGGGAAAGGGGCAGCGACGTCTCCAGGCCGATAATGCCGTTCATGGCAAGATCAAACTCCACCTCTTTTTCCAGGATGGAATGGGGTGCATGATCAGTTGCAATGGCATCAAAGGTGCCATCAGCCAGTCCCTGCCTGACGGCCTGCCTGTCCTCTTCGGAACGCAGGGGAGGATTCATTTTGGCATTGGTGTTATAGCCCTCAACCGCTTCATCGGTAAGGGTAAAATAATGTGGCGTGGTCTCGGCAGTCACCCGTACACCCCTGGCCTTGGCTGCCCGGATCAGGTCCGTGCTCATGGCACTGCTGACATGGGCGATATGAACCCGTTTTTTTGTATATTCGGCCAGGGCTATCTCACGGTAGACCATGATCGATTCGGCAGCTGTGGGGATTCCCTTCAGCCCCAGGCGGGTTGAAACTGCGCCCTCGTTCATGACTCCATGGCTGAGTGAAGGCTCCTCGCTGTGCGAGATGACCGCCAGCTTGTAATCATCGGCATACTCCAGGGCGCGTCGCATGAGCCGGCTGTCGCGCACCGGCAGGCCGTCATCGCTGACTGCGACAATACCCGCCTCTTTCATGTCACCGAACTCAGCCAGACTGTCGCCTGCGCTGTTCTTGCTGATCGCCCCCACCGGATAAACCCGGGCAGAACCCTGTGCCGCCCGGGCCAGAATCAAAAGGGTGACTGAACGGGAATCATTGACCGGCCTGGTATTGGGCATGCAGGCAACCCCTGTAAACCCGCCGGCAGCGGCAGCCTTGGTGCCTGAGAGAATATCCTCTTTATACTCCTCGCCCGGCTCCCGCAGATGCACATGCATATCAATGAGACCGGGTACTACCCAGCAGCCTGAAGCATCGATTTCCCGGACATCGGATGGAATGCCGTGATCCAGGTCAGCAATGCAGCCGTCCACCACCAGCAGATCACCCTGACAATCAACATTATTTGCCGGATCAATAATCCGGCCGTTTTTTATCAGCAGAGACTCCGACATGTTTCTCCTATCTCTTTCATCTCTTTATCACCACTAAAACACATACACATTTAATAAGATCTTGAAATGTATTAGTGCACTGTAAGAGTTCAGCAGTGCGTCCGCTGTGCGTGATCGTGGTTGACCGGCCATAGCACGTCTATGCGGGCAACGACGATCACGTGCAGATGACGTGCTGCTGGACTCTTACAGTTTTCAGCTGTTCCCCATAACCAGATAGAGCAACGCCATGCGAACGGCAACACCATTGGTGACCTGCTCAAGGATCACCGACCGTGGTCCATCCGCCACATCCGGCATCAACTCGATACCGCGATTGATAGGCCCCGGATGCATGATCAGCGCATCCTCCCTGGCCCAGGACGCAACCTTCCGGTTCACCCCGTAGTGCCTGGCATATTCCCTGAACGAAGGCAGCAGCGGATCATCCTGGCGTTCCTTCTGAATCCGCAGGGTCATGACAACATCCGCATCCTGAACCGCCTCTTTCAGGCTCCTGCAGATCGTTGCCCCCAATACGCCCAGATCAGGCGGGATAAGCGTTGACGGTCCATAGACAAATACCTGTGATCCCATGCGGGTAAAGCCTAAAATATCGGAATGCGCAACCCGACTGTGCAGGATATCCCCGATAATCGCCACCTTCAGCCCGTCCAGCCGTCCCTTGTACTCGCGCACCGTCAGCATGTCCAGCAATGCCTGCGAAGGGTGCTCATGGGTGCCGTCTCCCGCGTTGATGACAGCTGCATTCACGTAACGGGTAAGCATATGGGGGGCACCGGAAAATGAATGGCGGATAATAATAATATCCGGGTGCATGGCCGCAATATTACGGGCCGTATCAATGAGTGTCTCCCCCTTGGTGGCTGAACTGGTGGAGGCGGAGATATTAAAGGTATCCGCACTCATTCGTTTGGCAGCAACTTCAAAGGAGAGGCGGGTGCGGGTGGAAGGTTCAAAAAAGAGATTGATGATGGTATTGCCGCGCAGGGTCGGCACCTTTTTAATGGGCCGGGAAGATATTTCCTTAAACGATTCTGCTGTAGTTAATATATGATCAATATCATCAACTGATAAATGGTCTATCCCAAGGATATGGCGGTGAGAAAAAAAATATCCGGTGGCCATGATCGTGTACGTGGTCAGTGGACAAGGTGCCCGATCCTGTTCCAGCGAACAGAGGTAAACCGATCCACAGAGAACAGTGGTTTCTTGACATCCCAGGACCAGTACAGAATAAAAGCCTTGCCTCGTACCGCCTTCAGGTCGACAAATCCCCAGAAGCGGCCGTCAAAGGAGTTGTCCCGGTTGTCCCCCATCACAAAGATATGGTCCTCCGGCACTGTAACAGGGCCGAAATTATCACGTGGACCTGCTGATGCAGGCAGTATTGTCCGGTCGGTGAACACGCCGTGTTTATCATCAAAGGGCTTCCCGTTGATAAACACCTTTTTATTTCGAATCTCCACCGTGTCGCCTCCAACGGCAATCACTCTTTTTATATAGTCAAGCTTGGGATCACGGGGAAATTTGAACACAACGATATCATTTGGCTGCGGATCATTTATCGGAATCAGCACTGTCCCGGAAATCGGCATCTTGACCCCGTAGATAAACTTGTTGACCAGAATATGATCTCCGATCTGCAGGGTCGGCAGCATCGAACCCGAAGGGATCTTAAAGGCCTGAACAATAAAGGTTCGGATAAACAGGGCGAGGACAAGGGCAATGATAATAGCCTCGGCATATTCACGAAAGGTGGACTTCTTTTTCCGGGGTTGCAGATATGCCACGTCAGACTGCCTCGCTGGGGTTGTGAAAATAGAAACTGATGAAAACTATCCGAAAGAAAAGATAAATTCAAGAACCTTTAAGAAAACTTTATTGAATGACCATTCACAACACATACAAAATATGCCATTTCAGGCAGATATACCACAACATATGGTATACGAAATGGTAATTCAACGGTATATCTACCCGTTTTCCAAACAAGAAATTTAAAAAAAATGCATGGATGGCTTGACAAAGTTTTAAATTTATGACCATATACAACTATACGTACAAATATTTATACTTGTTTGTCCTGATAGGTACAGTCAGCTCACCGGTCTAACCGTTGGGCTTGAAAACACTCTTAACCCCGTAAAATCCGGCATGGCGCAAAAGGAAAATCTTATAATCGGACTTGATATCGGATCCCATGCAGTGAAAGCCTGCCAGCTCCAGAAAGCAGGCAGCAGCTACCGGTTGCTTGCTGTCGGCAGTGCCGCCATCCCCCCCGGAGCTGTTGAAGACGGGGTGCTGCAGGATCCGGACGAGGTGGCAAAGGCCATTGTTGAACTGTTCAAGAACCTGAAAATAAAAGGCAAACGGGTCGGCATCTCCATTTCAGGTTATTCGGTTATTGTCAAAAAAATCAATTTAGAGGTGATGAGCGATGAAGAGCTTGATGACTACATCTCTGAAGAGGCTGAGCAGTACATACCTTTTGACATAGACGATGTCTACCTGGACTATCAGGTCATCAGGGCAGGGGCTGATGAATTTGACCGCAGTGATGTCATGCTGGTGGCTGCAAAAAAAGATGTCATTGACGACTATCTTGACATGCTGCAGGAGCTGAAACTGCTGCCGGTGCTGGTGGATGTAGATGGTTTTGCCCTGGAGAATATCTGGGAGAGAACTGCCGACAGACGGGGAAACGTCGCCCTGGTCGATATCGGCGCCTCTAAGATGAATATCAATATTATCGCGGACGGTGCCTCGGTACTGGCCCGGGATGTTGTAGTGGGCAGCGAACAGCTCACCAACCAGATTGCCAATACCCTGGAAATTGATTTTGAAAAGGCGGAAAAACTGAAGCTGGGTCAGATTCCTGCCGGCGAATACCAGGAGGAACTGGAAGAGATCTTTACCCAGACCTGCAGCCAGTGGGTGCTGGAGATCAAGAAAGCTATTGATCTGTATATGGCGAATAATCCAGACAAGCCGCTTGTCAGCCTGGTGCTGAGCGGCGGCGGCTCAAAGGTACGTGGGTTAAAAGAGTACATTGCAGCCGAAACGGGTCTGGAAGTCATTGGATTTAACCCCTTTGCCAGCATGAAACTGAACGACAAGAAGATTGACCCGGAATACCTTGAGGTCATAGCTCCGGAACTGGCCATTGCAGCAGGACTGGCTATACGTCCGGCCGAGTTTTAAGCCATGGTACATATTAATCTCCTGCCGGTCAGGCAGATCAAGCAGAAGGCAGCGGCCCGGCAACAGCTCCTTACGTTTTTCCTCTCCTTTCTTCTGCTCCTTGCGGTTCTGGGGGTAGTCGGCTTTTTCCAGGTCAGCAAGGCCAACCTGCTGCAGCAGGATATTTCCAGGCTGCAGACGGAAAAGCAGAAACATGCCAAAACGCTGAAGCTGATCAAACAGCTGGAAAAAGACAAGGAGCTCATTGAAAAACGAATAGCTATCATCAAGCAGCTGAAACAGTCTTCATCCCTGACAGTCCACGTCCTTGATGAGATTGCCAACCTGACACCGACCGACCGCATGTGGCTGACTTCAATCACCCAGAGTGGAGGGAACCTCAAGATTACGGGTATGGCCCTGGACAACCGGACCATAGCAAAATACATGGAAGACCTGAAAACCTCCCCGTATATCACCAGTGTGAACCTGGCAAAAACAGCCCTGAAAAGTTATGCCGGGCGAAACCTGAAAGATTTTTCACTGTCCTGCTCCATTGCAGTTCCGGCGGCAAAACAGGTGGAAAAAACAGAAAAAAAATAACCTGCTTACTTCATTATGGCACCAGCCGGCTCGTCAGCAAAATTCGATACCTTTCTGACCAAGAAGTATATTCCACTTGAACGAAAGGTGAAAATCCTCCTGGCAGTGGTTCTCCTGCTGCTGCCGGTGGTCCTGTTCTACTTCCTTTTCTTCCAGCCAAAACAGGACAAGATAACAAAACTGCAACAGCAGAAGGCCAAATTAACCACTGAGGTCAAAAAGGCGAAAATAGCGGCCAGAAACCTGAAAAAATACCAGGATGAAGTGGCCGAAGCCCAGAAACGGTTTGCCGAGACCGCTGTTGTCCTGCCCAAAAGAAAGGAAATCCCCAACCTGCTGCGCAACATCTCCGATCTTGGCAAGGGTGCGGGACTGGACTTTCTCTCCTTTAAGCCCGGCAGTGAGATTCCCAAGGATTTTTATGCCGAGATTCCCGTTGATATCTCGATTCGCGGGCCCTACCATAACATGGGCTATTTCCTTGACCAGGTCTCCAAGCTGGATCGAATTGTCACTGTTAATAACATAAAGATGGGGTCACCGAAAAAAGAAGGCGGTGAGATGCTGTTAAACTCAAACTGTCGACTGGTGACCTACCGCTTTACCAATACCCAGGTCAGTACCAACGACAAGAAGAAAAAAAAAGGTAAAAAATAGGACCCGTCGGTATGCAGTGTATCCATAAAACAACCCTATTGTGCCTGGCAGTTCTGCTTACAGCAGGTGTATTGATTGTTCCTGTCCAGGCAACGGAAACCATCACAGGCAGTGCAGATCCGGGCCGGTTGCCGGGAGAGGATCCGGCACAGACCCTGCAGAAATTCGAGTACCAGCTTGAAGGCCGGCCGGATCCATTTGTTCCTTTTATTTCCGACAAAGTCGCCACCCAGAAAATCGGCCCTGATGACATTGTTGAAGAGGAAGTCGAGTTGACCGGGATGCGCCGCTTTGAGCCGGGTCAGCTGACCCTGGTTGCCGTCATGTTTTCCGGCGACAGGCGAATAGCCATGGTTGAAGATGTAACGGGCAAGGGTTACCTGCTCAACGAAGGCATGCCCATAGGCAGACGCGGCGTTGTCAGCCGGATAGACGGAGATCAGGTCACGGTTATTGAAACCGCCCATACACGGGCCGGCAGGAAACTTGAAAATACAATTGTTATCCGCCTGAATAAAGAGGGAGATTAATAAACATGCTTCATTTCTTTTCACTCAGCCGAAAACACGGCAGCAGGCTGTTCTCTTTCAGTGTCTTCATCATCACAGGGTTGCTGTTGCTCGGCAGCCCGGCCTTGGGGGCCGATGAAGCTCCGGCCACGACAAAAAACACTATTTCCGGGGTAAGCGCCCAGGAAAGCGGCAATGACCTGATCCTGAAGATCCAGGGTTCAGCAGAGCCGACCTACACGATTTACGAGCTTTTCAAGCCGTCCCGGATCGTGGTGGATGTTGCCGATGCAGAGATCAAAAGTCCTGACGACCTGACCCTGCCCAAGTCCTTTGATATCAGCCTGGCTGCCACATCCATTGAGAACGGCAAGCCGAAGCTGACCCGTTTTGAATTTACCCTGCCCCAGTCCTATTCGTTTACAACAAAGCAGCAGGGAAACGATATCGTCATTGTTGTTGAGGGATTCAACGGAAAAGAGCAGAGCGGGGAAGAGGTCGCTGCCGCTGCACCGGCAGCAGCAAGCCAGGTTCCTAAACAGTCTGTTGAGAGTCAGCTACCGCAGGTTGATCCCCTGAAAGCGGGCAGTGCTGCAGTGGAAACCGCTGAAGTCGCAGCCATGCAGGATAACTTCAACTTTTCCGGCTACAATAAGGCACGGATCACGGTTGATTTCTACAAGATTGACCTGCACAATGTCTTTCGCCTGCTGCGGGATGTCAGCGGCGTCAATATTGTTGTTGACGAATCCGTGGCAGGTTCGCTCACCCTTGCCTTAAATGATGTTCCCTGGGATTTTGCCCTGGATATTATTCTCAACCTCAAGGATCTTGCCAAGGAAGAACGTTTCAACACCAT
>CAZKBZ010000041.1:0-12851 GCA_964551175.1 uncultured Desulfobulbus sp.
TCGGGCAGGTAAGTGAGCCTGCGAAACTCCGAAATAGCAATTTTGCAAGGTGGCCTACAGCTGATCAGGGTAAAAGAGCTGCCTGTCCAGCAGACGGTAATCCGCAATGATCTGCTGTCCTCTTGGAGATGTGAGCCACAGGGCAAACTCTCTGGCAAGGTCATAGCGGACGTGGGGAAACTTTTCAGGATTCACCGGAATCAAACCATAAGGATTGGCCAGCTTCGGATCTCCTTCACAGAGGATGTCCAGGTCAAGGGGTACTTCACGGCCAAACTTGTATTTTATATATGTCCCTCGATCAGACAACGTGTAGGCCTGCTTCTCATCAGCAAAGGTCAGGGTTTTTCCCATTCCCTGCCCTATTGACAGGTACCATTTGCCAGAGTCTGCCGGAGCAGACGACTTGATTGCACGTTTTTTCCCCTTCTTGACAACTGTTCTGGCAGTTGATTCAAGTTGAATACCGGCAGCCTTCCACAATGTCTGTTCTTTGCTGTGGGTCCCGGAATCATCTCCACGGGAAACAAAAAGGGACTGACTTTCTGCAATGTTACGCAGGGCTGCAGCTGCATCAGTCAAACCCTTTATACCGGCCGGATCAGCCTCAGGTCCGAGGATGACAAAATCATTATGCATGACCGCATACCGCCTGGTCCCATACCCTTGCTGTACAAATTTTTCTTCCCTGGCCGGGGCATGAACAAAAATAACATCCACATTCCCGTCCATGCCGTCACGGATCGCAGCTCCCGTGCCTTTGGCGATAACCTTTACCTTGATACCGGTATCCTTTTCAAATGAGGGCAGCAGTACATCCAGCAGGCCTGAGGCCTGGGTGCTGGTCGTGGTTGACATCTTCAGTACCCTGTCAGCCTCGCCCAGAGACGTGGCAGCAGAAAAGCACATTACTGACAGCAGAAACAGGGAAACTGTTATCCGTTTCATAGACGTTTCCTCCAGCAAAAACAGTGTGACGCCATCGGGTTGATTTCGGATGGATTTGATTCCAGGCCACCGTGCAAGATTGCAGTGGTATCCCTGCCGGCTGATGATACTACCACAACAGGATCAAAGCCAGCAGGATAAGCAGTGAAATCCAGATTGCAAGGGACCTCCGTTTTGCCTTGCCTGCCTTTGACTTTTCCCACCAGGTTGCAGGTCGAATCCCCTGCAGAGCGAAAGTTACTATCCCGGCCAGGTTAACACAGATAACATTGGCAACAACCAGTTCCAGAGCCTTGAATCCCATGATCGAAAGGTGACTGCCGAACAGCAGACCTGCCGTTACCAGGGGGGGCATCAGGGCAACGGCCACCATTACACCGATAAGTGACAACTGACCGCCGCTGGTAAAGGCAAGTACTCCTGCGGCACCGGATGCCAGTGCAAGAATAAGGTCAGTCCAGTGCAGCATTGTCCGGGCCGCAATGGCAGGGTTATCCGGACGGACAGAATAAATCAGTCCAATGATGATGCCGGTTGTCAGAGCCAGGATGAAACCGGCTACAGCCGCTTTAAGTGCCTTTACAGCCAGCTGGGTATCTCCCAGGGTACTTGCCAGAGCCAGTGCTACATTGGGAACAAGCAGCGGAGCCAGAACCATGGCACCGATAATAATCGCCATATCATTACGGACCAGACCTATAGCTGCAATAACAGCCGACAGAACGACCATAATCAGATAGGTTGAGGATATACCGGTGTTTGCTGAAATATCGGCATACAGTTCATGCCGGCTGATACGATTTAATTTAGCTGTCTCATTGTTCTCAATGTCACCTTCAGCATCCTCCAGCTTCTGCTGATCATTCTTTATCCGGGGAATAGAGGCCTCAACAATCAGCAGCAGGGCCGATGCATCCGGAAGCTTTTCCAGATAAGGTTCCAGAATATCCAGAACCGCTTCCACATCACCACTGTTGAGCAGAATTCTGATCCGGGCCTGGTTTTCGCCTACACTGTCACGCCAGTAACCTGCCAGTGGTTGTTCATGAAGCAATTCAGGGATATCATCTCCCCTGCCCTCGGGTAAAACTATTTCAACAAGTCGCTGTTCCATGAGCTGTCTCCCGAGTCAGAAGATGGCATTACCGACAGATTCATGTTTCTCAAAAAAATAATCTATAAAAACAATTTACTACAACAATGATGACCTTTCTGCTGTCTATCCGGCAACCTTTATTTTCCGGTTATCAATACGTTTTTCATCTGAACAGTTGCCTACAAACAACTGCCGTGCACACCCTGATGTCAATGCAAATATATAATGAAAAAATAACAAAAATTTCCTAAAAAGCCTGCTATCAGGTATAAGTAAAATTAGTATAATTTTTCCTTACTGACCACTTCTAAACGGTACCAGTACTATTGCAGAAGCCGGATTTTTTTTCAACAATCAGCAGCCTCCTGCTCATGCTGTTCATCCTGTTTGCAGTGATGCACTGGAACAGGTCTCTTGATCGGGCCGAACAGCGTGTGCAGGAACATGCCCGTGTTGTCAGCAACTCGGTATGGAACCTCAGCCTGAACGCATCGACCGAATACCTGAAAAGCGTCGCCGATCACTACGATTATTCATCCATTGCCATTGACGACACAAAAGACCGGATTTTTACCATGGTTGACAGGCCAGTGCAATCTGCAGTCGACAACATCCTTATTGCTCTGCACCTGATCCCTGAAATACCTCTTTTCGCCCCGATTGTTTATAAAGATCATGAAATCGGTCATGTTCATGTTATCTGGCGCAACAAGGCCATTTACACCTATTTCTTGACCGCACTTCTCAGCCTGTTGCTGCTCTCAACGGTTTTTCTCTACCTGCGCCTTCTGCAGAGCAACAGAAACCTTGAACAAAAAGTGCGGGACCGCACCAGGACTCTCCGGCAAAGCGAGCAGAAATTCCGGGCCATTTTTGACAATCATTTCCAGCTCACCGGGCTTGTTTCTCCTGAAGGCATCCTGCAATCGGCAAACCCCTCCTTTCTTGAGCTGATGGACTGCAGGGAAGAAGATATCATCGGCAAACCTTTCATCGACTGCCCGCTGTGGCCCGAAGGGAGCCCGCTGCACAAAGAAGTAAAGCAGGCAATCCATGAAGCAGGAAACGGAGTCTTTGTCCGCAATGAACTTCATTTCAAAAATTCCAAGGGTAATCCGCAGGTTATCGATTTTTCACTCAAGCCTGTCTTTAATGACAACAATGAGCTCATCTATATTGTGCCGGAAGGGCGGGATATAACTGTTCTCAAACAGGTGCAGAAAGAAAAAAACAGGCAGAGACAGTTCACAGATGCTTTGATCGAGAGCCTGCCCGGGGTTTTTTATGTCTGCAACGAAGACCTGCAGCTCATCAAGTGGAACAGAAGTGTAGAGCGTCTCTCAGGGTATAGCCGGGAGGAATTATTGCATAAATCTCTGTTCAGCTGGTTTGCTCCTGAAGACCAGGATCGTATTTTAAACAGGTTGATTGATCGTCAGAAAAATATCCCGGCTCCACCCATTGAACTTGCCACCCTGACCAAAGACGGCTCCAGGCCTGTCTATCTTTACTCATCATCCATTGTAGAGATTGACGGCAGTAAATACCTGATCGGCACCGGACTGGACATCAGTGACCATAAAAAAGTGGAGAACGAACTGCGGCAGGCACAGAAAATGGAAGCTATCGGCACTCTGGCAGGCGGTATTGCCCACGACTTTAACAATATCCTGTCCGCAATCATCGGCTACACGGAACTGAGCCAACTGGAAATGGGGCAGGATTCAAAGGTTTCCGGCTTCCTGGCAGGCATTCACCAGGCAGCGCTTCGGGCCCGTGACCTGGTCCAGCAGATCCTCACATTCAGCAGAAAACAGGACAACAGCTATCTCATGCCCGTGCAGATCGTCCCGCTGCTGGACGAGGCGTTGCTGCTTATCCGTTCTTCCATTCCAGCCACAATCGACATAAAAAAGAAAATCAACACCCGGGACACGGTAATCCTTGCCGATCCGACCCAGATTCACCAGGTGATCGTCAATCTCTGCACCAACGGTTATCAGGCCATTGGCGACAACACCGGAACCCTGGAGGTGTCACTGCAGAGAGTGACGGTTGATAAACACAACCGGATTCCCGGGACCACGCTGCCCGATGATACATATATCCGCATCAGGGTCAGTGACAGCGGGACAGGAATAGATAACAAGACCATGCAGCGGATCTTTGAACCCTACTTTACAACCAAAGAAACCGGCAAAGGTACCGGGCTCGGTCTGGCCCTGGTCAACTCCATTGTCCAGGAACATAAAGGGGCAATTACAGTGGACAGCACTCCCGGCAAAGGGACTGTCTTTTCCGTCTACCTTCCCGTGATCAGCGACACAATCGAAGAAAAGGTTGGACAACCGCAACCAGACCCTGCTGCAAGTAAAGGGTTTCATATTGTCTGCGTTGACGACGAACCATATCTGCTGCGCATCCTGGAAGATTTTTTTCACGAACAGGGATTCAGGTCAAGCTCATTTGAAAATGGTAAGGACGCACTTGAGTACATCTCCACCAGTTCGGAACCGGTTGACCTGGTGATAACCGATATGACCATGCCGAACATGAGCGGCCTTGAACTGGGCCATGCAATCTTTACCAGGTGGCCGGACCTACCGGTTATCCTCTGCACAGGATATTCAAGGACAATCAACAGGGAGCAGGCTCTGCAGGAAGGATTCTGCCGGTTTATAGAAAAACCTATCAGCCTGGCAGGCCTGGCTTCAGACATTCAGGAAGTTCTGGCTGACAGCAAATGAGGCAGTACTATTTTGCCGGAACACGACCGCAGGAGATGAAAAAGGGAGAGACCGGAGCGATCGTGCAAATCTACGGCACCTGTGCTCGGTTACGATTCACTCTGTTTCACTCCTTGGATGCCCCGGCCTGAAAGCGATTACTTCTCACCGAATCAATGAAACTCCGTCTTATCCTCATTGTTCTCTCGCTGCTTGCCTTTCTTTCCGCTTCCACCGGTGGCTTGTTTTATTACCATTCCCTGAAAAAAGCCTCATTCCTTGATGCGGAAAGAAAAGCGATCGTAAGGCTGACCTCGATCAACAAGAGTATCAGTTCTTTTCTGTCCCAAAATGTAAAACCGGTACAAACCCTTGCTGAACTTGACGTTTTTCGAAAGCTTCTTGTACAACCCGACAAGGAAAACCAGCAGGAATCCGAAAGACTCCTTGATCTTTTCACAAGGACCCTGGCCATTGATGTCAGTTACATCTTGAATGGTGAGGGAACGACGGTGGCAACAAGCAACCGGAACGACAAGGACAGTTTCATGTTTCTTAATTTCGGTTTCAGGCCCTATTTCACCGAGGCCATCCAGGGCCGGGCTGCCACGTACCTGGCACTCGGGACCACCTCCGGAAAACGTGGAGGATACTATTCCTATCCCATTTATGACAGGAATAAAGTCAAAGTACTTGGTGTTGCGGTGATCAAAACTTCAATTGAACTGATTGAGAATGAACTGATCACATTGGAAGACGAGTATATTCTCATGACAGACCCCCATGGAGTTATCTTTATTTCCAACAACAAAGAGTGGGTTTACAGCACGTTCAACAGGCTTACACCTCAAGATGAAAAAGAAATAGCAAACTCCAAACAATTCGGTAATGGCCCGTGGAACTGGATAGGCCTCAAACCGTTGGCAGAAAACAGAAGCATTGATCTGAACAACAATCGTTATCTGATGTATACATCTGCGCTGAATAACTATCCAGGGTGGCATGTTATTTATCTGCGCGATATGAAGTCGGTTTATCAGGCAGTCTCCAATCCCTTGCTCCGCATTACCGGCCAGCTTGCACTTACCCTGTCCGTTCTTGTCGGATTATCCGTTCTCTTTTTATACAGAAAAGCTGCCAGAGAAATCCAGCAGCGAAAAGATGCGCAGGAAGCGCTGAAGAAAAGTGATAGTCGGTATCGTTCTCTTTACAATGACACCCCGGCCATGCTTCACTCTATTGATCCTTCGGGCCACCTTATAAGTGTCAGTAATCATTGGCTGACAACCCTTGGCTACAGTCGAGAAGAAGTCATCG
Organism: uncultured Desulfobulbus sp.; assembly: GCA_964551175.1. GTDB lineage: Bacteria > Desulfobacterota > Desulfobulbia > Desulfobulbales > Desulfobulbaceae > Desulfobulbus_C. The sequence continues at coordinate 6,088 of CAZKBZ010000041.1, forward strand.
GAAAAAAGATAACAGATTTTTTTACAGAAAATTCGTGCAGATATGCTGAAGAAACCATAATTCCTGTTTTTTTAAAAAAAGGATTTGTCAAAGATATCCCATATCGGATTGTAAAAAAGAACGGCACAATTATCGATATTCTCCTGTCAGCAATCAGCGTAAGAGACAATAAAGGGGTACTCGTCCATTCACTTGCCGTTTCTGTCGATATAACACAAAGAAAACATGCAGAGGAAATGCTGCAGAAAGCTAAGGAAGAGTTAAGCCGTTACTCCACAGAACTTGAACAGCAGGTTTTAAAAAGGACTGAGGAAATCAGTATGGCCAGGGATCAGCTCAGGCGGCTCTCGGCATCGGTTATTAACAGCCAGGAAATTGAACGAGCAGCCATTGCCAGAGAACTTCACGATGAGCTCGGTCAGGTGTTGACAGCCCTTCGACTGGATGCTGTCTGGCTGGAAAAACGACTTGCAGAGAAAGAGCCTGACTGCGCAACGCGTGCCAACGCCATGTGCAAGCTGATTGACCAGTCCATTGATGAGGTGCGGGGCATCGCATTCAAACTTCGGCCCGGCATGCTTGATGATCTAGGTCTTGTAGACGCCCTTGACCTCTATACTGCAGATTTTGAGAGAAGATCGGGTATAACTATTGTTTTCAGACACGAAAATGTTCCGTCTGTCAATGGAACCATTGCCACTGCAGCCTACAGAATTACCCAGGAGGCTCTCACCAATGTGGCCAGGCATTCCGGAGCAAACTATGTTGAAATAAATCTTCAGGGTCAAAAAGGGATTCTACAACTCCGTATTGCCGATAACGGCTGCGGCTTTCAGGTAAGCAGCGTAGAGAAATCCAGCGGACTGGGACTCACCGGCATGCGTGAAAGGGCATTGCTGGTCGGAGGAGAACTCCTGGTCAATTCAGAACCGGGACAAGGAACCGTTATCTCCTTTCAGGTTACTTCCTGATATGAAACAGAAGACGTCAAATATGATTAAAGTTCTGTTGGCAGACGATCATTCGATCGTTCGAGCCGGATTATGCCGTATTGTCGAGGAAGATGAGAGTATGGAAGTTGTTGCCGAAGCAGCGGATGGCCAAGAGGCCCTTCGCAAGGCAAGGGAAACTGATATTGATGTCGCTGTCATAGATATTTCCATGCCCGGACTTGATGGCCTGGAAACAACAGCCCGGATCCATGACGAATTCGGCTCTGAACTGCCTGTTATCATCCTCACAATGTATGAAGAGGAACAGTATGTGGTAAAAGCCGTTGAAGCCGGAGCAATGGGGTATATCACCAAAAGATCCGCCCCTGAACAACTGGTGGCCGCCATACATAAGGTATACGATGGTCATCGCTATTTTACCGCTGAAACTGCAGAAGCTCTGGCATTACATGTTGCCCGGGGAACCCATGGCATGTCTGCCCTTGACTCACTCTCCAAACGGGAGCTGCAGGTTCTCAGGCGCCTGGCGCTGGGCTATACCAACAGGGAGATCGGTTCTACATATTCAATCAGCGTCAAAACCGTAGACACTTACCGCAGTCGTTTACTGAAAAAACTCAATCTGCGAAACAATGCCGATCTGTCCAGGTTTGCTATTCAAAACCATTTAATCGAAACATAAACGTTAAACGTCCCGATTCCATATTATCCGCCCTCCCTGTAAGAATTTTTCTTACAGCAGAATCTGAAATTTACCGATTGTATTTCCCGACGTGCAGGTTTATAGTTCAGCCTGATACTGAATTTGTGAAAAATATTCGGTATCAGATCTACAGCTCACTGAATCCTGAACAAGATTATATAACGGATTCAGCTGTTACCGGGTAATGAACACTCTGGTTCATCCCCTGTTGCCAACCATTATTATCAGGAGGAATTATCGTGAAGAAAAAATTTCTGGGTGCTCTTGTCGGAAGTGTTGCCTGTGCAATGTTTGTTTTCGGATCACCTGGCGATGCCACTGCCAAAAAAGAGAGAATAATCTTTGGTGGCGGACCGGCCGGTGGAACATTCCAGGTTGTAGCCAATGCCATCCAGGTATACAAGCCGGTCAAAGAGGCAGCCGACTATACCGTCAAGGCCCAGTCTTCCGCCGGTTCAGTTGAGAACCTGCGTAAAACCGATGCCGGCAAACAGCAGATGAGTGTTGTTTATTCCGGTCATGTATGGCTTGGCCGTGAAGGCAAGATGAAAAATGATCCCAAAAAATATGAGAATGTGATGGCAGTAGCCTGGCTTTACGGTGCTCCGGCCCAGCTGGTTGTCCGGGCCGATTCAGGTATCAAGTCGACCAAGGACCTTATCGGCAAGAAAGTCGGCGTCGGCAATGCCGGTTCAGGCGCCTTTGCCAACTGTGAGCTCTTTTTCAGTCATCTCGGCATCTGGGATAAAATTGAACGGAATGCCATGGGCTATAACGATGCTGCAGCAGCATTCGGTAACAATCAGCTTGATGCCTTCTGGCTTTTTACCGCTTTTCCGAGCGGAGCTGTTATCCAGGCTGCCCAGACCAACAAAATTGATCTGGTTGACCTGGGTGCCGATGCCGAAGCCTCAGGATTTTTCAAAGCATATCCTTACTTCGGCAAACTGGCAGTCCCAGCCGGAACCTACAAAGGTGTTGATCACGACACCCCGTCTTTCCAGGACAGCGCTCTCTGGGTAGCCAACAAGGACGTACCGGCGGACGTTGTTTATAACCTGCTCAGCCTGATCTACACCGATGAGGGACTGGCCCACATGAAAGAGCAGAAAAAAACCTTCAAGGATATGAGCCTGGAAACCGGTGCAACAAATATCGTTACACCATTCCATCCCGGTGCTGAAAAATTCTGGAAAGAAAAAGGTATGCTGAAGTAGACCTGACAGCATAACGGGAAAATCCCTTTAACCTTTTTATTAATCCTGCTGTACAACAAAACCGGGTCTCATTACAACTTGATGAGTCCCGGTTTTTTCGTTGTTCTGCACAGATAACGGTAAAAAAACCAGTATGCTTTACGATAAACTACACCGATTCGAGCAGATTATCTTTGATGTGCTGGCAGTCTTCCTTGTTGTATTTTATTCCTATTCAGCCATTGTCCAACCGGCAGCCACCCAGTATCATCGGGGCATCTATATCATCATCACCTATATCCTCGTCTTTTTGACCTACAAATCAAAAACCAAATGGTTGCGGGTTGTCGACTACCTGCTGATACTGCTGTCCATCATCACTATCGGCTACTGGATGTACAACTTTGAGACAATCAACTACCGTGTCGGAGCAGAGACTCCCCTTGACATGGGTATAGCTATCATCGGTGTGCTGATCGGTATAGAGCTGGCCAGGCGTGTTGTCGGCTTTGTCTTTGTCCTTATCGGCATAATCATGCTGCTCTACGGTGTGTACGGATCCTACATGCCTGATCTGATTGCCCATGGCGGTGAAACATTCCAGGGCGTCTGCACCTCTATATTCTACAAAAGCGACGGCGTATTCGGCATCATGGCCAACGTTCTCGCCACCTATGTTATCCTGTTTGTTCTTTTCGGTGCCTTCCTTGAAAAATGCGGGGCCCAGAAATTCTTTATCGACTTCCCCCTGGCCGCGGTCGGTCACAAAGTAGGCGGACCCGGAAAGGTAGCCGTGGTTGCCAGCGGCCTGTTCGGTTCCATTTCCGGCAGTGCCATAGCCAACACTGTATCCACTGGGGCCTTCACCATTCCGATGATGAAAAAAGCCGGATTCAGGCCCCACGTTGCAGGTGGTATTGAACCGGCTGCTTCCATTGCCGGCATGTTCATGCCGCCTATCATGGGGGCCGGTGGATTCATCATGGCTGAACTGACAGGCGTTCCCTATTCCAGAATCATGTTGGTTGCCATGTTTCCCGCCTTCATGTATGTCTTTTCAGTCTTCATGATGGTCCATTTTGAAGCCAAGATCCACAATATCAAGGGAGAGAAAAGCGAACACAGTGCCTGGCATATCCTGAGAAAAGAATGGTACTATATCCTGCCCCTGGTACTTCTCACTATTCTGATGCTCACCGGTTATTCACCCGGCTTTTCGGCAATCATGGGTGTTGTCTCCTGCCTGTTCATCAGCTGGGTGCATAAAGACCTGCGCATGGATCTCACCATGGCACTCCTGGTCTGCGCCATCTTTATCGGAAACCTGTTGCATATCCCTGAAAAATTGAGTGTTATCCCCGGAATTCTGATTGCTCTGTTTATCTATATTCGCTTCAAGGATGATACCAGGGATAACTTCAGGCGTTTTGTCGAGGCAGCGCGTACAGGTACGGAGAGCAGCCTCAAAATCGGCGCAACCGTAGGGGTCATCGGTATAATCATCGGCGTGCTCACCTTCAGCGGCCTGGTACTGACCTTTGCTGATATCGTTATTGAGCTGGCCAACGGTAAACTGTGGCTGACCATACTCCTCATTGCCCTGGCCTCACTGGTTCTCGGCATGGGTGTGCCGGTTACGGCTGCGTACCTGATCACTGCCGTGGTTGCGGTTCCCGCCCTGACCCATCTCGGTGTTAATCCAATTGCAGCCCACATGATCGTGTACTGGCTGTCCCAGGATTCCAACATCACGCCTCCGGTGTGCATTGCCGCCTTTGCAGGCGCCACCATTGCCAAGGCCAACATGTGGAAGACCGCCTTTACCTCATTTAAATTCGCCAAGTTCCTCTACCTCGGCCCCTTTCTGTTCGGCTATGTTCCGGCTTTTTCCCTGGACGGATCTGCCATGGATATCGTCAAGGCCTTTATCTTCATTATCATTGGTACCTATGCTTACTCATGGTTCCTCAGCGGCATCTGGTTTCATAAACTCCGGGGAAAACAGATGGCCCGTTAAACCGGCTGTAATGCGATAGATAATCCAGGAAGAGAAAACGGAAAAGAGCAATATGTACCCTCTTTTCCGTTTTCCTCTTCCCCTTTCCGTTTGATTTCCACTCTTCTACATTGCCACCAGCGGCAGGTAATGCGGCTGCCAGCGCATCCTGCGAATCAGCTCCAGCAGCCGAACCGGATCATCTTCATGCTGAAAGCTTGAAAAGGCGCAGCGCCGGCTCACACCGTTTCTGATGGCTGACTCTCCCACGGCCAGCGCTACCTTCAGGCTCACATCAGCCAGTTCAGTCACCGGAGGCAGCAGCGTACCCCGGGCCATGGCCTCTTTGCTGACACAGGACGATACTGCTTTAGCTGCAGCAGTAAAAAATTCCGGTACCACTTCACGGGCACCGGAGGCCAGGGTACCAAGACCGACACCTGGAAAGACAAAAACATTGTTGGCCTGACCGATCCGGTATGAAGTTCCTTTATACACAACATCCGGAAACGGCGAACCGGTTCCCACCAGAGCCCCTCCCTGTGTCCAGTTGTACAGATCTGCCGGTACAGCCTCGGCATGGTCCGTAGGATTGGATAACGGCATGATAACCGGACGGTCTGTATGGTCAAGCACACCGTTGACAACATTACGGTTAAAGCAGCCTGCCTGGCCGGAAGTTCCGATGAGTACGGTAATACCAGCCTTTTTTACCACCTGCTCAAGCTGCAGATCTTTTTCATCTGTAAGCCATGCAAGCGAAGCCGGATCATGGGCAAATTTCTGCTTATAGGGCAGCAGGTCACGGTCCGAGGTGATAAGTCCTCTGGAATCCAGGGTAAATATTCTGGCCTGCGCTTCTGCACTGCTCATGCCTTCTTCACAGAGCGCCGTCCTGATCTGTTCGGCAATCCCTATGCCGCCTGCCCCGGCTCCATGGATCAGGAATACCTGATCGGACAGTTTTTCCTGCTTGATCTTCATGGCAGTAAAAATACCCGCAAGTGCTACCGCACCGGTGCCCTGGATATCATCATTAAACGAGATCAGGTCATGCAGATAGGTATCGCGAATGGCAAAGGCATTCTGCTTGGAAAAATCTTCCCACTGGCACAGGGCATGGGGGAAAACATTGCGGAATGCTCTGGCAAAACGCTGGATAAAATCAATATACTCATCCCCGGTAATCCGTTTGTGCCTCCAGCCCAGGTACTCATCATCATTGAGCAGGGCCTCATTATTTGTGCCCACATCCAGCGATATGGGCAGACAATGCCAGGGTGCTATGCCCGCACCCTGGGTGTACAGCATCAACTTGCCCACACAGATGGCGATACCGCCTGCTCCCTGGTCGCCGATACCCAGGATACCCTGGTTATCCGTGACAACCGCCACCCTGATGTCACGCTGCTGGAAACGACGAAGTACGTTTTCAGCATGTTCAATATTGCCGGGATAAAAATGCAGCCCGTTGGCAGAACGGAACATGGACGAGTAATTCTGGCAGGCCAGTCCCACCGTAGGGGTATAGATAATGGACATGTAACGGCCGATATCACTTTTGATCAGGGCATGGGCCAGGGTCACGTTCCGGTCAAACAGGGAACGGATATAGATAAATCGCTCAATATCGGAATCTTTTGCTTCAACCTTGGCCCGGCTGTTGTTTACCTGCTCCTCCAGGCTGCGCGCGGAGGGCGGCAGCATGGCAGTCAGCCCCAACCGCAACCGTTCCTCCCGGCTGAATCCGGTTCCCTTGTTGATAAACGCATTCCCGTACAGCTCTGAGCCACTTGCATAAACATAGATTTCACGGGTATTGCCATACTCGTCATATTTGAACACAGCGGAATTTTCAGACATTTTTTTCTCCCGGCCACCCTTCCCGTTGACGGACATGGCCCATGATGGTTATA
>CAZKBZ010000041.1:12951-22920 GCA_964551175.1 uncultured Desulfobulbus sp.
ATTTTTTTCTCCCGGCCACCCTTCCCGTTGACGGACATGGCCCATGATGGTTATACAACTCAATTGATTCAAATTCACCTATATCACCTATTGACATTATGAAGCAATGACAAGCTGGCAGCAGGAAATAAAAAATTCCATTACCTCAAGCAGAGCCCTGTGCAGAGAACTGGATTGCAATGAAACTGATGTTGCTGCTGTTGCCGGACAGTACCCCTTTCGTATTCCTCCCTACTATCTTAAGCTGATAAAAAAAGAAGGCGCACCGCTTTTCAGGCAGGCTGTACCGGACAAGCTGGAGCTGGTTGATCCGCAGGGGTTGATTGATCCCCTGGGAGAGGAGAATTTAAGCCCGGTCCCCAACCTGGTCCATAAATATCCGGACCGGGCACTCTTTCTGGTCTGCAGTGAATGCGCCATGTACTGCCGGTTCTGTACCCGCAAACGCAAGGTGGGCAAGGCTGAAATGGTGATAACGGACAGGACCATTGCAGCAGGTCTTGCTTACCTGCGTGCAACCCCTGCTATCCGGGAAGTACTCATTTCAGGAGGAGATCCGCTGCTTCTCTCTGACCAGCGCCTGGAGAATATTCTCAAACAGCTGAAAGAAATTAAAACCATTGAGGTTATCCGCATCGGCACCAGAATTCCCTGTACCCTGCCCATGCGGATCACGCCTGAACTTGTGGCAATGCTGAAAAAATATCATCCTCTCTACATCAACACCCATTTCAATCACCCGGCTGAAATCACCGGACAGGCTGCCCGGGCCTGCACCATGCTTGCAGATGCAGGAATTCCCCTGGGTTGCCAGACCGTGCTCCTGCGCGGAGTGAATGATTCAGCGGAAGTTATCAGGGAGTTGATGTGCAGGCTGCTGCAGATACGTGTCAAACCTTACTATCTCTTTCAGGCGGACCTGACCCGCGGCACAGGTCATTTCCGGACCTCTGTCAGCACCGGACTTAAGATTATGAAAAGATTGATCGGCTCGGTCTCCGGCATGGCCGTTCCCACCTACGCCCTGGACGCTCCCGGCGGCAGAGGTAAAATACCGCTGACTCCGGACTACATCAGTTCGCTGGACGACAACACTCTGGAATTTATCAACTACCAGGGGCTCCCCTGCTCGTATCCGAATAGGGTACAGGGTCGATAAAGGTGCCCTCGAATGAAAATTCAAGCCCCGTGTGGTGTCCACCATAAACCGCAGAGCGTCAGTCTTCACTGTTCAGGACTGCAATCTCATGGAACTGGCGTTCAACTGTCTCAAAGGCGTTAAAAACAACCGGATCAAAATGGCTGCCGCACCCCTCTTTCATGATTTCTTTTGTCTCTTCATGGCTGATGGCCTCTTTATAAGGCCTCTGTGTCGTCAGGGCATCATAGACATCTGCAATTGCCATGATCCTGCCGGCCAGGGGGATATTTTCACCTGATAATGCCCTTGGGTACCCTGTGCCGTCATATTTTTCATGATGACTGGAGACAATCTCCTTGGCACACTGCAGATAGGCAATCTGCTCCCCTGCCATCTGTTCCAGCTTGATAATAACTTCCTCGCCATACAGTGTATGTTTTTTCATCTCCTCAAACTCTTCAGCGGTCAACCTGTCCTGTTTCAGCAATATCGAATCACGGATGGCAACCTTGCCGATATCGTGGAGTGGTGCGGTTTTGTAGAGAAGAGTAATGTATTCAGGAGTCAGTATATCCGAAAATTTTTCCTGCTCGAATAGAGCTTCGGCAAGTGTTTTTACAAAGGCCCTGGTACGATGAATATGGCCGCCTGTTTCAGGATCCCTGTGCTCTGCCAGCTCACCCATGGCCACGATAATAATATCCTTGAGCAGCTCTGTCTCCCGGGTTCGCTGACGTACCTTTTTCTCAAGCTTTGTTCTGTAGTTATGAAGCTCCAGATGGTTGCGAACCCTGGAACGCAGTTCCGCACCGTGAAAGGGCTTGGTTATATAATCAACTCCTCCGAGTTCAAATCCCCTGCTGATATCTTCCGGTTCTGTTCTTGCTGTCAGGAAAATAACCGGTATGGAGCGCAGATTAATATTCCTGCGAAGAGCCTGAATGGTCTCAAAACCGCTCATACCGGGCATCATCACATCCAGCAGGATAAGATCCGGAGGACGGTTCTGAATCCTTTCCAGTGCCATTTCACCTGAAGTGGCATAGGCAAATTCATACCCCAGGTTCTTTAAATGTGACAGGGCAATCTGGATATTCTCCGGCACATCATCAACGATAAATACCAGTGGTTTATAAATTTCAAGCCTCATTTACGCTCACCAGTGCTTTGCTGAAGAACTGCCAGCAACTGCTCAACACCAAGAATATCCGGGCCGGCTGCATAGTCCTGCAGCTGTCTGCCTAAGTCCGTCAACTGCTCAAATCCCAACAGTTCACCACGCTCAAAGATCCGGCGGCCCAAGGTAAATGCGGCATCCAGGCTGCCGCTGACCAGGGCCTGCTCAAGCATGACGGCAAGATCCTGCTGCCAGGAGGCCCGGATCTGGCTGGTCAGCTCATTCTGGGCATATTTATTTCCGGCCGGTAGCGTCCCGGCAGCACACTCTTCTTTCAGGCCGATAAAACGTTCTACCAGTTGCTGCAATTCATGAAGATGAAACGGTTTTGCCAGAAAATCATCAAAAAGCGGCGTGTAATCCTTTTCCTCAAGCATGCGGCCGGTCATGACAACCACGGGGATATGTGCTGTCCTGTCGTCCTCCCTGAGCAGGCGGGTGACTGCCCGGCCGTCAAGTCCAGCCAGGCTGAGGTCCATCAGAATAAGATCCGGCTGTCGCGACCGTGCCAGAGCCAGCCCGTCTTCACTGTTATCCGCCACCAGAACTTCAACAGACTTGCTGGAAAAAAAATCGTGGATAACAGCTGAAATCATCGGCATATCATCAACCACGAGCAACAGGGGCGGTGCATCATTATCTGATTTCTGCAGATGGTGCCCGGGGTCACCCGTTCTTCTTTCAACATCACCTACCGGTTCGGCAGGCAGGCTGAAAACAAAACAACTGCCCTGCCCCGGTTCACTGCTCAGGGAAATTCGCCCTCCCATTATCCGGGCAAGTCGGGCACAGAGCGTCAAACCAAGACGTCCTCCGCACTGGTGTTCAATCGTTTCTTCCTGCTGCTCAAAAAAAACAGTGAGACATTTCTGCTCTTCAGCGGAAATGCCAACACCCGTATCTGTTACCGTGAAAGAGAGATCAATACCATCACCATCAGCGGCCTCTCCTGTTACAGCAAGAGTAACTCGTCCTCTGTTGGTGAACTTGAATGCATTGCTGAGCAGATTGGTCAATATCTGCCGGCAATGGTTGTCATCCAGCATAAAAAAAACCGGCAGATCCGGTTGTACGGTCCAGGAAAAATCGATGTTTTCAGCAGGCAGCCGGTCTGTTACCTGGTCAGTCACCTCATCAACAAGGGATCGAATATCCGTACTTTTTTTATTGACTACCGCTGACCCCGACTCAAGCTTAGAAAGCTCGGTGACATCATTCAGGATGGAGATCAGGGTCGCACCGTTCTTGCAGATGGTTTTTACATAACGCTGATCCCGTTCTCCCAGCTCTGATGCTGCGAGCATCTCGGAATAACCGATTATGGCATTCATGGGCGTGCGAATCTCATGATTCATATTGGCGATAAACTCGCTCCTCATGCGACCTGCAGCCTCCACAGCCTGTTCAGCTCTGCGCAGCCTGGCTTCCTGCTGCTCTTTTTCCCTGATTAATTCACTGATGTCATGACCTATACTTACAATACATTTAGTGGTCTCATCTTCAAAAAAAGTACAGGTCTGCTCCACCGGCAGAACCTGCCCGTTTTTTGCTGTCAGCTGTGTCCGGCCGGTCCAGGATCCCTGCATTTGTATCTCTGCACACAGTTCTCCGACAGGCTGCATGGGATAACAGGGCTCCAGATCCTGCAGGGTCATGCCTGCAATTTCGTTTCTGCCAAGTCCCGCGGCAGCAAGAAACCATCTGTTGGCCGTCATGATATTGCCATTGCAGTCAAACAGAAGAATATACCGGGGAACGGCATCAAGGAGCTTCCACTCTCTGCCATAATCCTGTTTCAACACTTCTCCGGATTGACCTTTTCCGCACTCTTCCTGCTGCATAGACCCAAATACAACCCCCCAGTACCCCTACCTGCTCTCAGCCAGGGCGCGATCATAAAGCTTGCCGACGCCATACTCTTTACGTCGCTGAAACTTTTCCCAGGATGGCCCGATAAGCTGCATTTCAGGATACTTTTTCTGAATATCCATGGCAATCTCCATTTCCTTGGTACATCCGGTTGAATAGGTGGCATCCTTGCCTGTCCATTCCGGAGGCACCTTTTCCCCCATCAACTCAAATGCCTTTTCAATATCAGACGTGGTTTGAAAACGCCAGATATCAATCACGCCGGAACGCTGGAAAATCTCCCACATGTACATAATATCATCGGCATCCATTCCCCACTCAAAATGCTCACCAGGGTTAATAATAACAGTATTTCGCATTGTTGAACGAAGATATTCAACAAAAACATTAAGAATCTGCTTGGCCATGCTCAACTGGCCTGGAATGGAACCGACAATAGCAGAGTAAAACATGATGATCTTGCCCTTATCCTTTTCCTTTTTCACTGACTGGACCAGGGCCTCAGCTTTACCGCGCAGAGTGGATTCGGAAAAACGTACAACATCTGGATGATGGGGTTTATGACCGATATCCACCCTGCCGCTTTCCTCTCCAACAATGGAAACCAGGTCACGGGTGAACAGGAAATGGTTATTAATGCACTCACGACTGCCCGGGCAACGGCTGATAATCAGGTCCGCTTCCTTGAACGCGCGGGCAAAGGTTATTGAAGTGACAAGGGGATTGAACCGCTCCCTGGTTCCATCGGAAATAACCAGCAACCGGTTACTGCTGTTCAGCTGAGTCAGGAGTTCATTCTTTGAAATAGCGGCATCGCCGATAAAACGGACACCGGAAAGCAGCTCCCCCAGGATCGGATCTTCCAGCAGGTCGACAAATGAAATCCGATGATAATAAAATCCCTGTTTTACCGCCAGAATGACCTTGATTCCCATTTTCTGCAGGATACGGATAATGGCCAGGTCAAAAACTATTTCACCGCTGCGGCCCCCGATCCAGAGAATATATGGTCTCCTTCTGCCTGAAACAACATCCTGCAGCCAGTCAGTCGTCCACTGCCAGCCACTGGTCCTGATGGGTTCATTCATGACCTTTTCAAGCTCATCCATGGGCGGTGGAGCATCATCTTTCCAGATCTCCTTCACCGTCGACAGCACCAGCAGCCTGCGCAACCTGAGTAAATGCAACTGCAAATCGATATCATCCAGTGTGGTCCTGTCATGTATTTCAAGACCATCAAGAGAGTTGAATGCCCTCTGAAAATCGGATCGTTCAAGAAAAGCGGCAGCCCTGCTGTTTTCCGTTTCCTTGCACTCTGCAAGGGGCCGGGAAATCTCGCTGATCGTGGTAAAAATGGCCAGCAATCTCTTTTCCAGTCGGCCGGGCAGCAGCACCTTGGAGGAAATTTCATGCTGGTACTTGATGGAGAGCAGACTGAGCAGGTACTTCTGCTTGAACTCATCCTTTACCACTTCCCGAACCAGCCTTTCAAGCCTGCTCCAGATTTTGATATAGGCGGAGGTCAGCATGGTATCTGCCCGTTTTTCAATTATGGCCGCAAACAGATCATCGGAGCAGGGATAGTAGAACGGTTCACCGCCCATGTGAACCATGAAGTTAAGCTGTTCCGGCGAGGCCACCTGCTCGGGAAAAGCCTCGTAGGCCAGATGATTTTCCGTATAAAAATTGGTCAGCCAGGCATCTCTGTCCGGATCAGAACCCATGGTAAATTTCTTTATTTCAGTCATATGGAAGGTGTCAGGTGTCAGGTATCAGGTATCAGGTATCAGGTTTAGGGCACCTTGCAAAATTGCTATTTTGCAAGGTGCCCTACAGTTTTCATCTCCGCACAAGATGGGTAATTTCAGCAGTCACGTCGGCCGGTTCTCTGCCTTCCACAGAAATTTCATAGTCTGCAATTCTTCGGTATTGGGGAAGCCGTTCGTTAAACAGCTCAACGGCCCGGTCCATATCCTTCAGCAGGGGACGTTTCTTTATCTTTTTCTTTGCCTTTTCATGACCGGTTATGGACTCGAAAATAGCCTCCACCGGGGAATGAAGATACACTACCCTGCCCAGCCGGTTAATGTTCTTTACTTTGAAAAATCCTCCTCCTGTGGACACCACCGTGCCGGTTACATGATATTCAAGCCAGTCGGCGGTCTGCTGCTCCATCTGCCGGAACCAGGGCTCGCCGTGCTCCTGGAAAATTTTTCGTATCTTCATGTTAACCATGGACTCAATCAGGTCATCGGTATCCACAGCATAACGACCGGTCATGGCAGCAAGTGTTCTGGCGACCCTGCCCTTGCCCACCCCCATGAAACCTATCAGAATTATATTATCAGCCATGGGTTCCTCTTTTTTTATCTGAATATTTTTCCATTGATCCTGCCTCACAAATTCAAGGGTGCCTCAAGCTTTTCATCTCTGTAATCCCTTCATCCCAAACCTGCACGCTGAAAACATGATAAAATATGAAAATGGCCATTATATTATTCACATACTGTATCGCTTCTATTCACACCAGCCTCCAGCCAGTTAGAATACTTTTCAGCAAGCACAGGCCAGCTATACGATTCCGTCATCCGGACGCCCTCGGCCCGAGAAAGCAATGCATCCCTGTTCCGGGACAGCAGCTGTTGCAGATGTCGTTTAAAACCATGCTCAGGATAACGAAACTTGGGTGCAAACAACTCCCTGTACGACAACCGGTCCGGTACCAGGGGCCTGCATCCCGCCCGCACCCCTTCCAGCACCGCCATGCCGAAAAATTCATGTCTGGCCGTGGAAACGATAATATCACCACGTCCGAGCAGCCGGGCATACTCTTTGCGACTGTCAACAAAACCAAAATGATCCAGCCGGTCAGCAAGCTCTGTTTCCGCCTTTCTGAAAATTTCAGGCTGGCAGCGAAACTGCTGACCCAGAACAATAATACGAAAATCATACTCTCCGGCAAGCTCAAACAATGCCTGGAAAAAAGTTTCCGGATCCTTGTCATGTTCCCAGCGATGGTTCCAGACAATGACCGGAATGTCACTGTTCTTTTTCTTTTGTTTTGTTTGCGCATCAATCAAGCGAAAATCCACTCCCGGATACAGTACAACTGACTTGCTGCGAATTCTTTCTACCAGGTAAGATAACTCCATGTCAGAAGCTTTTTTCAGATATCCCCGAATACCTGCAAGAAAACTTTCCAGGTTATAATGACTGTTAAAGGCAAGTCTGTCAGCGCACAGGGCTGAAGTAAAGTTGATGGAGGAGAACTGAAATGCTGCAGGATCAGGTACCTGGCCGGGATAGTTGAACTGGTTTTCATGAAAATAGACTGCCAGCGGCAGACGGATACCCCTGCCTGCAAGCAGACTGCGCAGAACAGCAACATCAATAAAGGTAGACGTCAAAATTGCATCAAAACAGATCCCTTCCGCAATAAGAGAAAAAATCTGTTCTGCAAACCAGGGCGCGGCAAGCTGCATCCGCATCTTCCATTTTCTGGCCGGCAGGGAAAGCAGGGTGAAATGCCAGTCTACATAGTGCTGCAACCCGGTAAGAAAAGCCTTGTGCGAACCTCCGTAATAGGGCTCCAGCAGAAGAATATGCGGAGGATTATCGGTCATAGAGACGATCCAGGGGATTCTGCAGAAAGTTGATATCCTTACGCATCACATGGGTATATATTTCCGTTGTCTTCACATCGGCATGTCCCAGGAGTTCCTGGAGAATACGAATATTGGTACCCTGTTCCAGCATATGGGTGGCAAAAGAATGACGCAGGGTGTGTACTGTGGCCCGCTTGTCGATACCTGCCTTTTTCACCGCTGCCTTGACAGCCTTTTGCAGGCCGGACTCAAGTACATGATGCCTGCGCTCCTTGCCGCTGCGGGGATCAATGGAGCGGGACCGTGCCGGAAACACATACTGCCAGGATGTTTCCCGGGCAGCTGCCCGGTATTTTCCTGCCAATGCATCAGGAAGGTAAACTTCTCCAAAGCCCTGCTCAAGATCACTGCGGTGCAGTTCTTTTACCCGCTCTATATGTTGTCGAAGTTCCTCACGAATCATCCTGGCCAGAAAGGTGGTTCTGTCCTTTCCGCCCTTGCCGGAGCGTATGAAAATCCGGCCCTGGCCAAAATCTACATCCTGAATACGCAGCCGGATACATTCCATAAGCCGGATACCGGAACCGTAGATCAGCCGTGCCATCAATAAATGGGTACCACGCATCTGAGCGAAAATACGGTCAACTTCTTCAGCTGTAAGAACAGTCGGCGGACGACGTTTACGTTTGGAGCGGACAGGAGCAATGGTGTGATCAAGGGGAGTCAGCAGGACATCACGATAGAGAAAAACCAACGCATTGAGTGCCTGTTTCCGGGTTGAAGCCGACACGTTCTGATGAGATGCCAGGTGGGACAAAAAACGCTCCACCTCCCTGGCACCCATGTCTTTAGGATGACGCTTCTTGTCGTAAAAATTGATATAACGCAAGATCCAGTGACAATAGGTCTTTTCGGTTGACCGGGCATAATGGTAGTAACGCAGGGTCTCACGAACCTGATCCATGAGTTTCAGCTTAGGATCTGGTATAAAATTTGTTTTTCTTTCCATGTTGCCCGTGATAATATCAAAATAAATGGACAAACTAAAGAAAAATGAGATAACTGGAAAGTATTTTCCAGATAATAGACTTAATATCTAAATAAATGGAAAAATAAGCCAGATATAGGGTGATATTGAGGAATTTTTCCAGTTATTAACACTGTTATGCAAAATAAAAATTACGTTCACCCTAAAAATGATCAATTTGATACATGAATCAAGAAACCCTTAACACTATACAATTACTGACTAATATCACTGCCTCTCTTGCCGCAACTGTTGCTATTGGTTTATTTGTCAAAGATTTTTTCAAGAACCGTGGAAAACCATTAAAAGTTATAAAAACAGTTGCGTATAGACGCCTAGATGATACTACGCGTTTTTATTTCGTTGTCAAAAACAGACGAGACTATGCGGTTAAAATTAAAAAGGTTTCTTGTTACACGGAAGATCTTTATATTTTAAGGAAGTATCCAGAACATCCTCCCAGTTACTATAAAACTTTCAGCAGCACCAAAAAGGTCTTCGAGAATACTGTTGACCTCACCATAGCACCGTCTGGTGAAGAAAATTTGATAATTACAATTTCAGGCCATATCAGTAATGTGAATGCTCTTTGTTTAAATATGTGGACAGATTATGGTTATTATGAACAAAAAATTAAAAACGTAGTGGTATATGATAGTGGTAAAATGGAGGTGACTGATGTTGATTCATGGGAGGATTGTAAAAATCAATTAGAAGCAAGATTCAAATATTATAAGGAATATGCCAAATACTGGTTTGGAAAAATGAAGCGATTTGTAAAATCAAAGTAAGTTTTGCCACTTCACCTCTTAACCTACTAAAAATACATAACAAAACGCTACCTTTAGGCGGTAATATACAAAAATAAAAAACAACAAACAAAAACGCATAACAAAAAAATGCACCCGACTGGCTCACACGTCCGATTTTCGGATGTTCATTCAACATTAAAAGGGGTCAGAGTAAAATTAAAGGTTTAATTTTACTCTGACCCCTTTTAATGATAAATATTCTCAATTAAAACCAGATAATTCTGGTTAGCTTATTTTTCAAGGTTCCCTATTATCAATACGCTACACCGGACAAGCTTTCACGGCGGTTTTTCGGTCTTGGTTGCTGTTTATAAAATTCATTTTAAATTCAAAGCTCA
>CAZKBZ010000042.1:0-22853 GCA_964551175.1 uncultured Desulfobulbus sp.
ATGTGAGCATTTTTCATTTTCCTGTGACACAGAGATCGGGCGAAAAGGCAATTTTCCAAGGTAGCCTTAAACTGTCTTGGCAGCTAACGAGTGTCTGCTCCACTATACGCCAGGAGTGGATATCGCGCTGGAGCAGATGCTGGGAATAGCGATGGAGTACACGCAGGGTTTCCTGTGCCGTCTGCAGGGGCATCTGCAACCGTTCAAGGCGCTGGATATTGAGCTGCTGAGCTGCCTGCAGAAATCTGATAGTCTGGAGGGACAGGCTGAAATTAGAGTTCCGCACATGACTGTTGCAACGATTACAGACCAGTGAGCCGTTTGCAGGTTGCAGAGCAAAGCAACGGCTGTTGGTGACAGCCCGCCTGCAGGTGCTGCAGTGACTCAACTGGGGCTGGTATCCGGTGGCGCTGAGCAGGCGGAGATGAAACAGAGCTGCGACCTGCAGCGGCTGGGCTCCCCTGTTTACTGATGTGAGCAGCCAGAGGAGCAATGAAAAAATATCCGGGTCCGGATCCTGTTCACTGGTAAAACGAAATATCAGCTCACAGGCCAGCATGGCAACCACATAGCTCTCATGCCTGCTGCGCAGCGAAAGAAAAGGGTTTTCGAGTTCGGCCTGGCTGAGAAAGTATAACCCCCGGTTCCTGGGTGGACGGCAGGTGATAGCCAGCAGGGAAAATTCTTCCAGCTTGTTGACAAAACGCTTCCTGGAGCGTTTTGCGCCCTTGGCGATGGAGGTTACCCGTCCCAGATCAGGGCTGTAAAAGGTGACAATCTTGTCGGATTCTCCATGGTCTGCAACTTTGAGGACCAGCCCGCGGGTGTGGCAGATGGCCATGTTCAGTTTTCCGTCTTGCTGTCCGGACTGGTGTGAACAGGGGGTATCCCCTGCTTTTCGGCAGGCAACACAGTGGATTCGGTTGCCATCTCCTCTGTCTCAGAAGACAGAGTTCTACTGAACGACGGCTCTGTCGTCCGACTTTCCGTGCCCAGGAAGTAACCAAATGGATTCCAGCCGGTGTACAGGCAAAAAGCGGAAAATGAGACAACAATCAACAGAAGCAGGATGGTGGCAATTGTTGCCGACGAAATATGGGAAGGTTCGGCAAGTTTTTTCGGGCTCAGCGAATGTCCTCCCCGTCCCGGCCGGCTTCTCCACCCTCTTGGCTGGCTGTTATCACGCTCGCGCAGAAAGATCCGGGCTGCCTCTGCACCGTCAATGCCCAGAAAATTTCCATAAATGGTAACCAGCCCGCGGATAAAGGTGTCTGCAGGCAGCTGATCATAGTTTTCACCCTCAATAGCCTTCAGATTGGAAGCGGAAATATGTGTTTCCTCGGAAACTTCCTGGATGCTCAATCCCTTCTGCTCACGCAACAGCTGCAACCGGATACCGACAGTACTGTCCTGGACATCATATCCTGCTGCTTCAGTGTTTTGTAAATCTGGCGTGCTCATTGATTGATGTACGTTTTATAATTTTCAGCAGCATGACTGCTAAAGGATTTTTATGTATGCCTGGCTGCGAATCTCCTCAAGCCATGAATCATACCGTTTCTCCATCTCCTGCTGATACAGGGTCTTGCGGATTTCCTCTTTAACAGATTCATAGGGGACTTTGGTAATAATCTTTCCTTCCTGGCTGGACAGAAGCTTGAAAAGCATAAAACCGTCTGGACTTTCCACGACAGGACTGATTTCTCCGGGCTCGAGCGAGGTTACGGCATCCCGCATATATGAAGCCATTTCATCTTCCTGAAAAGCTCCAATATCTCCCCCGTCAACGGCTGACGGGAGATCAGAATACTGGCGGGCCAGTTGTTTGAAGTCCTGCCCGCCCATGGCCAGACTGCGAATCCTTTCCGCTTTTTTCCTGGCGGTTTTTTTTGCCTCTGCAGGATTATCACCCTCGCTGTCAACAGTCACACCGATCTGCAGGATATAATAACCACCCGCCTCGACCTGTTCCGTATAGTGCTGGTCGTAATAGTCGATTATCTGTTCTTCCGGAACAATAACCTTGGAGCGGACCTCATAGTTAATCAGCTTGGACCCCAGGATTTGGTCCCTGAGATTTTCACGGTACTGTTGCTCATCCATGCCCATCCTGGCCAGTTCAGCCCTAAACTGCTCCATGGTGGTACCATTGCGTTTCATGATCTGTTTCAGGGCACGATCCACATCTTCATCTGAGACTGAGATCTGCATTTGTTTTGCCTGTTGCACAAGCAGTTTTTTTTCTATCAATTTATCGATAACAGTTTGCCTGGCCTGCTTCAGGGCTTCAGCGAGCTGTTCCGGAGGAGCCTGTTCAGCAATCCGTTGAAAAATAGGTTTGCCGGCCTCATTGACCTCTGACAGTGTGATAACGTCATCGTTAACAACCGCCACACAGGAGTCAATAATATTGGCATGGGCTGCAAACACCTGAGCAAGCAAAAGAAATAAAAAAAGTAACAGGAAGTTACGAATCTTCATAATAGTCCGTTTTTTTAGCCTGCTTTACGGAAAAGAGAAATACGATTAGATAGTCTGGGCGGTGCAGGAAAAAACCAGCCCTTCAACTCTTCCAGTTCACCAGTTGAAAAAAATTTCAAAAAACCATGTACAAACTTTCTTATCTACTCGGACTGGTGTAAAAAGGCAATGATTTTCAGGGAAGCGGCCATGCTGACCGGACATTGCAGAGAACAGAACAGGTATCCGTACACACTGTTTTCAAGGCTGCACATCTTGCAGTTGTTCTTGCAAACCTGCTTCTTTTGTTGACAGACTCCTGATCATGAGTATAAAAAGAACCTCGCCCGCAATGCAGAAATGCGAGCCGTATATTTTTACTTAGAATAGAACAGGAGATCAAATGAGAAATATCATTGTGCAAATAGCTGCCCCCCTGATTGCACTCTTGCTGCTGGGCAGCAGTGCAGCCGTAGCTGCTGTTGTTATGCCGGAATTCACATTACCCTCTGTGACCGATGGCAAAGCCGTCAACAGTACGGACTTTAAAAACAAGGTGTTGCTGATTACCTTCTTTGCAACATGGTGCCCTCCCTGCAGGCAGGAAATACCGACCCTGAAGAAGCTGCAGAAAGAACTTGGCCCCCAGGGTTTTTCCGTGCTGGCTCTCTCTGTTGATGAAGGCGGACCAAAAATTGTTGCCAAACTCGTCAAACAGGAGAAAATCAACTATCCGGTCCTGATGGCAACTCGTGCAACTGCTGCTGATTTTGGTGGTATTGCCGGCATTCCGACCTCTTTTCTGGTCAATCGGCAGGGACATGTTGTCAAGAAATACCCCGGTTATATACCCCATAAGCTTCTCGAACGGGATATCAAGGCATTTTTAAAATAGCGTCGATCCAGTGGCACGATGTGGCATTTTTTTTCGTGTTGACAAGATGTTGCGAATCTCTTATGTTGCTAAAATCAATACGTGGTCAAGGGTAATAATAATTTCAGATCCCATTTAAGAAAGGAGAATGTCATGAAAAAAATCGTAACTGTAGTAATGGTAGCAGCTTTCGCGCTGAGCAGTGGTATCGCCCTGGCTGGTTCCGAAAAATGCACTGTTGACGCTGTTGACGGCGATAAAGTCACCATGACCTGCAAGGGTACAAAAATGAAAGCCGGTGACAGTGTTAAAGTGAAGGCTGCCAAGAAAAAAGCCATCGAGGGTTGCTAAGACCAGCTGAGAGCTTTTTGACTGTTTACAAAGCCGGTGGCGTGTACACGCCACCGGCTTTTTGTGTTTATTGTGTATACACTTTTTTTTATCTTTCCCCCTCACCTGCTTGAGCGTAGGCAACCTGCTGAGCGCCTGCTCTGCTTTAAATGATAACAAACAAAGACTGTCATCGAGCAATCTCCATTAATTACTCATTCTGCCTAAAATGAAATTACTGAACATTTTTCAGGCCGGCTATTATACTCTCCGGATCACGGCAGCAACAAGTGTTCATCCTTGTGGAGCAAAATAG
The DNA here is from genome assembly GCA_964551175.1 of uncultured Desulfobulbus sp. Taxonomy (GTDB): domain Bacteria; phylum Desulfobacterota; class Desulfobulbia; order Desulfobulbales; family Desulfobulbaceae; genus Desulfobulbus_C. The sequence continues at coordinate 3,981 of CAZKBZ010000042.1, forward strand.
AGGGCGAGGAGAATGAAGGAATCAACAAAATATGTTATAGACCCGCTTAAGGCCTGTGGCGGCTTTTCAGACGGACGCCTGCTCAGACAATGTATACGAGAGAATACCATGGACCCACAGACACTCCCTGCCGATGCGCAGGAACTTTACCGCACAATAAAAAAACAGTACAAAGTCGGCTTTGAATCCCTGAAGCCCGGCTCTGATATTCATCTGCATCTCTTGAAAATTACCGATCTTGAGCAGGTACTTGCAGGTAAAGATCCTCTCAGGAATCCTTCGGAATTTCCCTACTGGGTGAAACTCTGGGACGCAGCCATTGTTCTCTCGCGCTTTGTGGTGGCACTGGCTCCTGCACCAGGCACTGCAGTACTCGAACTTGGTGCCGGACTTGCTGCCCCGGGACTTACCGCTGCGGCCCTTGGATGTTCGGTTACCCTAAGCGATGGAGAGGAAATGATCCTTGATTTTGAGCGTGTCAGCGCAGCGGCATCGGGTCTGAACAACGTGCGCTATGAAATCCTTGACTGGCTCAACCCCCCGAAAATGGAACGTTATGATGTCATACTGGGCGCTGAGATACTGTTTCGGGACGAATTCTTTGATCCGTTGCTGGGAATTATCCGACAGACACTGAAACCGGATGGCGTTGTCTTTATGGCCCATGATATCAAACGTAAATCCATGTATCCTTTTCTGCAGAAAGCTGAAAAAGAATATGAAGTTTCAGCCTCGAAGCGGGTACTTAAAACTCTGGAAGAGGACAAGGAGGTCCTGCTCACCCGTTTAAGTCCCCGCTGAGAGGAAATCAACTGAAAGACTGAAGACCACCTTGCAAAATTGTTACTTTTCAAGGTGCCCAGAAGCCTCCTGTTACAGCCCGAATGGACAACCAACCTCACAATGTATCCTGTCTGCCTGGAAATATCTGATAAACTCTGTGTTGTTGTGGGCGGCGGCAGTGTTGCGGAACGTAAAATTATCGGTCTGCTGACAGCCGGTGCACAGGTAAGAGTCATCAGTCCTCTTCTGACTGAAACTCTGGCCCGGCTGGCTGAAGAAGGCCGCATTGAGTGGCTGGCAAGAAAATACGCAGATGATGATCTTACCGGTGCCCTGCTTGTCTTTGCCGCAACCGATAATAAAGAGGTACAGGAAGCTGTCCGGAAGGAGGCTGATCGGGCCGGACAGCTTGTCAACGTGATTGATGCTCCTGAACGCTGTGATTTCCATGTGCCTGCAGTTGTCAGGCGTGGGGACTTAACCCTGGCCGTATCCACCGGCGGCAGGAGTCCAGCCGTTGCCGCCATGGTCAGAAAAGAGCTTGCGGAACGTTTTGGAGAAGAGTATGGGGTGCTGCTGGATTTGATATCCCGGCTCAGGGAACAACTGCTTACCGGTGACGGGGACAGTGCGGAACGGAAAATACTGTTTCAAAATATTCTCCATGACGATATAGTCCATTGGATCAAATCCGGCCGGATGGATCTGCTGACAAGACACCTGCAGACATTACTCGGAGCAGATGTGGACTTTGATATCGGTCAACCGAGGGACAAATGAGCTACCTGCTATTTCAAATCAGCTTTGTTGCCTATTTTCTTGCAACAGCAGCTTATACAGTTTTTTTCATTACCCAGAAAAAACATGTGCGTCGTATTGCCCGCGCGGTTTTTTTTGCTGCCGCCATTCTGCATACTGCAAATATTATAGCCCGCTATGTTGAAGCGGGTCATACTCCCATTACCAGTATCCATGAAACCATTTCCTTTTTTGCCTGGTCCATCTCCTGGTGTTATCTCTCTTTCCGCTGGCGCTACACTGTAAAAAATTTCGGGACCTTTGCAAGTATTATGGTGGTGCTGCTCATGTTGATTGCATCCCTTGCCTCCCGGGAAATAATGCCGCTTCCGCCGACCATGCAGTCCTGGCTGCTGCCTGTGCATGCCTCCATCTCCATAGTTGCCGATGCGTTCCTGGCCCTGGCAGCGATCGGCGGAGTGATGTATCTCCTCCAGGAACGGGAACTCAAGCAGAAACGGTTCGGTTATTTTTTCTCCCGCCTTCCTTCCCTTGAAGCCCTGGATAAACTGAATCAGCACTGCATCAGTATCGGCTTTCCGCTCATGACCCTGGGCATGTTCACAGGCTACATCTGGGCCCGCCAGATATGGGGTGGCCGGGACTGGCACTGGGACCCGAAAATAATCTGGTCCATGATCACCTGGTTCCTGTATGCAGGACTGATGCACCAGCGTTTTACCATGGGCTGGCGGGGACGGCGGGCAGCGCTCATGACGATCATTGCCTTTGGTGCGGTTCTCCTGACCCTCTGGTTTCAACTCAAAGGGGTGCATAACTATGGGGCGTGATTCCATTGTTCTGCTTGGAGTAAACCATAAGACCACCCCTCTGGCAGTGCGGGAAAAACTGGCCCTGTCCGGCTACGAGGAACCACTGGCCAGGCTGCAGCAGTTGAAGGGACTTGAGGAGTATTACCTGCTCTCCACCTGCAACCGGGTGGAGATCCTCTTTACCTGCCGGGACCCGGAACAGATGCGTCGTGAAGTGTTGGACCTTATGTTTGCCGGTAACGTGACCCGGGAAGAAGTAGCCGACTGCATTTATATGCATGTAAATGAAGATGCCGTCCATCATCTGTTCATGGTTGCCTCCAGCCTGGATTCCATGATTGTGGGTGAAGCCCAGATACTTGGTCAGTTGAAAGAGGCGTTCCAGCATGCCTCCAGGCTGAAAACCTCGGGCCTGATTCTCAACAAGCTGCTCCACAAATCCTTTTCCGTTGCCAAAAGAGTGCGTACTGAAACCAGGATCGGGGCCAATGCCGTGTCTATCTCATATGCCGCTGTTGAACTGGGACGCAAAATTTTCGGAGAGCTCAAGGGAAAAAGGGTCATGCTGGTGGGAGCCGGAGAAATGGCTGAACTTGCTGCGGAACACCTGCTGGGACAGGGAATCAAGGAGGTGGTGGTTGCCAACCGGACCCTGGAGCGAGCCATGAATCTTGCCAAGCGCTTTAACGGCAAGGCGGTGGGCCTTGATGAGCTGGTGGAGCAGTTACTTGATGTTGATATTATTATCAGCTCTACCGGAGCTGCAGACCTTATCCTGCACAAGAAAGAAGTGGCCTCGGTCATGCGGGGACGGCGTAACCGACCGCTTTTTTTTATCGATATTGCCGTACCCCGTGATCTTGACCCACAGATAAACGAACTGGAAAATGTATATCTCTATGACATTGATGACCTGAAAAATGTTGTGGAGATGAACAAAGAACAGCGGGACAGGGAAGCGATCAAGGCCCGACGGATTGTGGAAGAGGAAACCCTGAAATTCGGTCACTGGCTTGACTCCATGGAGGTCACACCGACTATTGTAGAACTCAGAACAGCTGCGGAGGCCATCTGCAGAGCAGAACTTGCAAAAACACTGCCCCGCTTGAACGGGCTGAACCAGAAAGAAAAGAAGTCCATTGAGAAAATGGCCTCTGCAATTGTCGGCAAGATGCTGCATCATCCCATGCAGTACCTGAAAAGTGATCATTCATGCAGCAACCGTGAAGACAGGATTGCTACGGTTCGCAACCTGTTTCAGCTTGATGGAAGGAACAGCTCTGAAAAAAATGATCAATGAAGAGCGGATGGCAATCCTGGAGGAGGAAATCATTATCCTCCGTGATTCCGGTGAAATACCTGAAATAGCCTTTCACTCCACCCTTCACTACCTGACTGAAGATACAGGGGGCCCTGCAATGGCCCTCACAGGTGAAGAGCTGGAACTGCTGCAGGATGCCGCCCTTTCCCGCTACCGGGAAATTGTCCTGCGGGATCTGAACCCGGAAAACCGCGACATGGGGATCTATCGCGGGGTTCGTCGCAGCATCTACAACTGGCAGCGGATGCAGGATTTCTGTAAGCGTATCGGCCGGAACTGTTCTTTTTTCAAAAAAACAGCTGGCCCGGCCCTGGTCCGGTTTCTGGAGCAGGAACTGGCCGATGTCCGGAGCGGTCGTCGCAGCAGTTCTGTGAACTGCTCGGCAGAACAGCTGCTTGGTTTTGCAGCACTGCTGGATGTTGATCCGGATTCCCTGCCCGGAGACTGGCAGAAACTTTGCCCGAGCTGACAGCTCAAACCTGACACCTGACACCTCCTATCATGCGCATCGGAATTATCGGCACAGGCAAACACGGCAGCCGCTATGCCAGCCATATTGTTCATGATATTGACGGGCTTGAACTTGCAGCCATCAGCCGGCGTTCTGAAATGGGAAGGACTCAGGCTGAGCAGTGGCAGTGCAGCTGGCATACAGACTGGCAGCAACTTGTAGCCGACAAGCGGGTGGAGGCAGTGATCGGAACAGTTCCTCCTGCCTTGAACCTTGCCATTGCCCGCAGCTGTACAGCCCACAACAAACCATTGCTGCTGGAAAAACCGCTTGGAGACTCCATCGCTTCCGCAGCTGAAATCGTCGACCTCTGCCGGCAGCACAACCTGCCCCTGACCGTCGGCCAGACTCTGCGCTATAACCAGGTCATCAGAACCTTCAAGGAGCAACTGCCCGACATGGGCACCCTGCACAGCTTTTCCGCCAGCCAGCGGCTTGAGCCATCAACCCTGTCCTGGCACGAGCGCCCCGAGCTTGCCGGAGCCGGGGTCAGTTTTCATACCGCTGTCCATGTCTTTGATGCTCTTCGTTATATCACCGGCCATGATATTGTCCGGGTAATGGCTGTAACCGGCAACAGCTACAATATGATTCTGGAAGATCTGCTGCTGGTCCTGGTCGAGCTGGACAACAGTGTCAAGGGAACAGTGGATTGCTCAAAAGTAGCCGCGGCACGCTCGGGACAATTTGAATTTGTCTGCAGTGACGGACAGCTGGCAGGCGACCAGGTTCACAACAGCTGTGTCCGGCATGTCGGTATGGATATCGAGACTGTTGACTGCGGGGAACCTGTGGGGACTATTATTCCTTTGCTCAAGGATTGGCAGCGCTTTCTTGCCGGACGGGGCGAAAACCCGATTTCAGGTGCTGACGGCTTGCGGGCCGTGCAGATCTGTGAAGCCTGCCTTGAATCCGCTCGAAGAAAATCCTGGGTGGATATCCTTTGAGGCGGCAAATAGCCTGTTATCACCCGTTGCCGTTACACTCCGCATCCATATCCGGTCTGGTTGGTTCAGAAGATGAGAAACTCTGCCGGCTGGATACCGAGGTCTGCAGGATGAAGTGTTTTCTGAATCGGACGGTTGAAACTCCCTTCCTCAGGATTCCACATGCCTAAATTGATGTAGGATCCTTTTTTAAAGCCTCCGTTTTCATCTTTTTCCAGCAGCAGTGCCCACAGTGCCCCGGGATCCACCTCTTCATCCGGTGCATGGGCAACAAGCCCCAACTCAGCATCCTCAAACACCAGCACCGTACCAATGGGGTAAACTCCGAGCATGTTGATAAAAACCTTGAGCAGAATCGGATCAAACACAGTTCCGGAATCTTTCAGCATCAGCCCCAAGGCCTTGTCCGGGCTCAGGTAGGATTTTCGGTAAATCCGGGGTGCAGTGATAGCGTCATAGAAATCAGCAATGGTGATAATGCGCCCGAACAGGCTGATGCGCTTGTTGCGGGGTGTTTTCGGATAACCCCTCAGGTCATAGCGCAGATGATGCTCAAACGGCGGCAGCAGAATACCGGCCTTGCGGTCATAGGATGCCCTGAGCTTGAGAATCCTCCGGACACTGTTCATGGAATGCTGTTTGATAATAACAAATTCCTTTTTGGTAAGCTTGCCCGGTTTAGTAATGATCTGTTTCGGAATATCTATTTTTCCCAGGTCATGAAAAAGGGCACTCAAACCCAGACGGGACAATGAAAGTTTGCTCAGGTCTATCCGATGGCCTAGACAGAGGGAAAGAATAGAGACGTTAATGGAATGGGTGAAGGTATAATCGTCATAATCACGGATTGTTGACAGATCAAGCAGCACGTTGTCATCATTCATGATCAGGTCGACCATGTTCTGAATCAACTGCACGGATTTGCCGAGGCTTGCGCTTTTGTTGGTAGTCAGCCGCTCTGCAACCTCCTGCAGTGAATGCATGGCGTAGCTGTAGGTGAGCACAGCTTTTCTGGTACGTCTCTGCTGTTTTCGTAGCCGGGCGGAAGCCGTCTTTTTTCCCTGCTTCCTGCCCTGCTGCTTCTGTGTTGTCTCTCCTGGGCCGGCTGTCCTGGTTTGAACCTGTTTGTTCTCCGCTGTGGTCACCTTCGAATCAACCCGGCCCCCTTCAGCGCCGGTCCCCTTGGCTGAAGGAACCTGCTGCTGTTTATCCTCAAAAATGGCGGCCAGTGACTGGGCCTGGGCGGTATCAATGATTTCCACCCAGTAATATCCCTTTTCCTCCAGCTTGGACTGCAGCCAGAATGAAGGCTCCTTTTCATTTTCCGCCTGGTTCAGAAGACGGACAAAGGCGAGGATATCTTCATTGGAGGCATATGCTGTACTCCGCTTGAAACGCAGTCCCTCAAGCTGCCGTTGTTCAAAATAGGCCAGCATTTTCCTGGCAAGACCGGCGGCATTGCGCTGCAGGACGACTTTTTCCTGCTGCAGGTAAAAGCAGCCCACCGAGGCAAGCAGATTGATCTCATCGTCGAACTGGAGAAACTCTTCGATAATCTTTGCAAAATTATCAACACTGGCCTGCAGCAGCTTATTGTTGTCCAGATGAATTTTGGCAGTGGAAACCAGGCCGTTGAGCACCTGCAGGAAACGCTGCCCGAGTAAAGGATCCATCACCTGGGTCGGAACGACCTTTTGCTGTATTTTTTCAGGCATGACGTTTCCTCAATGCTTTACGGCAGGCTGAACGGACATCGGGCAGAATGTGGTGCGCGCCCTCCTTGACGATTTTCCTTGCCTGCGGGATACGGAGATCCATCAGGGCACGGGCTGCTCCTTCCTTGTGCGCTCCCCCACCTGTTGCAAACAGCGTCCCCAGTTTTGAACCCTCAAAAAGAGTTTTTTTAAGAAAAGGAACTGCCTTTTCACTGCCTGATCTGCCAAGGGCCTGATAACAGGCAAGGATATGCTCACGGTCATCTGTACTCTCAGCATGCTCCTGCAGATAATCAAGCAGCATCTGTTCTATGATAGGGTTTCGCTGCTTACCTGCCAGAGAGAGAATCGTGCCGCGAATTGTCTCATCCGGGTCGCTGATCAGGGGAAACAGCTTCCGGATATCCACAGCATCCCAGTCGACGAGAAGTTGAAAGGCCCGGCGACGTACCAGCGGAGAAGAATGATGGGCCATGGCGGAAAGCACGGGAATGGCATGGTCCATTCGTATCCTCTGGATAAAAGGAAACAGGTGCAGGCAGATTTTCGTGTCAATTTCGGCAACCACGGCGGCCAGGTAGCGTGAATCTATTTCACAATAATGCTCAAAAACAGCAAGAAAAGCAGGGCCGAAACGTTGAATATCAATTTTACAGCTGAGCGGCGCCAGGGTTTTCAGAACATCAGGCGGCAGAAGTTTGATAAGGGTCCAGAGTGCATCCAGCTCACTGTCCTGCACAGGTTCATCGGCTGCGGTGAAAAATTTTTCCAGATCACGCAGACTTTCCGGTCTGGAAACAGCCAGGAACAGCTCCCTGATCAGCGGGCTGAGCTGTTCTCTTCGTTTATTGTCTGTTGTAGCAATCTTATTCAGGGTACGAAGAATTCTAAGCGCATACTTGAATTTGTACTGCTGCAGGCAGTAGAGGAAGCGATCCTGCAAAAAAGCCAGGATATCGACCGCCTCCTGGTCGTCATTCTGGACAAGCAGCAGAATAAGCAGAATTTCTATCGTGCTTTCAATTTCAACACTGTTTTCCTCCTGCTCGACCATTGCTTCAAGTTTCCGCTGCTCCTCCTCTGTCAGGCTCCACAGGGCACTGCCCGGGTCCGTCAGAGCAAGGCCGACCTCGTCTTCTCCGCCCTCCTCATGGATGTCATCATCCTCTTCCCAGTCCTGGGAATAGTAGTCCCGACTGGTTGCATCCCCTTCGATTTTGTCTGACCGTTCATCACCTGACAGCTCCTGGGGAGCAGCTACCTGGAAGGAACCAAGATTAAGAAGCGGCAGATCCATGGCCATAAGGTCAATGGTTTTATAGTCAATATGCGGAAGCTCCTGCTCCCAGAGATCAGTTGCAATTGTGGTGTCATGCTCAATATCACTGCGCCGGTTATTGTTGATAACCCTGAGCAGCGACTGGACTTCCCAGAGCTCTATATCCCTGGTAAACTCCAGCCATTCGACTCCGTCCCGGCCAAGGAGAAAGGCAATATCATTTTCATCCGCTCTTCCCTGGTAGACAACATCGCCATCATAGACAAGGGTGTTCTTGCCGATTTCAAGGTGCAGAGCTGGATGATCTTCAAGAAAAGAACAGATATTTTCAAATATCTTACCGAGATGCTGCCTGGCAATGGAGTGATCTTCAGGGTAAAGGGTATGATGCTTGATGGCTCCGGCCAGCAGCTGGGTAATGGTGCCGACTTTACGCAGGTCTGAGACACCGGTTGTCAACGTGTCACTGTGAGATCCTGTCGCCATATGAGAAAATGTTATGAGAACTGATAAACAGAAAGCTCCTTATTTATATACACTATACCGTGAGCAGTATGGACTGTCAATCCAGCCTGCCGCCTTCAGGACTGTCACAGGATCTTGTACCCTCCTCTCTGAACAGGATAAGGGAAGACCAGATAAGGACTCCCCCTGGCACATGTACTGCCGTCCTGAGTCAGTCGATAAATTGCGCTATTTCAGCAACCGGGCTTCTCTCGGTACGGAAACTGTTTGCCGGGGAATCCATATCAGGATACCCGATGGACAGACCGAGGACCAGCCGTTTAGACGATGGAATATTAAGATATTCTTTTACTTCCCTGGCATAGTCAGTGGCAAAGGCCTGGGGCACCGTGCCCAGCCCGTGGGCGTGAGCTGCAAGCATCATACTCTGGGCGAACAGGCCCAGATCAAACAGGGACCACTGCGACAGAGAGTTGTCCTGAAACAGGTAGATTGCATGGGGAGCACCGTAAAAACGGAAGTTGACTTTTTTTGCTTTGACGATCCACTCCGGTGCACCAAGGTCTATGCCGGTCAGCTCCTTACGCTTTGCAAACAGCCGGTCGATCCTGGCCTGCTCTGCTTCCGGCCACGATTCCGGTGCTGCCAAGTCCGGAGAAGGCTCTGCCCCGCTTTCCAGCAACTCAACCATCATCCTGGATAACCCCTCTTTTTTTTCTCCGGACAGGACCATCACCTCCCATGGTTGGGAATTTTTATAGGAAGGGCTCCAGCAGGCGGTTTCAATTACTTTTTCCAGCAGATCCCGAGGTACAGGATCTTCTTTAAAGCCACGTATACTCATCCTGGTCTGAATACAGTCAACAGCGTCCATAGCATCCTCCTGATACATTTTTTTCAGCAAATATTCTGGACAGCAACAATCAATGCTTAAACGATCGCTGACCGGTAAACATCATGGCAACCTGCGGATCAGCCTCGTTGCACGCTTCAATAGAGGCATAATCCCGCATGGACCCTCCTGCCTGGAGAATGGCGGTAATGCCCTCCCGTATCCCCACGTCTGCTGCGTCGCGGAAAGGAAAAAAGGCATCGGAAATCATAACCGATCCCGGCAGTCCGGCCCGGTCTTTCTTGACTTTGGCATCTATCTCCTCAAGGTCAGCTCCATCCCGTCTGCCCTGTTCAACGTCCAGCGCCAGGTCGGCATAGGGAATGCCGAACCTGTCAAAACAGGTGATATCAGCATATTTCACATATGCCTTGTGCACGGCAATTTCTGCAACACCAACCCGATCCTGCTCACCTGTGCCGATACCGGTAGTACAGCCGTCTTTCACATAGATGACCGAGTTTGAGGTCACACCGTGTTCCACGGCCCAGCCAAAGATCATATCATCGATTTCCCGTTGACTGGGCTCACGTTCGCACCTGTATTCCTTCCCCTGCCAGCTGGCTGTGGCCGGTTTCAGATCTTTGACCGAGCGGATGGAGTTGACTGCCGACTGCTGCACAATAATGCCGCCGTCGATAAGACTCTTGAAATCAACAAAGCGGTAGTGTTCAAAATCAGCCAGCCGGTTGATCCCGTCCATGCGGATAACCCGCAGGTTTTTTGCTTTTGCCAGAATTTCCAGGGTACCGTCTTCAAACTCGGGCGCACAGACAACCTCCAGGTAATTCTGACTCATGAGCTCTGCAGTATCCTTATCCACCGGCCGACTCATGATAACGGCACCACCAAAGGCGGCAATACGGTCACATCGGTTGGCCCTGTTATAGGCATCAGCCAGGGTTGAGCTGACAGCAGCCCCGCAGGGATTGTTATGCTTAAGTATTACGGCAGCCGGCTTATCCACCAGGTATTTCAGGATGTTGAGGCCGTTGTCCACGTCGGTCAGGTTAATCTTGCCCGGATGTTTGCCCACCTGCAGCATGTCGTCAACAGTGATGCCGCTGACCAGGGAATTGCCGGGTTCGATAAATTTGCAGTCAGCCAGCACCAGGTTGCCGTTCACCAGTTCATACAGGGCTGCCTCCTGGTCCGGATTTTCTCCGTAACGAAGACCCCGCTCATCTATCGTACCGTCTTCCATGGGAATTCCCCAGGTCCGTTTACGATAGACCAGGGTCTGATCACCAAAGGAAACGGTCATCTCCATGGGAAAGGAATCTCCAAGGATCGTTGTATACATTTTCTTGATATCACTCATGGGGTTACTCCGTTTTAATTTAGAGTTTGCTGTTGATGTTTCCAGTGAATATTTGATGTAAAAAAAAAGATTTGCATGATAACAGTCTGTACCACAACTGATAATGTCAAGGTAGCCGTCATTCAATACAGTGTCATCATAATAGGAACGACACTGCTTGCCAATACTGAAAAAACTCCGGCGCACAGGAATTCGCTGCAATAAAAATGGGACGTTGTCTAAAGCATGTGCCCCTGCAATTCATCATGCCTCATCAATACCCAGCAGCAGCCTGATCACCTGGTGGGCCTGAAAATGGGCCACTATTCCGACACGGGAAGCAAAAAGAGTGCTTTCGTCCGCACCTGTCGGATCAGTGTCCTCCACAAGATAAACCCGGGGCTTTATCCGGCGGCAGACAATGGTGTTGCCGCTGCCGCAACCGGCCATGCCTGAAGAACCAATATAGCCTGTTCCCTCCATATGCTCCAGAACTGCCCGCAGAGATGCCTCTTTCACAGCCGGGCTATCCAGACATTCCACCAGAACATCCACGCCGTTGAACAGCCTGGGGATGGATTGTCCACTCAACTTGATATCCAGTGAGCTGATGGCAACAAAGGGGTTGGTCCGGACCAGTGTTTTTTTCAGAGCAGTGGTCTTCTGCAAACCGATCTGGTCTATGAAATAATGCTGCCGGTGAATGTTGCTGAGCGCCACGACATCATAATCAGCTATGATCAGCCTGCCGATACCCATTTTCATAAGACTGAGTGCCACTGCGGATCCCAGGCCGCCCAGACCCATGATCCCGACAGTTGCCCGCTTGAAACAATGTTGAAATTCTCTGGTATGCTGGCTCTCAAGAGCATGATTCATGTCAACTGCTGACGGGATTTCCCCGATCTTGATCAGGCAGCAGGTGTCTCCATCCTGGAGCAGACTGTCGGCAGGAGATGGTACCCCGTTCAAAACCAGCACGTCTGCGCCCGGCTTCACTTCACTTGCCAGCTCACCTAACCGCATTCCCTCGCGAAAAGGATACGGACGCTCATTAACCGTGAGCATGAATCATCCTACCCGATATGTCAGGGGTGGAATATGTTCTTCCCCGGAGATGGTGCAGTTGTGCAGCACGCAGTGAGCGCCGATAACCGCATCATCGCCCAGTCTGCATTGCTGGAGCACTGTGCCGGTTTCAAGAAGTACTCTGCTGCCGATTGTCGATCTGCCTGTAATCCTTACCCCGGCCTGAACAATGGTATCCCGGCCGATTATACAGTCAGGGGAGATAAGAATGGTTTCAGGCGAGTACATGGTCACGCCGCTGAGCATGAGTTCGCGGTTATATCGCATCTGCAGTTCTCCATGTGCCTGGGCAAGTTCTACCCGGGAATTGACACCGAGAACGTCAATGGCGTCAGAGTGGAGGAATGAATGGACCTTGTGGCCCTGACGATCTGCAATGGCCACGATATCGGTCAGATAGACCTCCCCCTGGCTGTTGTCGGTACCGACCTGCTTCAGAGAAGAAAACAGAAATTGTGCATCAACCAGGTAGATGCCTGCATTTATTTCCTGTATTGCCAGCTGTTCCTCTGTGGCATCCTTCTGCTCAACTATTTTCAGAACATGACCGTCACTGTCGCTGATGATTCTGCCGTAACCAAAGGGATTGTCAAGCAGGGTGGTCATCAAAGTAAGCATAGCACCGCTGTTGCAATGCTGGTGGATCATGGCCTGCAGGGTGGAGGGGCGGATAAGCGGGGTGTCACCGCAGATGATCATTACCATATCTGCAGACTCGCAGGCATCTTCGGCACAGAGAACCGCGTGGCCGGTGCCAAGCTGTTCATCCTGAAAAACCGGCGTAACACTGTATCCTGCCAGTGAATCAAGAACCCTCTGACCCTGGTGACCGACAATAACGGCGATACGGTCGATTTCAGTCTGTGTTACCGCATCCAGCACGTGGTGCAGCATGGGCTTGAAAAAAAGTTCGTGCAGCACCTTGGCCCTGTCGGATTTCATCCGGGTGCCTTTGCCGGCGGCAAGGATTACTGCAGTGATCGTGGGACCTTTCATGGGACGGGTACTCCAGCTGTTTTTGTAGAAGGATTCAGCTTGCGAAAATTTGTCGGTTTCATAAAATATGCCAAGGTCAGTCTCAGGCAAGACTATTCAACATGTTGCCATGATCACTCATAGCGGCTGACCATTGCTGCTATTCTGCTCTTTATTTTTTTTCTTAATGATTCCGGAGCGATCACTTCCGCCTCGTCACCAAACTGCAGCACCTTCATGATCAGCTCCCGGTCATCCGCCACCGGCAGATGAAGCAGAATGCCGGTTTTTATCTGATCAATCTGCTGCTCAGGATGCCAGTGCTGTTCACGAACGATTTCCGCTGCCCGGCCGGTCAGGGAAATAGTTGCTGTAAAACGGGCTTTGCCCTTGAAAATGCCGAACACCCCGGTCAGGTACTCATCATCGACTTCCAGCCGGTGTTCGACCTGCTCTTCCACATCCTCAATCGATCGGATTCTGGAGAGATGAAAAAGTCTTTTTTCCTGCCGAAGATGACACCAGGCCAGCAGATACCAGCGTCCCTGATACTGAACAAGCTTGAGAGGATCAATGCGGCGAAAGCTCTCCTGCTCTTTGTTTCCATATTGAATATCAAGCTGCATCCCGTCAAGCAACCCGTTGAGTACTGTATTGAATACCAGTTCATCCACCGGCTGCACTTCTATCCATTCACAGAAAATCAGGTCGTCAATGTGTTCCCGGTGACTGAACACCATGGAAGAAAGCTTTTTCTGCAGAAGTTTCAACTCCGGCAAGGTTTCGAGGCCGGTTTCCGAGGCCATGGAACTGAGCATACCTAAAAAAAGAACGATCCTGGGACTGTCCTCAAAGGGGAGACGGAAACCTTCCTCCTGATAAAAATACCCGTTTTGCCGCGGGTCGAATTTGAGCGGCGCCAGCAATCGGTCACGGAGATAGGCAATATCACGGTGAGCCGTTGCCGGGGATACTTCAAATTCTTCCGCCAGATCGCTGGCATTGGGAAACCGGCCGGCCTGGATGCGGGAATGAAAAGAGTATATTCGTTCAAGCAGTGACATTTATTTTTTTTCTTCTGCAGCACAAACACCCTCAGCTTTTTTTCAAAAAAAGTGAGGGGTCTGTCACTATATGACAAACCGCTCCTGTTACAGTCAAGATAAATAACAACACAGGAGGAATGTCATGCAGTATAAAATGGTTGTCCGCAGAACAATGTTTGATTTTGATCTGACAGAACAGGGAAGCGTCAGGCTGCGTTCCGTTCATTTTTTACATCACGCCAGCATGAAACAACAGAACGACCTGCTGCTGGTGACGGAAAACGATACGGTCCAGTTTTTCCTGGACAGGGCAACTCCACTGGCACACCTGTCCAGAGAACAGTTCAAGTTTTTAAGTGGTGCTTCAAGGTATTTTGGTTATATGCCAGACCAGGAACAACTGCCGGTCTGGTTGTGGGCAGGAAGCCTGGATTTACCGGAAGACCTTTCGCAGCAGGTACGCAGCACCCTCCATCCGCAACCCGAACCAGCCTGTTGCGGATGAAGATCTACTGTCGAAAAAGAAACAGGATCATCAGGGGCATACGGTTTATACTGCGGTTGCCTGCACAAAGTACTTGTGGCGGTTATCGGGGAAAAAAGGGATTCCAGCGACTGAAGACAGGACCTGAGCTATCGGGTTCTGTCAGTAAAACTTTCCTCCGTTGCTGACAACCAGGATTACCAGGACAAGGGACAGGAAAAAATATCCATACACCGGAATATTCCTGGTAAAGTTTCCTGTTTTTATTGCATTAAAAACTGCTATGGATCCGCCTAACAGGTGAACAATGGTGACAACCGTTACAGGTAACAGAATGGAACCGGTTTCAGACGCGCTCTGATCAAGATTCACCCAGATGATATATGCGCCAATGACAAGAGACAGTAAGCAGAAAACAGTCATCCTGTCTGCTGTCTGCTGACACTGTTGCCGTTGTTCCTGGTCCATTGAAAACTCAGCGGAGTAAAAAAACCGTAAGCCACGGTTCATTGATAAACTGTGATTGCACTTTCTCTATTATTAGCAGAAATACAACAGAGTTACAAGCAGGCAGGCCATCAGCCCCCGGATATTTTTCCGGGGGCTGAATGTTGTCTCAATGGGGCAGCAGTTGACTCATTTCAACAAGGCGAATAAATTCAGCCCGGTATCCTTCAGCATCAGCACCCTTTGCTCCCCGCGCATAATCAAGTACTGTTTCGTAATCCAGTTTGCCACTTAACTCGGAGCCGGTGAGCAACATGCCGTAGCCGGCAACTGAAGCAGCAAAGCGGAAATCATCGCTGGTGTTGTTCAGATCGGCAGTATTGTCCCTGACAACTGCTGTAAGAAGTATGGACTCATCGTTCTGCAGAGTTTTGTAGCGCAGCTTGATGGTCATCATTTCACTGGAATTTTTTGCATTGATTCCAGCCTTCACCTGCTGGTACTTGAGCGGATCCACGGAAGGCAGGTCTCTGCTGCCTGCAGGTATCAACTCATACAGGGCAGTGACCGTGTGGCCGACCCCGATCTCACCTGCATCTTTAGTATCGTCATTAAAATCTTCATCTGCAAGTATCCGGTTCTCGTATCCGATAAGCCGGTAAGCTCCCACCTTTGCCGGGTTGAATTCAACCTGAACCTTGACATCACGGGCCAGAGCAAACAGAGTGCCGCTCATCTCTTTGACCATCACCTTTTTTGCTTCCAGCAGGTTATCGATATATGCATAGTTGCCGTTGCCTTTATCAGCCAGAATTTCCATGGTGTCATCATGGTAATTACCCATACCAAAGCCCAGCACTGTCAAAAAAATTCCTGATTTTCTTTTTTCTTCGACAAGTTTCTGCAGTTCTCCGCGACTTGTTGTCCCTACATTGAAGTCTCCGTCCGAAGCAAGGATTATCCGATTATTGCCCTTTGGCATGAACACCTGCTCAGCCAGCCTGTACGCAGTGATAATACCGCTGGAACCATGCGTCGATCCTCCTGCTCCCAGTGAATCTATGGCTGCCAGAATCTTCTGTTGCTCTGAGCCTGCTGTCGGTTCCAGAACTATACGATCACTGCCGGCATAGACAACCATGGACACCCGATCATCCTTATCCAACTGTTTGACCAGCATCTTCATTGACTGCTTGAGCAGCGGCAGTTTATTCCGGGCAGACATGGAACCTGAGACATCAACAAGGAACACCATATTTGACGGCGGCAAATCTTTTTTATCAATGTCCCTGGCCTTCAACCCTATCCTGACCAGCTGATGACTCTCATTCCAGGGACAGGGACCAAGTTCCGCGGTCACGGAGAAGGGGTGTTTACCTGATGGCTGAGGATAGGAGTAGGAGAAATAGTTGACCATCTCCTCAATCCGGACTGCTCCGGCCGGCGGTAAGGTTCCCTGGTTGATAAACCGCCGGATATTACTGTACGAAGCCGTATCCACATCAATGGAAAAAGTAGAGAGCGGGTCGTTGCTGACATTGATGAAGCCGTTTTCATGTACTCCATTATACGACTCTGTGTTCCAGGTGGGCGTAGACATCGCAACAGTATCAACTCCGGCTGCAGCAGGCAGAGAAGCAGTCATCATCCTGGCTGCTGTCAGCTTTGTTCCCGCACTCTTGCTTGTTACCTTATCCTGCTGAGACAGCGTATGATCATTCTTCACTTCCTGCACGGGTACGGCAGGAGGAGTTTTTTCTTTCACAACTGATGATGCAGTGTTGCTCGTCTCCTCTGTCTGTTCCGAAAATTCATTCGATCCGGTACAGGCCGCAAAGGCGATAACAAGGGCAATGGTTATAAGCTGCTTACTGATCTTCATGGTGGTTCTCCCTGTTTGATATTCATTTTCCGGACAGCCGTATCGGCTGTTCCTGTGCTCTACTGTGTTGACTGACGGACAGGTAAGAAGTTTTTGTCGGAGATTTATTTTTTCTGTTGTTTTTTGAGTACGGAAGAGGCTACCGTCTACACAGAAAATCCATTTCAAGACAACCCATCACCGCCGTATTAAACAGTTGAAGGATCTCAAGCAGGAAATAGCTGCTCACTGGCCGCTCATCAACCGGATTGCCGGACGCAGATTCATCAACACCAACTGTGCCGAGGAAGCTGCCCTCTATGTCATAAACCGGCTTGAAGAAGATGATTGCCGTCGGCTTCGAACATTCAGCGGAAGAGCAAGATTCTCCACATTCATCAGCTCACTGACTATCAGGCTGCTGGAAGATTTTTCCAGGAAAAAATTCGGCAGGATAAGACCGCCCGTGTGGATTACAGCATTGGGCGGTATCTGGGTAACGCTTTTTCAACTGCTCTGTCTGCAACGACTCAGTGTTGTTGAGGCAATTGAAACCATGAAGAGTCGAGTTGCAACCAGTAAACAGCAACAGGTTGAAGAGACAGCATGGACCATTCTGGAAAAAATTACAGATTGCGGTAAACACCAGGGAGTTGAAGTTCCCCTTGATGATGCAGGTGAAGGGCAGCTAACGGCTCGGGATACTCTAATAAATCGGTCCAATGACCCGGAAAGCAAATTATTGAAAAATGAACGTAGCGTATTGTTTGAGCTGTTTTTCAAAAATGCAGTAACAGAAGAGAACATCCATTCATTCGCAGAACATTCTTTTACGGCCATCATGAAAAATCCAATCCGGATATCAGCGGAAGAACGATTACTGCTGAAGCTCTGCTTTCAGGATGAACTCTCTGTGACCAAGGCAGGAAAAATGCTGGGCTTGAATGCAAACCAGAGCCACGGAAAAATACGTCGCCTGCTGACCCGACTGCGCGAGGAATTTGACCGGGCGGGTATTGGAGACGAACTGAGGGAATTGCTGCATGAAGAGGGGTAAGAGCAATTGCAGTGACAAAACAGGTATACTTGTCCGTCAGGATATACAGGTAACGAACCATGGCTGAAATCCACGATTTTGACAAGAAAAAGTACAGCGACCGAAAGGCGGCCCTGCTGGCACTTGCTGCAACAGCCGGTAATGGGGAAAAAACCAGCTGCCTGACTGACGATGAAATGGCCAGCCTGGTGGACAACCAGTGTTCACCGATTGATCATGACAAGTTTATCAACCACCTTGCACATTGTGAAATCTGCTACCGGCACTGGCTGGAGCTTTCTGAGGTTGCGGCATCCGAAAACAAGACAAGATCCGGAAAAATTATCCAGGGATTCTTTCACTCTCGAAACCTTGCCTGGGCAGGTTCAGCTCTTGCGGCCGCTGCCTCTATTGTCCTGTTCCTGAACCTAACTGAAAAAAATAATGGACCTGTTATCCATTCACCCATTCGGACAGAAGTGAAGCGTTCAAAAGTATCAACACAACAGATTCAGAATGATGCTGACCAGGCCGACTCAAATCGCGGGATCCAGGAGTACAATATCAGCAACATCACAGACAAAGCAACAGAACCAGCCAAGGATATTCAGGCATCAATGCCTTCCTCTGTATTGTTGTCAGAGAAGAAACAACTTCCTGATAAACTGACAACCAGTAAACTGAAAACAGAATCCATGGCACTCGGCAAAACAGCACAACCACATGGTAGAAGTCGAGGTGAAGGAAAAGATGATCTCTCTCTGAAAGAAATAACCCAAAGCCAGCCACAGATCGATGAATGGATAGAAAAAATACAACACGGATGTTCAGCCCAGAATAAAAATCCCCTGTTCTGGGAAAAAATGCATGAAGAGGGGAAGCAATTGAAACAAGTCGACAGCCCTGAGGAAAAACAACTGGTCAAGGACCTGCTGTCGTTGATTCAGCAGCTGCAGCTGTCCTCAGAAAAAAGCCAGACACTCTGCCGGCAGATTCTACAGCGGCTGGAAACAAACAGCGGTCATCAGGAACAACCGGCTATTCAATGAATACCAGGAGGACGGAGAAAGAGCAATTCACAATGGTCCCCCCCATCAAACGCAAAAAGCCCTTGTCACGGATGTGACAAGGGCTTTTGTTGTATAAAAGAA
>CAZKBZ010000043.1:0-22095 GCA_964551175.1 uncultured Desulfobulbus sp.
GGCGTCACAGCAAAAAGAAAAATGCTCACATGTCACTAATATGCTGCGTTTTTTATTTTTACTGTTCCTTGACCTCAAACGATAATTCTAATTTTTCAAAGTACCCTTGATGGAGTCTTGCCCGGTAAACCGGAAAACGCTGGTGCTACGATCCGGCAGTGGCGCCAGCTTCCCTTACTGCTTTTCAGCAACATGACAACGGAGCAATGGCATTGAGTATTTACACCTGGGTTGTCAGGAGATTCAAACCTGTTTTTTTCCTCTCTACCATTATTTTCATTGTTGTCATTCCTCTGAAGACTCCGGCATTTGCCCTGCCTGCTGCTGTTAACCTTTCAGCACAACCGGCGGGAACAGTCCCGGAAAATGTGACTGCAGCCGGGGAGCAGGGCAAGGAAAGCGTCCGTAAGCAGACGGGCAGCAGAAGTGCTCTATCTGTTCCGGACAGGAATCTTTTCTCCAAACAGACACTTGTCCACCTGCAGGTATCTCTGGAGCAGTTTATCCAGGTTCTTTACTGGCGTCTGGTGGCCATTGAAGTCAACTCAGCAAAGCTGCCCCATGACCTGGCCGAGGCTATGAACAATTTAAGCTTTGGTAACGGGACTGCAGCTTTTTTTAAAATGCTGGGACAGATAGCAGTTATTTTTGCATTGGCAGCAGGGGTAGAGTTTGTTTTTCGTCGAGGTATCCTGTCCCGTTTTTCCTGGGATGAAGCGGCTGGTTCGGTCAGCGGCGGCTGGCTGCGTCTCTGGATTATATTCATGCAGGTTGTCCCGGATATACTGGGGTTGCTGTTTTTTGTAGCTGCATCGTACGCTGCCTATATCCTGATTTATCCCACGCATTTTTCCGCTATATGTCCTCTTTTTCTGTCACTGCTGGCCAACATTGTGCTCGTTCGCAGTATGCTGATTGTCTGCCGGATTTTCATTAACCCTCGGCGGGCCAACAGATTGAGCCTGGTTTCGCTGAATCAGCAAATTGCTGCGCGTGTATATTACTCGATAGCAGCAGCTGGCTGGATTATTGTTTTCAGCATTTTATTTGTCTTATTGTTTCATCATGCGGGCGTCCGAGGGGACAGCCTGCTGTTGCTGAAATTCGGCTTTGGTACGTTATTCTGCCTGCTTGTAACGGTTGCAATATGGTTGAACCGCAGGACTGTAGCTCAGTTTATTCTTGGAACTGATGGTCTGCAGACAGAGCATAGTTTCACGGAGCAGTTTGCCCGCAGATGGCACCTCCTGGCACTGGGATATCTGCTGCTGCTGTGGATTCTCTGGACAATCAGGCTGATTGTTTCCGGTCCCGGCTTTTTTGTCGCCTTTCTTGTCAGCCTGTTTATTGTTCCTATTTTTCTGGTGCTTGACCGGTTCACAGTTGCATTTTTTCATTCCCTGTTCTATCCGAATCCTTTAGACGGGGAATCTGCAGATAATGGCAACCAAAATGAGACGCCTCCCTCTGTTCTTCTGCCCTATCTGCTTATAGCATCCCGTCTGTTGATTGCCGGCCTGCTTGGCCTCTGGCTTCTTTCTCTCTGGGGATATCCTGTTGCTTTCAGCGAAACTGTAATTGATAAAGGACGTGAGATCCTTTTTATCGTGCTGGTGGCATTTTTTCTCTGGAAGCTGATAGATCTGCTCATCCGGAATTATCTGAAAAACAAGGAACTGGCTCAGGCTGCTGAGGAAGAGGATATGGACAGCGAATGGGGTGATGCGCCCCTGCTGGACCGCAGCCAGACCCTGCTGCCGGTGGTACGTAAATTTATCGGAGTCACGGTGGTGATCATGACCGTCATGCTCATTCTCTCTTCCCTGGGAGTGAATATCGGACCCCTGCTGGCAGGAGCCGGAGTTGTCGGTATTGCTATTGGCTTTGGTGCGCAGAAACTGGTCAGTGATGTCCTGTCCGGTATTTTTTACCTGCTTGATGATGCCTTTCGGGTGGGGGAATATATTGAAGCGGGCTCCATAACCGGGGCTGTAGAGAAAATCACGCTGCGCAATGTCATGTTGCGACATCACCGGGGAATGCTGCAGATTATTCCTTACAGTGATCTGGGCGCTATTACCAATTTCATGCGTGGCGGAATAGTGGTCAAGTTCAACCTTCAGTTTCCCTATGATACTGATGTGGATGTGGTCCGCAAGGTGATAAAAAGAGTGGGGCTTGACATGCTTGATGATCCGGAATTTGGTAAGAATTTCATCAAGCAGGTTAAATCACAGGGCATCCGGGAGGTGGGTGATTCCGTCCTGACCATCAGGGTGAAATTTACGGCCAAGCCGGGTACACATTTTGTTATTCGCCGGGAAGCCTATAGAAGGATTACCGAGGCCCTGTCGGCAAAAGGGATTCACTATGCGCATCGCAAGGTCATCGTGGAGGTGCCGTCCATAACAGGAAATAGCACTGCCGGGGAGCAAAGCAAGCCCCTTGATGAAGAAACAACAAAAAGGATTGCCGCAGCAGGAGCTGCCGCCCAACGGCTGCAGCAGCAGGGTTCATCGGAAAGTTGAACAGGGGTTAACCGTTGCAGATTGGTGAACCGCTGATCCTGATGAGTGCGCGGGCTACACCCGGTTCAGAATTTTGGCCGAATAGAGTTCCGATAGAAATTTGACATCTTTTGGATCAGGATCAATGTACTCAACCCCGGCCTGATCTTTACTCACCCAGCGTACAACAGCGTTGGTCTGAAACGCACGTTTGCCCAGCATGGTCCCGATTCTGATAAACTGATCTTTCTGCAGACCATGGCCGGTCATTTTAAAGCACATCCCATTCTGATTAATATCCTGAAGAATCCCTACCTTTTTAATGACTCCCTTGCTGGTGGCCACTTTCACATAAATGGCTTTGGCATTGTCCATCACCAGTTTCAGGATATCCCGGGAAACCAGACGGACCGCACTTCTGTCCTCAAAGGTTTTTTCTTCTACTGTGTCGTCTATACCCAGTTCCAGCGAAGGGATATCGTCCCAACTTGGTTTTTTTTTCATAATTTCACTCTGATCAGGTTGGAAATGAAATTATTCGCTATAAAGTCCCTGAACCAATCCGTACGTGTCCATTGCAGGGTGATTGCATCTTGTTGAACAATGATTATTACAATAAGAATTTTTTGTTTTTTTGCAAGGAAGAGAGCAAATTACTCCTTTTGGGGAAGATCCTCAATACTTTTTGAGGAGTCTTGCCGCATACAGTTCCGACAGGAAGGCAACATCATCCTTGTTGGGATTGACATACTCAACTCCGACCTTTTCATCTGTTGCCCAGCGAACAGAGGCATGTGTCTGAAAGGCATGCTCGCCCAGCATTGTTCCGATCCGGATGGAATCATCTTTCTGCAGGCCATGGCCCGGCAGAATAAAACACATCCCGTTTTCGTGGATATCGTGCAGGATCCCTTTTTTGGGCAGAACACCTTTGGCCGTGGCAACATGAACAAGAATGACACGAACATTTCCCTTCAGGAGGCTTAAGACATCCCGGGCAGGCATACGCACCCCGCCTCCGCGCCTGCTGGTTTCCTCGGGATCGCTTTTGTCTTCCAACTCCAGGTTCAGGGAAGGGATATCATCCCAACTCGGTTTTTTATCCATGACAGTACCTCTTTGTCTGACTGGAAAAGGAGCGGTTCAATAAGCCATATAACTTAGTGACTTTAAAATCAAGGCAAATCCCATGGCAAACATGCCTGTCAGTCCCATGCCGCAGGAAAAACCCGCCAGCAGTACAGGTGCATACTGGCGCCACATGGAACCGTATCGTTTATGAAAATAATACCTGCCCAGAAGCGCTCCTGCAACTTCCAGGATTATGCCATGCGGGGTAGACTGACCAAGACCGCGCACCACTCCGTAGATAAGCAGTACAGGAAGACCGAGGACAGACAGGATCATGTACATGATCAGGCCCAGTCCCAGACCGGACATGACATAGCTTCCCTTTAATGCCTGGAAAAAGAGCGAATTGCCCTCCAGGGTCGAGGTCTGCATAAGCAGAGTGTTCAGGGCCTGCAGGTGCCAGAGTTCCTGGGCATAGGGGTAGCTGGCCGAGGGTATGGGGGCAAGGCGCCAGATAAACTGGGAAAAGAGCAGGCTGGAAACCATGACCACCGGAAAGACCACCAGCTCCGCCTTGATGATGCCGCGCAGGGAGGTCCCGGTGAGTTCAATTTCCCGGAATCCCACTGTAGCTTCTCCGTAGTTATGGATGGGGATGGGGGCATACCAGATCTCAATACCCTGGTAACCGAAATATTTTGCACCGGCAATAAAGCTGGCCTCACGGACCAGCGGCAGGCTGACAAACTGACCGGCGATACCCTCCATCCTGGCCGTGATATAGGAGATGATCGGTGTATAGATAAAACCGTAACCCAGAAAAAATATCCAGGGGAAGTTGGGCACCAGCCAGACACAGAGCAGTACGTAGGAGATAGTGGAGCAGACGTAGATACCAATTGATATCCAGAAGTTGAAATCACCTCGTCCCTTGGGAGGATGGAACAGGTCATGCAGGGTGCCCCGGTCCGGTCCGGATTTGCCGAATGACCTGACAACCGACCAGACACCGATCACCCCGATGGCAAGACCCAGTCCGATACCGAAACTCATGTAAAAATCAAAGTTGTTGGCAAAGATGGTGTCAACTGTACCCATACCCTGATGCCAGCGGTGCAGGATTCCCTGTTTCCAGAGAATGGGATTGAGGATGACTGTAATGATAAGGCCGATCAGGCCGCCGATTACGGCCCAGAAGGGCAATACCATTCCAATGAACACAAGGCCGAGATCCAGCTGGATGCCGGTGGCTACCGCGGGCAGGACTTCCTCGGTGTGGCGGGTCAGTTCTATCCAGGGGATGGGGATCAGAGTCACGGGTTCGGTAAAGATGAGTCCGGAGACCACCGGCAGCAGGACATAGACTGCACCGAAGGCAAGCCCGATCACCCCACCGATGGAGAAGACTCTCCACTTCCAGCCTTTGTCTTTTTCATCAGCAGATTCCGCCAGGGCCATGGTACCCAGGGCACCAACCGGAGCCATGGGAAAGGGAAGCTTTTCCACATCCGAGGTGATCCGGTACAGGGCATAGCCCAGCCCGAAACGGTCCACCCGCTGGATAACCTGGGAGCCCACGAGCAGAAGGATGGGGATCAGCCAGTCCCGGTGCAGGAAGCTGCGCTCGATCATGGAGTCGGAGTTGGCTGCAGGTGCAATCCAGGTGGGGATAAACTCGGCGACACCAAGCATTTTGGCCGCATCCGACTGGACCAGGTACTGGCTCCAGAGCAGACCCTGGAAAGGAGAGGCCAAGGCGGCACCGGCCATATAGTAGAGGATAAAAATTTCCTGTTGTTTCAGGCTGGTATGTGCCCGTCTGGCGATCTCGGCAAAGAGGATAATGGTTACCCAGCGTGCAGCCGGACCAATGCCCGAACCGATAACCAGCTGCAGGTACATGGAGCCGGGCATCATCAGAAATCCAATGAATACCGCGCCTACAACGGTTTTCCAGTCAAAGCCCTCCTCAAAATGATCCGGGGTCTTGAGCAGGTCCCGATATTCTTTCAGTTCTTTGTCGTCGTACATTTTAGAAGCCGGAGAACAGAAGACTGAAGACAGAAAACTGAGAGTTATTAAACAGTACGTTCGCCATTGGTTTTGCCCTTTTCACTTTTTCCTCTTCCTTTTTTCTAATCAGGCAGCACCTGATAGCTGCCGTCTGAAAACAGGCCGACAATGGCCCAGGTACCGCCCATGAGCATGTCGCCGATGATCAGCCCGATAAAGAAAAAACGAAGTTTCTTAAACAGGACCACTCCGCCGTAGCGCATGCAGACAGCATTACAGAGCCAGCCGACAAAGAAAGAAAACCAGAGAATGCGCATGGAGGAGGAATAGGCTGTCAGGTAACCGATGGGATGGATCGGCCACCAGTAGAAACGATGATAACAGGCAACAAGGATCAGCATGACGATCACACCGACTCCGGAAAATACCTTGATCCAGTGGCCGGCCTCAATGCCGGTTTCGTTCAGACGGACCACATTTTCATACACCGTGATCGAGGTACGGGTTGCCCATTCCAGCTCCAGTTCCCTGATTCCGTAACGGTAACACAGGGCCAGCATGGCCGTAAACGATACCGTAACTGCAACTACCAGGGTGGCCCCGATGCCGAAGATGAGCAGCCGCCGGTTCTGCATGGTGTGATGTACCTGGCGGGCATGGAGAAGAGAGGGCATAAGAGATTCCCGCAGGTCAACGAATAAAACCTTCTGGCTGACTGCTGCAATGAGCAGACCGATCTGGCTGAACAGGGCAGGCCCGAAAAGAATGAGCAGGCCGTCAATTGGAGCTGCAGTGAGGGTGAAATAGCCAAGACCACCCTGGCAGATGATGCGGGAGGCAACCAGGGTAATCATGAAAAAGGCAGCTACCAGCAGCAGAGCGGCCTGCAGCTTCATCCCGAAAATAACGGCCCAGAGAACAATGGCCGACATACCGGCCACGGCAATCCAGAAGGAGAGACGAACGGAAAACCACTCAGTGGTGACTGTTATGGGACCCGGGCGCACGGCCTGCTGGACGATATCTTTCAGATGATGTCGGGACAGCCAGAGCAGAAAGAGGAAGAAAACACCATAAGCACCGATCATCTGGGTTTCTTCCGGGCGGGCCAGGGTGGGGCCGAAGGTGATCCCGAGCGATGCTGCCGGAATATTATAGCCCATGATGGACAGCAGTCCGTAGAGCAGGCCGCCCAGCAGAAAAAAGAACCAGAAGGAAAGCGATATCTGGCGGGCAGTGAGAAAGGCAAAGCCGATAAAAACCGGATAGATGTAGATTTTCAGCTTGTGAAAGCCGGACAGCAGTCCGTATTTTGGAAAGTAGGGTCCTGCCAGCACCATGGTCGGTATTTGGGGGACGGAGGGAAAATAGTAATGCAGGCCGCCCAGGAGGTGGAGCATGACGGGTATGGAAAGTCCCCAGAGCAGGTAGGGGTTGAGCAGAAACGAAGACAGGGTACCGTTGTCATAATGTTCCTCCATGATCTGCGGGACACGCAGCAGGGGAAAATTCATCCGTTCGTTATGGATCCACTGCCTGGACAGCAGGTTGATCAGGGCAACCATCACTGTGTAGCAGAGCAGGATAAATACGCCCCAGGCAATAAGAGGACGGACCCAGTCATGCCAGGGAATGGCCTTGATCAGCTCAAACCAGCTCATTTCCCGGCCACCCACAAGCCCGTTGTACAGGCCGTCAACCACTCCTTCGCCCGGATAGAGCCAGGGTGGCAGCAGGGGCTGCAGAACCTGCTGCCAGTTATTTTCAGCCGTGGCAAACTGGAAGGGGACCGTGAGATTGATGAAAAAGGTACGGGTGAGGCCTGTATAGGCGATACCTGATGCCAGGACCATTTGCATCCAGATAACCAGGAGCTCCATGCCGGTAATCAAGCGGGCCCTGGGAAGTATCCGGGCAATGGTACCGGCCAGGATGGTGGTGAGCAGCAGGACATAAAAAGGAGCCAGGGGGAAATGTCCACCGCCAAGAGGGGTCCCCTGGTCATAGATATTGTTGAGCGGGGTCAGGCCGCAGATAACAGCTGAAAAAATCAGACCGATAACGACAGCCCGGAACCGTATGGGATGGCTTTGACTATGCATAGACATCAGTTGCAGCCCCCTTGTCTCTTGTCACCAGTCCCCTTGCCTCCAGTGCTTTTTCCAGGATCTCAGCATACTCCCTGTGACCTTCATCGTCCAGAGAACGCCAGATCAGCAACTGTTTCCGCAGCACGTGCAGGAAAGCCTTGTTGATCCTGCGCCACAGGGTCAGTTCTCCGGAAATCCTGGTCATGGTAACAGTGATTTCCAGAAAATCGCGACCCTCCTTGGCCGGGCAGAACTGGAGATTCACCATCTGCATGATGCCGAAATCAAAGGGAGCCAGCCAGACCTGGGCCTGCAGATGGACGCAGTCCGCTGCACCGGGCAGTTTAACCGTACCGGGCTGAAAGCTGCACTCTTCATCAATTTCAACACCACCGGTGGAAAAAACACCATGGGATACATCCTGGTGGCCCAGAAAGTAGGCATACAGAAAGCCGCAGATAGACGCATGCTCCCGGTAGCGCATGAGAAAGGGCAGGGTAACGGTTATGGAATCGTTGACGGTTTCCGGCAGGTTCCAGCTGCGGTTAACATCCGGGATGGCAATGTTTGCCGCAACACGCGAAGGGTATATTACCGAGAGCAGAACCACGCCCATGACCAGAACCATGGCAGCCACCCCGGCCGTGGAGGAATAGTTGACCGTGATGCCGCTCCACAGTTTTGTACCGGCCAGAAAACCGGCACTGGTCTGGGCCAGCAGATAGCCCAGCACCACGGACAGAACCGCAAAAGCCAGAGCTTCGGCTATAAAGAGAAACGAGACATGGGAGGGCGCAAGGCCGACGGATGTGTAGACCGCAATTTCCCGTTTTCGTTCAAAGACCGATGAGATCATGGTGTTGAGCACGATAAGGATGGATATCAGCAGGGGGATGACAATATTGGGCATACCGGAATAGTTGACCGTATCGCTGGCATTGTAGAGAAAGACCCCCTGCTGCTCCCCGCTGAACAGGGCCAGACCGAACCGGTCGCTGAGCAGCCGGGCCTGGCTGCCGTCATTTATTTCGGGTGGTTTGAGAGCCACAGCCTGCAGGGTTCCGCCTAACTCCATCAGGGTGGCTGCGGGCATGATCAGGATATTTTCCGGGGTGAGATGGTGGTAGCGGCCCTGGAAATTGCGGACATCTTCCCCGGATTCAAGGGCGTCCTTTTCCACGTCAGACATCTCCATGGTTGCTTCTACAGGAAAAATGACCGGTGTGAGAATCTCGCCGTCAAGATCAGGCTGCTGCTGCAGCAGTTTTTCTGAAAAGATACCGATTATCCGCAGTTTCATACCCCACAGGTCCAGGAAGCTGCGGTCCGGGTCATCCGGGTTGATATCCAGCCGTTCAGCAAGGGTAGAGGGAATCAGGACTGATTTTTTTTCTCCATCTCTGAACCAGCGCCCTTTCAGCAGAATCCGGTCCAGTCCGGTCACGGAAGGTTCAGCTGGTGACAACCCGGTGAGACCCTGCAGGAGGACGGGTTTATTCTGGAAACGGCTGACAATGTGTGCGGCCCTGCCGGGGTCATCACTGGACAGCCATACCCTGGGAGCAATCTGTACCTGTCCATCAAAGAGCGAGCGGAAAACGGGCAGGGCATCGGGTGGCAGTTTGGTCCAGTCAATGTTTTTTATCAGCAGCCCCTGGTATGGTGCAACAGGTCCAAACTGGAGCCTGTTCTGGCGGCGCATGGACTTGACCGAGGTAAAACTCATGATGGTAAAGGTGAGGATGATCAGGGTCAGACAGGTCAGGACCGTACGCAGTCTTCTGCGGCGCAGATTGGAGACGCCCAGAAAAAAGGCGGCACTAAAGGCCTTCCAGGAGCTGATTTCAGCGGGTCGTTTATTAGAAGCTCTTCGCTGGAGCAGGATCATTTCATCTTCAAAACGCAGGACAATGATCATGGTTACCAGGGCGGACAGGCCGATGATGAAAAAGGCCAGGATGACCACGGTTGGGCTGTAGGCAAGTTTAAAGGCCGGGTGAACCCGGGCAATAATCAGAATGAGCAGCCCGAGGATACCGGAGAAACCGACGATACGTTTGTAGATGGAGACAAATCCGAACAGCAGTCGCTCCATGCAGAAGGCAAAGGGCACAAACAGGGCAATGTAAAACAGAACACCGAACAGAACATCTTTCTGGGTCCGTTCCACGTGGTCGTATACCCGGCTGGCCAGGGCCCAGGAACGGCTGGCTTCTTCGTTGAAGATATCATAACGCTGCTCACTCAGGCTTTGCTCGGCACGTTCCAGCGCCTGCAACCCGTTTTTCTGCAGCTCATTGATGCGTTCGTCAAAAATACCGTGATCTTCCAGGTTGTTGATCCTGGGATTGAGCAGGGCCCACATATCGCGGGCAGCCAGGTAGTTGGTATGAAAAAGGGATGGGTAGTCATCAACCCGGTAACCCGCACCCATGGGATCTTCTGCATTGCCGTTGCTGAGGATCATCTTTTTCTTGAGAACGGTGTCGGACAGGGTTAGCTTGAGCCTGGTTTCAGGTTCCAGGAAGATGGAGGCGATAATGGATGAGCGGGTATCAATACGGGAATACCAGTAGCGTTCCGGGGGTGCCTCCCGCCGGCCGTCGAGGAGCTGCAGTTTGGTCATGTAGCGCAGGGAGCGGGGCTCCAGCAGGTTGAACACCGTGGTCTGCCGACAGTTAAACATCACCAGATCGGTTTTCATGTCATGGCGGCGCATTTTAACCCTGTAGGCGGGCTTTCCTGTTCTTTTTTTATCAATGGCCCAGATCACGGATCCGTCCTGTTCCGAGAAAAGGTATCCTTCCAGGATCACCTTGTCCTGAACGTGTTTTTTATCAGCAACGCCCTTGAGCAGGAACCGGCCCCGCAGATCAGTGATCAGATGGTAGCGGGCCGGTCCCTGGAAGGCCAGAAGTACTGTTTCCGGTGCCGGGTTTTCGGCAAAGAGTTCACCATGCAGCAGCAGGCTGGTCTTGCCGCTGACAGTGGAAAACCCGTTGCGGATATAACCTAGATCAAGCCTGTCAGCCTTATCAAGGCCGCCAATCAACTCCAGGGCCAGCTGTAGCTGTGCAGTTGCCTGCAGCCAGTTGATATTTTCCGGAATATCCCGAGGTGTTCCCCAGTTGCTGCGCAGGTCACCGGTGGTGGCCAGGGTCAGTCCGGGCTGCCCGGCAAGGCTTGCCACCTCGCCGGCCATCTTTGGTTTGTCCGGCAGCAGGTCCTGCCAGGGTTGCAGTCGGTTGGGCCGCAGGGTAGAGACAAAGCGCGGTGCGGTAACAGGAGCTTTGGCAGCGGTTGCCTTCAGGACCGCATGAATATCACGGAAGGCGGCTGTTCTGTTGATGATCGGCCGTAAGGGGTACAGAAAACCACGGTGAAAGGCACCCAAACCGTAACCGTGGCTTGAGAGATGGAGTGAAACCATGGCCCGGGGTTCATACTCGGTTATCAGGGAGCGCAGTCGTTTGGCACTTTTCAGCATCCTGTCCTGCAGCTTGAGCTCGGCGAGTACCGCCTTGTGCATTGTCACTGCCTGGCTGAGCAGGGGGCTGAGCAGGGATTTTTCTTCATCGTTTAAATCAGCAAAACTAGTTCGCCAGCCGATCCTGCGCAGCAGCAGCCGTTTTTCGGCCACTTCCTTGATATATTGCTCATCACCGGTATCGGTGGCCTGTAACCTCAGCTGCATCAGTGCGGTGGACAACCGGTCAACTTCCAACTTAAGGGCCTGGTTCAGAGCTGTCTGCATCAGGCGGCTCTGTTCGCCATCAATAACTGCTCCGGAGCTGTACTGTGCAAGCACTTCCAGCCAGGATTTTCGTTCTTTCTTGGTAGTTTTGAGTGTTTTTTGAAGCTTGCGCAGGTCCTTGGAGCGGGCATTAATTGCCCATATCGTTTCCCGCATGCCGGCCTGTTCCTGGGCGTGTCCGTCCGATGCGATGAGGAGAAACGGACGTGCAGGGGGATTTTGGTGCAGGTGGTCGGCCAGGAGAAGCAGGCTGGTGACGGACAGGGCTTCGTCCGCACCGGGGGAGTGGCCCGGCAGAAAGCTGCTGGAATCAAAAAATGCCTCCACCGTGATAAGTTCGCCTTTTCTGGTTTCATCCGTACCGGGAAACAGGGCATAGATATTTCGGCCCCGGACCTGCTGCCATCTGATGCTGCAGTGAAGCCGACCTTGAATACCTTCAAGGGAAGAGAGGGAGATGCCAAGTTCTGACAGGTGCTGTTCAGGCAGATAGAAACAGGGAAACTGGAGGGGGGAGAGTTCTTCTTTTTCCGTGAAGCTGCTGCGGGCAGGGGAGCCTCGCTTGATGTAAATCAGGGCGGATGCTCCAAGGGAGGCAGCATTAAGCCAGTTGCGTCCGGAATTAAACTCCATGAGGACAATGGCCCCCTGCACCTGTTTTCCATTAAAGTCAGCAAGCTCTCCATTGCCGACATAGATAAGCGGACCTGTTAATCCTTCCCGGGGCAGATTCTCAGGGGTAATGGCATTGTACAGCAGGGGTGAAATGGGAATGGTGTGGCCGCCAACCTCAAGGGACGAACTCTCCACCTTGCGCACAGGGACAAAGAAATCCAGAGTGTCCAGGACTTCCGGCTCTGCAGCCTGCAGACGCTCTCTGATATATGCTGCAGCCTGCTGGTTGCCCTCGCTGCCTGTGGTCCGGTCGCCAAGGTCGGCAAAATAAGCTACTGTTTTTTTTAGTTCCTCCTCCTCAACTGTCGGCAGTCCAGCAGCATGCAGGGGAACTGATTTCAGGATACAGAACAGCAGCAGGATCAGAACCGGCAACAGACTATTGCCGGCAGTCCTCTTTTTTCTGTCCTCTGTTCCCTGTCCCCTGAACATCATCCGATAGTGCCTACCGAGATATTGAGTTCATCGCGCTGTTCAATCTTGTCAATCAACCCGTCCCGGATCCAGATTACCTCATCAGAGACGTTGAGCATCTTGAAGTCGTGGGTGGCGGAGATCACGGTTACACCCCGATCCTGGCTCATCTTTTTGAGCAGGGTAATAATCTCCTCGCCCGTATGCAGGTCCAGGTTGCCGGTGGGCTCATCAGCAAGAACAATGGCCGGACTGTTGGCAAGAGCCCGGGCAACAGCCACCCGCTGCTGCTGTCCTCCGGAGAGCTCGGAAGGTTTATGATTATAACGGTCATCCAGCCCTACCAGCCGCAGCAGTTCCATACCCCGTTCCACAGCCTCGTCGGTTCCTGCTCCGCCAAAAGTCATGGGAAGAGTCACGTTTTCCAGGGCCGTCATCACCGGGATCAGGTTGAATGTCTGGAAGATATAGCCGATTTTCCGGCAGCGCAGCCATGCCAGTTCGTAAGCATCAAGCTGGGCAATGTCCACCTCATCAATAAATACCTTGCCCGAGGTGGGTTTGTCCAGGCCGCCGATCATGTTGAACAGGGTGGACTTTCCGGAACCGGACGGCCCCATGATGGAGATATAACGGCCGGCAAAAATGGTCAGGCTGATCCCTTTCAGTACTTCCAGGGTATGCTTGCCCAGGTCAAAACTTTTCTTGACATCAGTGGTTCGGACAATGGCGTATTGTTCCATAATCAGGTATCAGGTATCAGGTATCGGGTTTCAGGTGCCGGAACTCTCTGGAAAACGATTATAATGCAGTAATTGTATTGTCTGACCGTACTGTTTTTTTCCTCGGATGTTCGTTATTCAACGTTAATCTTTTTTACTGTTCAACGCGCATTGCCTCCACCGGTTCCATGCGGGCGGCAGTGATGGCCGGATAGGTGACGCCTATCAGACTGAGCAGGCAACCGGTTGCTACAGCCTTGGCCGCTGTCAGCAATATGATGCCCATGGGCAGTGACGAGAAAATTATGGTTCCGATCATTAGCGTCTGGCTGAGCAGAGCGGCAAGCAGACCAATAAATGCACCGACCAGGGAACCGGCAAGTCCCTGCATGATAGCCTCCAGCATGAATAGCCGCAGGATAAAGCGGTCCAGGGCGCCAAGACATTTCATGGTGCCGATTTCACGGAACCGTTCGGTTACAGCCATCAGCTGTGCATTGACAATGCCGACCACGCAGACCAGCAGGGATAGAACCACCAGCCATTGCTGTTTGGCGGTCTTGCCGATACTGACCGAGCCCGGGTCGACATCGTAGCCCGCTTTAACCAGTGCATCTATGGAACCGGGAATACCGCCGTGCAATAATCCGTTGGCAATATCTGTTGTAACCTGTACATAACAGAGAAATGCGACAGCCAGCACCAGGCTGGTGGTGGTGACCAGTGATCGGAAAAAACGGACCCGGATGGATTTGTAGGCAATTTCAACCGATTTGGAAAAAGGAAGAGCTACCAGCCGTTGCATGAATTGACGGAACCGGGTTGAAGTTTCAGGTGTGGCCTTCTGTTGTCTCTATGGGGGCAGACGGAAGGATATAATAATGTTTCCTATGGATAAGTACCATGAACCTGTTTTTCTGCCAATGGAAATGTTGGGAAAATGTAAGAGTTCACTGCCATGACAACCACCTAAAATTTCGCTACTTCCTGTAAAAGTTCAGCAGTGCGTCAGATGTGCGTGATCACGGCTGGCCGTCTATAGCCCGCCTGTGTGGCCGGCTGTGAGCGTGTGCAGATGGCGTGCTGCTGAACTTTTACGGGAAAACAGTATTGTTGGACTTGTGCTGTGGGTCACTATTTTATAGTATTGCCGGTTGATGCAGTATTCCCGTAACAGGAGAAAAGAGGGAGTAATTTAAAATGGAAGTTATTTTAGCTCGTCCGCGCGGTTTCTGTGCCGGAGTGAATCGGGCAATCACCATTGTCAATCAGGCTCTGGAACTGTATGAACCACCGGTATACGTCCTCCATGAGATCGTTCATAACAGTCATGTCATTGATGAATTGGCGGGAAAAGGAGCGGTTTTTGTAGAGGAGCTGGAGGATATTCCCACCGGTTCAGTGACCATTTTCAGCGCACATGGGGTCTCACGGGCCGTGATGGAGCGGGCGCAGCAGTTGGGACTGCGTACCATAGATGCAACCTGTCCGCTGGTGGCAAAGGTCCACCGTCGCGTCACCCGTTTAAATAAGATCCGCTATGATGTATTGGTTATCGGCCATAAGGGACATCCTGAGGTCGAGGGAACCTGCGGGCATGCGGCAGGAGCGGTCCACGTTGTCTCTTCACCAGAAGAGATTGCAACCCTTGAAGTAACGGATCCGTCCCGGGTGGGGTATGTAACCCAGACAACGCTCAGTGTTGATGATACAGCGGAGATGCTGACAGCCATCCGCAAGCGGTTTCCTGATATTTCCGAGCCGGAACGGACCGATATCTGTTTTGCTACCACCAATCGGCAGGGAGCGGTTCGGGAACTGGCGGACCAGGTGGATGTACTGCTGGTTGTCGGCTCAAAGAACAGTTCCAACTCCAACCGGTTGCGTGAAGTTGCCCGTACCAGGGGAATCCCGGCCTATCTCATTAATCATGCCGATGAGATTGATCCCGCCTGGCTGCAGGGAGTGGAGCGGGTCGGTGTGACAGCCGGAGCTTCTGCTCCTGAGTATCTTGTTGAGGATGTAACGCATTGGTTGCAGGAACGCAGCACCTGCACTGTGCGGGAGATGAATGGCGAGGATGAGACAATTCATTTTCAGCTTCCTGATCTGTCGGTTTAGCCCGTATATACGGGTTAGAGCGGAAAGAGGATTATGCTTTGCTGTTTACAGCAACTCCTGGAAGGTGCAGGGCGTAAGCCTGGGATTGGAGTTGATGGCCTGCAGAAGATGTTCCAGGAACAGAAACGCATTTGCATTCATGCGCTGGTGATGGAGCATGAACCCCATGCAGCCGCTTTCCAGGGCTGTTCGGCATTCTGTCATCAGGTTGTGCATCGCCTGCTCGGGATTCGTTTCCCTGCGGGTATGGAGGTCAATATTGATCGCCAGGTCCATGAGCCCGCCAGGGGGGGGCGGCAGGCTGCCTGCTGAGCGGGACAGTGCCAGGAAATCAAGCTCCTGCAGAACATGCATGGCAGCCTCACTGCACCTGTTCCATGGCGGAGTAAACACCGGCAGAAACGAGTCAGCCAGCAGTTGTTCCAGCTTCATCTTTCCCGCCAGGATATCTTTTCGTACAGCTTCAACTGTCCTGTTTTCTCCGAATTCACATTTTTTGCCGACAGCCTCATGGTTGCTATGGTCAAATCCGTGCTGGTGCCAGCAGAACAATTGTTCTTTTTCTGCCAGAGATCTGATCAGTTGCCAGTTGTCTGCATCAAGCCACCGGGGTACCACGGCCAGGCAGAGCGGCATGTCAAAATCGGCAAACAGCTGCAGCAGGCGGGTGAAGTTGCTGTCTATCCGTCCGATATCATCGGCCCTGAAAAAAATTCTGACCGGTCTGGACATCCGGCCGGCAACGTCAAACAGCTCCTGCAACCGCAGGTCCAGATTCCCGGGCAGTTCTGTCTGCCAGAGGATGGAAAGGGGCGTGTTCATATCCAGTTAATAAATATGTTTGTTTTTTTACACTAAAGCAGCGTGGCCGGATCAGGTCTGCCAGCCGCAACGAATAATGAAAATGTGTCACTCTGGCAGGGCAGGGTTTGAGCTGCTCAACATTTTCACATAAAATCCTGCAATAGGCAAGTTCGGAGCCCACGCTGATCTACCGGAGATGCATTGTCATCAATATCGCAGACGTTTCAGGCACTAAGGGAAGAAAGCGAATGCAGTCAGGTGGAAATTCTGAAACCGGGATTGACCCGATCAGTTCCCGGTACTATGGTAACCTGATATTCAAAGTGGCCTGAAAACTATACAACCTGCAATACTGCAGGTCATAGCATCAGTTATCAGAATATTTCTGTTTGGCTACGTTTTTTATGAGCAAACAACGATGGCGCATACCGGATCTCATTGATCTGGAATTTTTCCTGGAGCAGGCTGAAGGTGAAGACCTGGACATCCTTGCTGCCCGTGACCGGGAAATCTACACCCGCATGCCGGCTGCAGCTGCCGGTGCAAAAACTTCTACTTCATCTTTGCTTTACAGCTGGCTTGCCGACAGGAAACAATCCTTTGCAGAAAAGGGAAGTGAAACACCATTACCCGGCCAGGTCTGGCATGAGCTCTTCACCCTTTTTTTCTGGGGATGTCTGATTGTCGGATTGGTTTCCGGTGGTACGATAGCGTTTTCATTTTTAAGCTATTCCGGTACCAGTCCGATAAATGTGTCCGCCTATTTCGGGATTTTTGTTGCGTTCCAGGTACTCCTGCTTCTGTTCCTGTTTCTCCTTTCCCTGTACAGGCGAATACTGGGCCAGGGCCTGGATGGTTCGTTTCTGTACAGGTTGTTGCGGCGATTTTTTTACAGGATTATTGCCTGGATTAGCCGCCGGGCAGGTTCCAGAACCTCGGCTGAGACCAGATTGAAATGGTCCGGACAGGTCGGCAGCATCAGTCAGCTGCAGCAGCGGTATGGCTCACTCTTCATCCGGCCTTTTTTTCTGCTGGCCCAGCTGTTCGGGGTCAGCTTCAATGCAGGCGTGCTGGCCGCAACCCTGCTCAAGGTGATCGGCTCGGATGTTGCCTTTGGCTGGCAGACCACTCTGCGGATACCGACTGAAACCGTGCATACCCTGGTGCGCTGGATCAGCCTGCCCTGGTCCTGGCTGCTGCCGGCTGGTTGTCCATCTCTTGCCCAGGTGGAGGGGTCCAAGCTGATCTTAAAAGACGGCATATATCATCTGGCCACCCCTGATCTTATCTCCTGGTGGCCCTTTCTCTGTCTGTCGGTTTTGTTTTACGCCCTGTTGCCCAGGCTTGTGCTGCTGCTTGCCGGGAGTATCCGCCAGTATCGGGCTCTGGCTTCCCTGAGCTTTGAGCACGGCCGCTGTCGCCGGCTTGTTCACCGCATGCTGACCCCGATCGTCTCTACCCGCGCACCTGCGGAGAAACAACCGGAGCATGGGAGAGATGATATTGCTGTCCCGGAAAACCGTGTTGAAAAGGTTACTGAACAGATCCCCTTGGTGCAAAGAGCATCCATGCTGGGGCTGGTGCCGGATGAACTCTTTGCAGACTGTTCACAGGAGGCGTTACAAGAGCAGGTTCGTGCTCGCCTGGGCTATGAACTTGCTGCAATTCTACCTGTCTGGACCATGGAGCGGAGTGAAGATGAAGAACTGGCCGAACTGAAAGATGTGATGAGGGCCGAATCTGTTGACGATATTCTTCTACTCCAGGAAGCCTGGCAGCCACCGATCCAGGAGCTGCTCTCCTTTCTGCGTCGTTTGCGTGAAACCGTCGGTGAACAGCCGGCCATTTTTGTCGGACTGGTCGGTAAACCAGCTGGTGATACACTGCTGACACCGGTGGAGAAATTGAACCTGCAGATCTGGCAGCAGAAGCTGGCTGCTCTGGGTGACCCTGGACTGCAGCTTGTTGAACTGGTGAAGTCATGACTGATGCCGCTGTACCTGAATTTGCCATTGTCGGTCATCCCAACGAGGGGAAATCATCGGTACTGTCTACGCTCAGCGAAGACGATTCGGTCCGGGTTTCCCCTACACCTGGAGAAACCACGGAGTGCCGGGCATTTCCGGTGGTCATTGACGGCCGGGAAATCATCCGTTTCATCGACACACCCGGTTTTCAGAATCCCCGCAAGACGTTAAGCTGGATGAAGGCGTATGAAGGCAATGACAGGGATATGGTGTCCGAGTTCATCCGCACTCACCAGTCAGATCCGACCTTTCACGATGACTGCGCTCTGCTCACCCCGCTTGCCCATGGTGCCGGCCTTATTTTTGTTGTGGATGGTTCCAGGCCGCTTCGCAATACGGACCGGGCGGAAATGGAAATCCTGCGGTTGACCGGCAGGCCGAGGATGGCGATTATCAACTGCAAGGAAGAGCACAGCCGCTACCTGGACGACTGGCGCAGTGAATTCCGAAAGCATTTCAACTCCATCAGGCTGTTCAATGCCAACCGGGCAACCTACAGTGAGCGTATTGCCCTGCTGGAGAGTTTAAAGGCCATTGACCAGGATCTGCAGGATGTTCTTGAAACCGTGATCCAGGCTTTTACCAGGGACTGGCACAGTCGCAATGAGCAGACCGCCTCTCTGATTGTTTCCATGCTGCTGGACAGCCTGTCCTACCGGAAAACCGCGTCCTGTCCGGACGGAGTGGACGAGGAACGGTTGAAAGCAAAATTGCATGCAGAATTTACCAGTTTTGTCAGTAAAAGGGAGCGCAAAACCCAGCAGCAGATCCGTCGCCTGTTCAAACATAATATTTTCAACCTGCAGTTGCCGGAACAGTCTATTCTTCAACAGGATCTTTTTTCCCAAAAGACCTGGCAGTTTTTGGGGCTTACCATCAACCAGCTGATCGTGGCCGGAGCCCTCAGCGGGGCAGCTTTGGCAGTCGGTATTGATGCGGTTGCAGGTGGTGCTTCTCTTGGTGCTTTTGCAGCCCTTGGTGGTGCAATTGGTGCTGCTGCAGCAGCGCTTAAGGGTAAAGATCTGCTGACAGGTACCAGGCTGCTGGGCATGAAGCTCGACCGGCAGCAGCTGCAGGTGGGACCGGTGACCAATATTCAACTGCTCTACATCCTGCTTGACCGGACCCTGCTCTATTACAGCCATATTATCAACTGGGCGCATGGCCGCCGTGATTATCCTGAAACTACCCTGGAAACCTCTGTGGAGAAAGCCGGGAAACAGGGATATACTACCGGATGGAGCAAGCATGATCGCAAAATATGCGACCGTTTTTTTTCAGCCCTGCAGCAGGAAGACCCTCTGCTCCACGAGCAGGCGGCTGAAGATCTGACTGCACTGATCCTGGAAAAATTACAGCAGATTTCCGAAGATAGTCAAGCGGACAAGTGTTGAACCATGGCCCGGGGAATACATGCTTGTTAAGGCGAAAGCTGGCCAGGAGATTATTCAACGCCTGCATAAGATGCAGACAGGGGACTCCCTGGAACTGCTGACCTGGAAAAGAGATCGATCAGTACGATTCGTCAGAAATGGTGGTGATGAGATTATCGTGATTGTACGGGGCTTTGTTGAAGAGGAGTATCAGATCCATTTGAGCAAGTTGAAAAAGTTGTTAAAGACATTGCTGAAACGGGAATTTCCCCGCAGTCATAAAATCAGGATGCACCTGGAACCAGGAAAAACTGCTAAGAGCTGAATCGGTTCATGTACCAGGTTGCTGCCTCGTTCAAACCCTGACGCACGGAATATTGCGGTTCATAACCGATAAGGTGCGCTGCCTTGCTGATATCGGCCAGGGAATGGCGCACGTCTCCTGCCCGGAAATCCCGGTATACCGGTTCAGTATTTTCTGCCTCGGGAAAAGTATCCGCTACCCGTTCTCTGATCAGGCAGAAGAGTTCATTTAAGGAGGTGCGTTCTCCAAAGGCAACATTGTATACCTGGTCTGCAGCATCATCATCTGTAGCTGTGGCCGCCATCAGGTTGGCCTGCACACAGTTGTCGATGTAGCAGAAGTCCCGGCTGGTTTCACCATCACCGTTGATATAAACGGTTTTCTCCTCTATCAGGCCGGCAAACCATTTCGGGATCACGGCAGCATACGCTCCGTCAGGATCCTGGCGCCTGCCGAAGATGTTAAAATAGCGCAAGCCGATGGTCTTGAAACCATAGGTCCGGGCAAAAACGCGAGCATACAGTTCGTCCACCAGTTTTGTTACCGCGTAGGGAGAGAGCGGGTTGCCGATGTTATCCTCAACCTTGGGCAGATCAGGATGATCCCCATAGGTTGAGCTGGATGCGGCATAGACAAAACGGCGCACATCCGCGTCCCTGGCTGCGACCAGCATGTTCAGATAACCGGTAATATTATTTTCATTGGTGGTCAGCGGATTTTCGATGGAACGGGGAACAGAGCCAAGCGCTGCCTGGTGCAGCACGTAATCAACTTCCCTGCAGGCTGTGTGGCAGGTATCGATATCCCGGATATCGCCCTTAATAAAGGTAAACCGCTGCCACTGGCTATCTGTGACCAGTTCCCTGACCTCATCTAAATTATGTTGAAAGCCGGTGGAAAAATTGTCAAGGCCGACAACTCTCTGATCCAGTTTGAGCAGGGTCTCAAGCAGATTGGAGCCGATAAAACCGGCAACGCCTGTGATCAGCCAGCTTCGGGGTTGTTTTTGCAGTTGCAGACATCGCTGTTCGTATTGATTCATGGTAATATATTTTGAAAAAGATGGTTAGTTACAAAACTATGCCGTTAAACTGCAGAAAAGTCAAATCTGATCAGGATTAAACTTTCATGGAGCGGGAAGATCTCCGCAAGATAATCCATATTGATATGGATGCCTTTTTTGCTTCAGTGGAGCAACTGGACAACCCGGAGCTGCGTAAACGTCCTTTGATTGTGGGGGGTGATCCGCAGGGGAGGGGAGTGGTAGCGGCCTGTTCCTACGAGGCCCGCAGGTTCGGCATCCATTCGGCCATGTCCTGCGCAAAGGCGTATAAGCTTTGTCCGCAGGCAGTCTTTGTCAGACCTCGCAAGGACCGGTACCGTGAGGTTTCTCAGCAGGTAATGGCCATTTTTCACGACTATACCGATATTGTTGAGCCGTTGTCCCTGGATGAGGCCTTTCTGGACATCACGGAAAACAAAAAAGATATTCCCTCCGCTACCTGGACAGCTGAGGCCATTCGCCGGGATATTGTACGTACAACCGGCCTTACCGCTTCCGCCGGTGTGTCCTGTAATAAATTTCTGGCCAAGGTCGCCTCTGACATCAACAAACCCGACGGCATTACCGTGATCACGCCGGAACAGGCTTTGCCCTTTATCCGCACCCTGCCGGTACGAAAATTTTACGGTGTGGGCAGAGTGACGGAAAAGAGGATGTTTGCCATGGGCATCAGAACCGGGGCAGACCTGCAGCGGTTTTCCCTTCAGGAGTTGGTGGATACCTTTGGCAAGGCAGGATCTTTTTTTTATGAAATTGTTCGTGGTCGAGACAACCGACCGGTGCGGCCAAGCAGAGGGCGGAAATCCATAGGCACCGAGACCACCCTGCGCCAGGATATCCATGACCGCACCGCCATGCTGAAGATATTATCCAGACAGGCGGAACAGGTTGGTCGTGTCCTTGCTGAAAAAGAACTTGCGGCCCGCACTCTTACCCTGAAAATCCGCTATCGGGATTTCACCACCGTGACCCGTTCTGTCACGCCTTCCTGTCTTTTTATCAGGCCGGAAGATATCATGGTCAGGGTGAACCCATTGCTTGCAGCCACTGAAGCAGGACAACGACAGGTCCGTCTGCTCGGTCTGACTCTCTCCAACCTCTGTCCTCTGCACATTCGTCAAGTCACCATGCGGCAACTGGTTCTGCCCTTTGATTTC
>CAZKBZ010000044.1:0-21906 GCA_964551175.1 uncultured Desulfobulbus sp.
CCCATAAGCAAATGACCCCGTTAACTGAGCTTAAGCAGGTGAGGCGCCGGTAAGTTCGAGATAGCAGGATTATTCCTTCGATTCTGCAATATTTCGTTGACTTCCAACGTGCTGTTTTGTATTAATTCTTACGTTATTTATGAGCCAGGGGCTATTTTTTGAGTCTAAAGCAGGGCAATCAGGGGGCGCTCCATGAACGATTTGATGATGGGTCAAACAGTCGCTCAATGTGGTATGCATAGAGTCCTGTTTCTTCCATCCATCCAATTCTCATATCTTTCTGCCTGGCCTGAAAAGCGATTTCTTTTTCCTTCGCTGTTGCATTTCTCCTCGAATTCTTCCGGATTCAAGCTGAGCCGTTGACAATGGTTCGCGACTCTTTTTTTCACGCTTTTTCATGTAACCAAAGGTACACTCTGTCGACCCGAGCCGTCCGAGATCTGTTCAGAGGAGATTCCCGGAGATGCTTGTCCCTGATTGCCATATCAATGCTCTTTGTATGTATTGTTTCAACTGCTGCGATGCTGCAGTTTCTGCAGAATTGCCGATATCCTGCCTGATTTGGGGATAGGTGGCGGATGAATTGATCTTTACGCCGCTGACGTTTCCTGGTGGCTGCTGCTGTCTGTTTTAATCAATAAGGAGCCGGGCTCAATCTTTCAGCTCCGGTCATGGAAACTTATTATGAAAATTCATGAATACCAGGCAAAGGAACTCTTTCACAAATATCAGGTACCAACTCCTGCAGGCAGAGTGAGTGATTCAGTGGAGGGGGTACGGCAAATTGCAGCTGACCTTGGACTGCCGGTTGTGGTTAAGGCCCAGATTCATGCAGGTGGGCGTGGCAAGGGTGGCGGCGTCAGACTGGCGAAGACTGATGCAGAAGTATCCGACTGTGCTGATGCTATTCTTGGAATGACACTGGTTACCAAACAGACCGGTCCTGAAGGCCGGGTTGTACAGAAAGTGCTGGTGGAAAAAGGGGTTGCAATAAAAAAAGAGATGTACCTGTCAATCATTCCCGATCGTGAAACAGCCTGCATAACCATCGTTGCCAGTCAGGATGGCGGTATGGATATTGAAGAGGTTGCCGAAAAAACACCAGAGAGAATCATAAAAGTAGCAGTCAACCCTGTGACCGGAATCAAGGGGTATCATCTGCGGGAAGTGATGTTCGGCCTGGAACTGGAGAAAGCTTTGATGAAGGAATTTTCCGGGATCCTCAGGAAGTTGTATACTCTTTTTGTGGAGTATGACTGTTCCATGGTGGAAATCAATCCTTTGATTGTCACCGAAGACGATTCCATCATGGCCCTGGATGCAAAAATGGATATCGATTCCAATGCACTGTTCAGGCATCCTGATATCCTTGAAATGCATGATCCCAATGAAGATGATCCGATAGAGGCGGAAGCCGCTAGGTATGGTCTCAACTATATCAATCTGGACGGGAATGTCGGTAACATGGTGAATGGTGCAGGCCTGGCCATGGCAACGATGGACATCATCAAGCAGGCAGGCGCGGAACCGGCGAATTTCCTGGATGTAGGTGGTGGTGCGGATGCGGAAATGGTTGAAAACGGTTTTCGTCTTATCCTGAGCGATTCCAAGGTAAAGGGTATTCTGATTAATATTTTCGGTGGTATTCTTCGCTGTGATGTTCTGGCCCGGGGTGTTGTTCAGGCAGCCGGCAAGTTAAAACTGTCGGTTCCGGTGGTTGTTCGGATGGAGGGGACAAATGTTGAGGAAGGCAGAAAAATTCTGGCCGAATCCGGCCTTGAATTGATCAATGCGGCCGATCTGGCGGATGCAGCACGAAAAGTCGCCGACATTGTAGCCTGATGCCGGGATTATTCGAGCAAAGGGTCAGTCCATACAAAGGATACGCATAGAAAAATATTCTTCAGGAAACTATATGAGCATCTTCGTCAATTCCCAAACACGTGTTTTGGTCCAGGGCATTACCGGCAAAGAGGGACAGTTTCACACCCGGCAGTGTATAGAATACGGTACCCGGGTGGTTGCCGG
This sequence comes from uncultured Desulfobulbus sp., assembly GCA_964551175.1. GTDB lineage: Bacteria > Desulfobacterota > Desulfobulbia > Desulfobulbales > Desulfobulbaceae > Desulfobulbus_C. Next base: position 2,029 of record CAZKBZ010000044.1, read on the forward strand.
TGTGACGCCGGGCAAAGGCGGTCAGTCCATGGATGATGTACCTGTCTTCAATACTGTCAGAGAGGCAAAGGAGCAGACAGGAGCCAATGCATCCATGATCCTGGTTCCCCCTCCTTTTGCTGCAGATGCCATTCTTGAGGCCATTGATGCCGGGGTTGAGCTGGTTGTCTGTATTACTGAAGGAATTCCAGTAATGGATATGCTCACCGTCAAAAATTATCTGGCCATGAAAGATACCCGTCTGATCGGCCCCAACTGCCCGGGTATCATAACTCCCGGTGAGTGTAAAATCGGAATCATGCCCGGACCCATTCACACTCCGGGCGGTCCGGTCGGTGTTGTCTCCCGTTCGGGGACTCTCACCTATGAAGTGGTCCACCAGTTAACTGAAGTCGGTCTTGGCCAGACGACATGTATCGGAATCGGGGGTGACCCGGTAAACGGTACAGGTTTTCTTGACTGTCTCAAAGCATTTAACGATGATCCGGAAACCGGGTCTGTAGTCATGGTCGGCGAGATCGGCGGGAATGCCGAAGAGCAGGCTTCCGCCTGGATTCAAGCAAACATGAATAAACCTGTTGTAGGCTTTATCGCAGGCATTACCGCACCTCCGGGGCGCCGCATGGGGCATGCAGGAGCCATTGTCAGTGGCGGCCAGGGAACTGCGGAGGCAAAGATAAAAGCAATGGAGGAATCCGGGATTACTGTCTGCAAGGATTTAGGAACACTTGGCAGGTTGTGTAAAGAAGTCTTTTCTTGAAGAATACTTGCTTGTTAGTGTCTGTCCTGAATTGAGGGGGGAGTTTGCTGCAGCCTTGGGAACTGTTGTTCAGCTGAACAATTCTGCAGTCCGCTAAACTCCTGCAGGTCTCAATAATAACTCAACGTATTGTACCTCGTGAACGATCACGAATCTTGTTGCAAGGAGCTGATATGAAGATGATGGAGTTGGTGGATGAGCTGCGCGCTCGCCGGGAAAAAGCGAGATTGGGCGGTGGCCAGGCAAGAATAGACAAGCAGCATGCAAAAGGAAGCATGACTGCCAGGGAACGGATCGATCTCCTGCTTGATAAGGGTTCCTTTGAAGAATTTGACATGTTCAAGCTTCACAGGTGCCGGGATTTCGGTATGGAAAAGCAGCTTTATCCCGGTGATGGAGTTGTAACGGGTTTTGGCACGATCGATGGCAGAACAGTGTATGTTTTTGCCCAGGATTTTACGGTACTGGGGGGATCGCTGTCGGAGACATTTGCAGAAAAAATCTGCAAGATAATGGATCTGGCCATGAAAAACGGTGCTCCGGTTATCGGATTGAACGATTCAGGTGGTGCACGGATCCAGGAAGGAATTGAAAGCCTGGCAGGGTATACCAATATCTTCCAGCGAAATGTGATGGCTTCCGGGGTGATCCCGCAGATTTCCGCAATATTCGGTCCCTGTGCAGGCGGCGCTGTGTATTCTCCAGCCTTGACTGATTTTGTGGTGATGGTGCAGGAAAAATCCTACATGTTTCTTACCGGACCCAAGGTGGTCAAGGCAATTACCCATGAAGACGTAACGGTCGAAGAACTTGGTGGTGCTGCCATGCATGCGAGCAAAAGCGGTACGGCCGACTATCCGGCTGCTTCCGGGGAAGATGCCATTGCCTTTATTCGCAGGCTGCTCTCTTTTCTGCCCCAGAACAACATGGAAAATCCTCCAGTTGTTGAATGTTCAGATCCGGCCGACCGTCTGTCAATAGAGCTGAACAGCATACTGCCGGAGAACACCAATGCAGCCTATGACATGAAAGAGGTTATCCTGCTTACGGTAGATAACGGCGATTTTTTTGAGATAAAAGAAAATTTTGCACCGAACCTGATTGTCGGCTTTGCCCGTTACAACGGGATGAGTGTCGGCATCGTCGCCAATCAACCCGCATACCTGTCCGGGGTTCTTGACATTGATGCATCGGTGAAGGGTGCCAGATTTGTGCGGTTCTGTGACTGTTTTAATATTCCGGTTGTCACCTTTGTCGATGTGCCCGGTTTTCTGCCCGGCACAGCCCAGGAACATGGCGGTGTGATCAGAAACGGCGCGAAAATTCTTTATGCCTTTGCCGAGGCGACTATTCCCAAGGTGACTGTAATAATCCGCAAGGGCTATGGAGGAGCATTTTGTGTTATGTCATCCAAGCATTTGCGTGGTGACATCAATTACTCATGGCCCAGTGGTGAGATTGCCGTTATGGGAGCCAAGGGAGCTGTTGAAGTGCTTTACGCAAGAGCTGCGAAAAAAACAGATGACCCTGAAGCCTTTCTGGCTGAGAAAGAAAAGGAATATCAGGATAAGGTCGCCAATCCCTATATAGCAGCCCAGCGGGGGTATATTGACGATATCATCAAACCGTCACGGACCCGCATCAGAATAATCAGTGCCTTGAAGTTGCTGCGAAACAAGCGCGATACAAATCCCATGAAGAAACATGGCAATATTCCGTTGTAACCAGCATGGCTGGATCAGGTTCGTCAGCCTTGGGTCAAGAATGAAAATATCTCACTCCGACATGGCAAGGTCTGAGCTGCCCGCCGTTTTCATATAAACTACCGGATCATTCAGTTTACCAGGGAGAAAGCAATGGCTGTGAAAATATTGATACGCAGAAAGGTTACAAGTGAGAATACAGCTGAACTGACAGCACTTCTTAAAAAACTCAGGGCACTCACCCTGGAGCAGCCCGGATATATTTCCGGGGAAACGCTTAACCGGATGGATAAGACGGATGAAACCCTGGTGATCAGCACCTGGCGTTCAATCGAGGACTGGAACAGATGGGTGAATGATCCCAAAAGAGAAGAAATTCAGGTTGTCATTGACAGACTGCTGGGACAGGATACGGAGTATGCAATCTACAGCACATAGTTTATTCTGAATACCTGAACGGTATTTTTCCGGTGGCAGCTGATTGAGGGGTAAGCTACCGGACTGTTATTGTTCAGCAGTGGTAGATTTTTTTCCGACCTGGTATTGCGGTGCGGGTCGGCATATGGATGAAAATGGGCTCAACTGAAGTTGTACTCAAACGAATAGGTGAGTTAATGGCAGAAAAGGAAAAAAAAATAGCTGCTGCACTGAGCGCTGTCGGTCTCTATCTGGAACAGGAACAGGCGCTGGTGGCTGAGCAGAAAGGCGGACTGATAGGTCAGGAAATTGCAGAGCTGACTCAATGGGGGCATAGTGGTCGTCAGGAGATGATGACGATGCGCCGATTGACGGAATTGAGAACCTTTCGCCGTATTTGATTTTAGGTACCCTTTAATGGTTCAGTTAACGATCAGGTAATACATAGAGGAGATATAGGATGAGTGATCAAGTGAAGATGACCCCAATGGATTATTCCGCAGATCGTCCTGAAGCGAAAAATCCTGTTAAAGTTATGGATTTATCGCTCCGGGACGGCCATCAGTCTCTGTTTGCAACCCGTGGCCGTACGGAAGACATGATTCCGGTAGCCGAGATGATGGATGAAATCGGGTTCTGGGCTATTGAGACCTGGGGTGGTGCAACGTTTGACACCATGCACCGGTTTTTAAACGAGGACCCCTGGGAGCGTCTGCGCACCTTGAAACGCTATATCAAAAAAACGCCATTCTCAATGCTGCTGCGTGCTCAGAACCTGGTGGGCTACAGAAACTATGCCGATGACCTGGCCTATGCTTTTGTGGAGCGGGCTGCTGAAAACGGCATGGATATCTTCAGGACCTTTGATGCTTTAAATGATTATCGGAATTTTGAAACCGTTGTTGAGCAGATTAAAAAATGCGGTAAACATTTCCAGGGCTGTATCTGTTATACACTGACCGAGCCCCGGCTTGGGGGTGATGTCTATAATCTTGATTACTTTGTTGACCGTGCAAAATCACTGGAGTCCATGGGTGCTGATTCAGTCTGTATAAAAGACATGGCAGGTCTCATGGCACCCTATGACGCCTACGCGCTGATCAAGGCATTGAAGGAGGCTGTCAAGGTTCCCATTCATCTGCACAGCCATTTTACCTCGGGCATGTCGCCGATGACGCATCTCAAGGCAATTGAGGCTGGAGTGGATATTGTCGACACCTGCATGACTCCCTATGCCTATCGGACCTCCCATGCGGCTGTTGAACCCCTTGTCATGGCCCTGTTGGGCACAAATCGAGATACCGGTTTTGATATCAGAAAGCTGGCAGCGATTAATGAGATTCTCGAAAAAGAAATCATGCCCAAGTACAAGCATCTGCTTGATGACTCAAAGGTTTCGATCATCGATATCAACGTACTGCTGCATCAGACACCGGGTGGAATGCTTTCAAATCTTGTGAACCAGCTTCGCGAGATGGATGCCCTGGACAAGATTGATGAAGTATACAAGGAACTGCCGCGCGTGCGTAAGGATCTTGGTCAGATTCCTCTGGTTACCCCCACCAGTCAGATTGTCGGAGTTCAGACGGTAAATAATGTACTGCACGATACGGAAGGTGAACGATATACCATGATTACAGGACAGGTAAAGGATCTCTGCTATGGGTTATACGGCAAGACGGCGGTCCCGATCAACAAGGAACTGCAGAAAAAGGCATTAAAGGGCTATCCCCGCGGGGAGGAGCCTATTACCTGTCGTCCGGCTGAGGTACTGGAACCGGAACTTGAAAAGGCTAAGAAAGAGATCGGAGATCTTGCCGTTGATATGGATGACCTGATCCTGTATGCCCAGTTTCCGGTCACTGGTAAAAAATTTCTTGAATGGAAATATGGAAAGTCGGAAGTTCCGGACAGTGTGAAGCCGATCACCCTGGAAGATGTAAAAAAACGGGATGAGCTGATCAAGAAAGCGCTGGCTGGTGAGCTGATTGAACGCAAGAGTGATGAACCTGATAAATCTGCAGCTTTGCGGACCTTCAATGTTTTTGTGGATAATGAATATTTCAAGGTTGAAGTCGATCCGACCGGAGATTTTCCGGTATTCTCGACTCCGCCGGTGGCCGCATCTCAACCGGCAGCTCCGGCCGCACCTTCGGCTGCAGCCTCTGCTAAGCCTGCAGTCCCCCCGGCGGCTCCTGCCGCTCCAACTCCGAAAGCACCTGAACCCGAAGCGGCAGGGGATACTGACGGCACTCTTCTGTTGGCTCCCATGCCCGGCATGATAGTCAAATTTCTGAAAGGTGAGGGTGAGAGCGTCAAAAAGGGCGATCCGGTAGTTGTACTGGAAGCCATGAAAATGGAAAATTCTCTTCCTGCTCCGGCGGATGGTGTTGTCAAGAGTATCAAATTTGCGAGTGGTGACAGTGTGACAAAGGGTGCGGTTCTCTGCGTGATCGGATAACTGTAAACCTGAAAAAAATCAGGCGTGGAAATCCTTCAAAATGATTGCTGGATCTTCACGCCTTTTTTGTCTGCGCCTCCTGAAAACAGTTGAAATGATATGCTGATACGGGAAATCAAAGGTCATAAACCAAGAATTGGTAAGGATTGTTTCATTGCCGACAATGCCGTTATTGTTGGAGAAGTGGAGATGGGGGATCAGTGCAGCATCTGGTTTAATGCTGTGATCCGCGGGGATGTTCACTATATCAGAATGGGGAACAAGGTGAATGTTCAGGATGGTGCAGTTGTTCACGGAACGTATCAGAAATCACCCACAACTATTGGTAACTGCGTTTCTATCGGTCACAATGCTATAGTTCACGGCTGTACAGTTTGCGACAATGTACTCATCGGCATGGGTTCGATTGTGATGGATGATTGTGTTGTTGAGAGTAATACCATTATTGCTGCAGGGGCTGTGGTCACCCAGGGCACCCGTGTGGTGGGTAACAGTATCTATGCAGGGACTCCTGCCAGGAAGATAAAAGATATCTCAGCAGAGCTCATTTCCGGTGAGATAGAAAGAATTGCCACTAACTATATTCATTATTCCAGCTGGTACAGATAGCAGTCTGGATTACCTTCTGTTGTTATTGAGAAAAGCCAGCAGATCCTCAGCCGCTGCTGTGGGGGATATCAGACCGTCAGCCACTTTTTTCCGCAGCGGCGGTAATGTTTGTTTCACTTGGGGACTGGTGTAAAACCACTGGCGCAGACCTTCTTCCAGCAGAAAAGACATCCAGTCCAGGGCCTGCTTTTTTCTCTTCACAGCCATTTCCCCACCATCAGTCATTTTAGCCTTGTGATCGAGAATGGTTTCCCATATTTTGTCAATTCCTGTGTGCATGGTAGAGCTGCAGGTAAGTACCGGAGGCGACCAGACAGAACTGGTCGGCATGAGCATGTGCAGGGCTGCCTGGTATTCCTTGCGGGCTCTGTCAGCAGCAATGATATTGTCGCCATCCGCTTTATTGATGACTATGGCGTCGGCAACCTCCAGCACTCCTTTTTTCATCCCCTGCAGCTCATCCCCTGCTCCGGCAATCATCAGGACAAGAAAAAAATCCACCATCGAGGCGACAGTGGTTTCCGACTGACCGACTCCCACTGTTTCAATTATGACCACATCATAGCCGGCAGCTTCGCAGATAAGCATTGTTTCACGGGTTTTTCTTCCAACTCCTCCAAGAGTACCGCCGGAAGGCGAAGGCCGGATAAATGCATTGTCATGGACAGCAAGTTTTTCCATTCGGGTTTTATCACCTAAAATCGAGCCTCCGCTTCGGGAGCTGCTTGGATCAATGGCAAGCACCGCAACCCTGTGACCCATTTCCGTCAACATGGTGCCAAAGCTCTCGATAAAGGTACTCTTTCCTGCTCCCGGTACTCCGGTAATGCCCAGCCGAACACTTTTTCCCGTGTATGGCAGCAGCTGGTTTACAATGGTTCTGGCAAGTTCCTGATGGTCAGGAAGTGTGGATTCAACAAGGGTGATGGTTCTTGCCAGCAGCAGACGATCCTGGTTGAGTACACCTTTTACGTATTCCTGCGGATCTCTGAGCATTGAAAGGATAATGGTTGTAGAAGAAAGATAGCCTTCAGGTTGTTACAAGGCTGCAGACCGTTGGAAAAGCTTTCCAGCCGCCTGCAGCTTCTGTTTTCCGACGCAGTTATGATAGGATTACAAATATTTTTCTTCAAGCAGACCCATGGTTTTGTCGGCTGAGTCGGTAATGGGAGTGCCGGGTCCGAATACAGCCTGTACACCTGCCTGAAAGAGAAAATCGTAATCTCCTGGAGGAATGACGCCACCGGCAACGACGATAATATCTTCACCGCCGATTTTTCTCAGTTCATCCACCAGGGTAGGAATGAGGTCTTTATGGCCGGCTGCCAGGCTGGAAGCCCCGACAACATGCACATCATTTTCAATGGCCATTTTCGCTGCCTCTTCCGGTGTCTGGAACATGGGACTGATATCGACATCAAAACCAATATCCGCATACGCACTGGCCACCACCTTGAAGCCGCGGTCATGACCATCCTGGCCCATTTTGGTGACCAGCATGCGCGGGCGTCGTCCCTGTTTTTCCAGAAAAGCGGCGGTTCTCTTTTTCAGGGCTTCAATAACATCATTGTTGCCGCTGTATTCTGAAGAGTAGGCACCGGATATACATCTGGTTGTTGCAACGAACCTGCCAAAAACCTCTTCCATGGCATCAGAAATTTCTCCAACGGTTGCCCGGGCCCGGACGGCGGGCAGGGCTGCTTCAAGGAGGTTGCCTCCGTTGCGGGCGGCGGCAGTAAGATCAGCCAGGGCTTTATTGACCGCTTCATTATCTCTTGTAGCCCTGATCTCTTTCAGTCTGGCAATCTGCTCATCCCGGACCGATGAAGGCACTTCCCGGACTTCAAAGTCGATCTTTTCATCAGCAAGTTTATATTTGTTTACCCCGACAATAACGTCTAACCCCTGATCAATACGGGCCTGTTTGCGGGCTGCTGATTCCTCTATCCGCATCTTGGGCATACCCGATTCTATGGCCCTGGCCATGCCGCCGAGCTCGTCAATCTCATCTATGATTTTCTGCGCTTCATTGATGATGGAGTTGGTCAGTGATTCAATATAATAGGAGCCCCCCAATGGATCAATTACATGGCAGATCTGGGATTCTTCCTGGATGATGATCTGAGTGTTTCTTGCAATGCGGGCAGAAAAATCCGTGGGCAGGCCGACGGCTTCATCAAAAGAGTTGGTATGCAGGGACTGGGTGCCGCCCAGAACAGCGGTCATCGCCTCCAGGGTGGTCCGGATTATATTGTTATACGGGTCTTGCTCCGTAAGACTCCAGCCGGAAGTCTGGCAATGGGTCCGCAGCATGGACGACCTGGGATTTTTTGGATTGAACTGGCTCATCAACCGGTGCCAGAGGAATCTGGCTGCCCGGAGCATGGCAATGTCCATGAAAAAGTTCATGCCGATGCCGAAGAAAAAGGAGAGCCTCGGGGCAAAGGCATCAACATCCATACCGCTTTTCAGGGCAGCTTTCACATACTCAACACCGTCGGCAAGGGTAAATGCGGTCTGCAGCACGCTGTTGGCCCCGGCCTCCATCATGTGGTAGCCGCTGATACTGATGGTGTTGTATCTGGGCATGTTTTGCGAGCAGAAGGACATGATATCCGAGATAATTCTCATGGATGGTTCAGGGGGGTAAATATAGGTATTCCGGGTCAGGTATTCTTTCAGGATATCGTTTTGAATGGTTCCGGACAACTGCTCATGACTGACGCCCTGCTCCTCGGCGGCGACAATATAGCCGGCCAGGATTGGAATGACGGCACCGTTCATGGTCATGGAAACAGACATCTTGTCCAGCGGGATCCCGTCAAAAAGGATTTTCATATCCTCAACAGAATCAATGGCCACTCCTGCCTTGCCTATATCTCCCGAAACCCTGGGATGATCGGAATCGTAGCCGCGATGGGTTGCAAGATCAAAGGCCACGGAGAGACCTTTCTGGCCTGCCGCCAGAGCCTTATGATAAAAATCATTTGATTCCCTGGCAGTGGAGAAACCGGCATACTGCCTGATGGTCCAGGGTCTGCCGGCATACATGGTCGCCATGGGGCCACGCACATAGGGTGCCATTCCGGGAAGGGTGTTGGAATCCAGATTTTCAAGGTCTTCAGCCGTGTAAAGCGGTTTAACCTCTATTCCTTCCGGGGTCATCCAGTTGAGGGTGTCAACCGGTTTTCCTTTCATCTGTTTTGTGGCGAGTTCTTTCCATTGCTGTAACTTGGGGTGCTCAGTCATTTGTTTTCCTCATGAAAAGTAATGTTTCCTGCAAGGGAAATGAAAAAGCTATGATCTCTCACAGAGTTCCACGAGTACGCCGCCGGTTGCCTTGGGGTGTAAAAAGGCAATTTTCGCTCCACCTGCACCGATTCGCGGTTCCTGGTCAATGAGCTGTATTCCTTTTTCCTTCAGCTCCTTGAGTGCCTCCTCGATGTCGGCAACCCGGAAGGCGACGTGTTGAAATCCCTGGCCTCTTTTTTCAATGAACCTGGCTACCGGTCCATCCGGGGAGGTGGATTCAAGAAGCTCAACTTCACTTTCGCCGACCGGGAAAAAGGCTGTGGTCACCTTCTGAGCCTCAACGGTTTCAGCTCCCTCAAAGCTAAGACCAAGAACATCGGACCAGAAGCTTTTTCCATCCTCAATACTGTTTACAGCTATTCCCAAGTGATCAATTTTTAAAATCTGCATTTTCTACCTCCCCGACAAAGTGAAGATTGTGGTCTTGTGGCTGTTAAGAAAAATGTTCATGCAAAAGACGCAGAGCTGTATCAAGGGTTTTACAATTGATCTTCTCTGTATATGCGCGTGGTATACCAGGAAAAAGCAGGATCACTTATTACCCATAGCGTCCTTCTATGTAATCGGCGGTTTTCTTATTGGCTGGTGTGACAAAGATCTGGTCAGTTGTGTCATGTTCAATAAGTTTGCCCATGAGCATGAAAGCACATTCATCACTGGCCCGGCGGGCCTGGGCCATATTATGGGTAACGATCAGAATGGTGTACTGACCCCGCAGGTCCCAGATCAACTCCTCCACAGCCTCTGTCCCCTTGGGATCAAGGGCTGAGCAGGGTTCATCCATCAGCAGCACCTTGGGCTTTACCGGCAGCAACCGGGCAATACACAGTTTCTGCTGCTGCTCCAGTGAAAGCGAGGTGGCCTTCCGTTTCAGGTGATCCTTTACCTGGTCCCAGAGAAGCACCTGACGAAGGGAATCTTCTACAATATCGTCTTCATCTTTTCTTGAGACCTTTTTGCCGGATGGTGTATGGATCCTGTGTCCAAAAATAATATTGTCCCGAATGGAGATCGGCAAAGGATTGGGACGCTGGAAAACCATGCCAACCTGCTTGCGGAGCTGGGCCAGCTCCACTTCCGGTGCATAGACATTTCTGTCCATCACCTTTACTTCCCCTTCAACACGGACATAGCTCAAACGTTCGTTAATACGGTTAATACTGCGCAGCAGGGTTGATTTACCACAGCCGGATGGCCCGATCAGGCTGGTGATAATACCGTTTTTTATCCTGATATTGACTTTTTCAAGGGCCTGAAAGGTGCCGTACCACAAGTCGAGATTAATGGTTTCAATGGCATTTACGGCCTTTTGTGTTGTAGTCTCTGTCATAGTTCACTCAAGATGAAAAAAACGGTCAGGTCACAATAAAAAACATTAGGTTGTCAACCGAACCGGCCTTCAATGTAATCCTTTGTTCTCTTATCCTGCACCTTGCCGGTAAAAAGATCCTCGGTAATACCCATTTCCACGACTTCTCCGTCAAGAAAGAACGCTGTCCGGTCAGCCAGCCGGCGTGCCTGCTGGACCAGGTTGGTAACCAGAATGATGGACATTTCTTTTTTCAGCTCCTTGAGCACATCTTCGATACGCATGGTTGTCACCGGATCCACGGCAATGGAAAATTCATCCAGCATGAGCATCTCAGGTTCCTGGGACAGAGCACGTGCAATGGTAAGTCGTTGCTGTTGTCCACCGGACAGCAGACTTCCCAGGGAATCAAGTCGATCCTTTACCTCATCCCACAGGGCGGCACGCTCCAGGCAGCGTTCAACAATCATGTCCAGATCCGGCTTCTGTTTCACCCCGGCCAGTCTCGGGGCAAGAGCGACATTTTCATAAACGGTCAGAGGGAGACCGACAGGCAGGGGAAAGACTACACCTATACGGCTGCGCAGCGAATAGAGATTACGCCATTTTCTGATGTCCCTGCCATTGAACCGGATCCGGCCTTTTACCTCCATTTCGGGATTGAATACATCCATGCGGTTAATGGCCTTGAGAAAAGAGGTCTTGCCGCTGTTGGCAGGCCCGATGATGCCGAAAATCTCGTTATCACGGACCTGCAGGTTGACATCGGCAAGAGCTGTCTGTCCACTGTAGCTGATCGTTACATTATCGACTTCCAGTTTCAGGGGAAGTTTTTCATGGGAATGCGAAGCCATCGTTTCTTCAGATGTTACCATTTTTTCTTGCCTCGCAGGTAGACCCGGAACGCAATGGAAATTGAATTCATTGCCAGCACCATGGCAATCAGAACGAAAGCCACGCCATAGGGGAGGTTCTCCGGCACATCAGGCACCTGGGTCGCCACGACAAAAAGATGCAGCGACATGGCCATGGTCTGGTCAAAGACTGAATCCGGCAGCTGGGGCAGGAAAAAAGCAGCTCCAGTGAACATGATCGGAGCTGTTTCGCCGGCTGTTCGTGAAACTTCCAGGATGATACCGGTCAGGATACCACTGATGGAGTTGGGGAGCACGACCCGGCGGATTGTCTGCCACCTCGTTGCCCCCATGTTCCAGCAGGCCTCACGAAAGGCCTGGGGAACGGCCTGCAGTGACTCCCTGGTCGAGACGATAACCACCGGCAGGGTCATGATACCAAGGGTAAGGCTTGCCGCCAGAATGCTGGTGCCGAACTTGAAAAAGAGGACAAAGGCACCAAGACCGAATAGGGCGTGCACGATGGAGGGAACACCTGCCAGGTTGATGATTGCCAGGTTGATCCCTCTGGTAAACCAGTTGTCCCTTGCATACTCACTTAAGTAAATTGCTGCTGCAACACCCAGGGGAACAGAAAAAAGCAGGGCTACGGCGACCAGCCAGATGGTCCCGACCAGTGCCGGAAAAATTCCGCCAGCTGTCATGCCTTCGGTTGGATTGGTGAAGAGAAATTCCAGGGAGACTATGGACCCTCCCTTAATGGTCAGAATAATGAGGATGAGTGCCACCGGCAGGATCAGTAATCCGGTCATCAGCAGGAAAAGAATTTTGAACAGCTTCTCGGTTTTCCGGTTTCTGATATTGATCTCAGTTGCTTCAAACATGGCAGCTTTTACTCCTTGCGAATACCGCGAACCACCAGGTCGGCAGTCAGGTTGATCAGGAAGGTAATCAGAAATAGAAAGATGCCCAAGGTAAACAGAGCCTGATAATGGTCGGAACCGACAGCGGTTTCACCCAGTTCAGCTGCAATGGTGGCGGTCAGCGCCCGCACGGAATCAAAGACACTGGTGGGGATATTGATCGAGTGGCCGGTAGCCATCAACACAGCCATTGTTTCCCCGAATCCTCGTCCGACCCCGAGCAGAATTGCGGCTACCAGCCCGTTTTTTCCGGCCGGCAGTACGACTTTATAAATAACCTGCCAGCGGGTGGCCCCCATGGCCTCGGCTGCTTCCCGGTAGCGGTCGGGAACTGCTTTCAAGGCATCCTCGGCAATGGTTGTCATAATCGGTGCTGCCATCAGACCGAGAATTAAACCGGCATTGAGAACATTGAGACCAATGGGCACGTTGAACAGTTTGATGATGAGCGGGTTCATGATGCTCAGCCCGATGAATCCCCAGACAACCGAGGGAATAGCAGCCAGCAGTTCAACAAGGATCTTCAGGTATTCCCGTTTTCTTCCAGTGGCAAATTCACCGATATAAATGGCAGCGCCGAGGGAAAAGGGTATGGCCACGAGCATGGCAAGACCGGTGACGCTGGCCGTACCGACAATGAGAGCCAGTGCACCATAGGTGGGTTTGAGGTCAGAGGTTGGTGCCCATCGTGTTGAGCCGAAAAATCGGCGGAATGTAAAGGGTTCATTGTGTGCGTCGTTCAGGAATATCTCTTTGTAAGGAGCAGTGGCTTCAACCCCGATCAATCCCTCGACAGCACTCAGAAGTTCATCAGCTGTAGCAAAGGCCCGTCCATCCAACTCATCCAGGTTCTCCAGCTGGGCTTCGTCCATCCCCTGGTCTTCAAGCATGTTGAAAACCGACTCCGTCATCTCATACTGGGATTTGCTGATAAAACCAACACCCTCCTTGGTGATAAAGACAAAAATCCCGATAATAAAAATGATGGCCGAGATACCGGCCACAAAGACAAGCAGTTGGACGACACGATCGATATACCAGTCCAGGGTCAGCCTGTCGTCATCACTTCGCAGCTTTGCTACACCGCTATGCTGCTCCACCGATTGCCTCCTTACCGCGCATGGTTTCCAGCAGATCATGAATTTTTTCGGAAAGCATCAGGTAGGACTTTCTGAACTGTTTCTGTTTATCCTGTTCCGGAATCTCTGAAAGCGGTGGGCCGACCTGCCATTCAAGAACGATTACATTAAAGGGAATGGCGGAAATGTAGGAGTCGACTGGCCCCTGCAGGCTGACAATGACTGTGAATTCATCAAGTGGGGGCAGCATTTCAATGGCAGTCTGTTTTTCCGGCTTGAAATCAAAACCATACTCTGTCATGAAACGGGAAAATTCAGGATCAGTGTTTGCAAGAGGCTGTTTGCATGCACTGGAAAAAATACCGGTGTGGGGAAAGGATTTCTTGCCGATAGCTTCAGCCATCACAGTGAGATAATTACAGGATTCCTCTAAAAAAAGAACAGAAACAGGCTTTCTCTTCTTCCCTTCACCGGAGACGGAAAAAACGGTTTTTTCACAAATATTCTTGGCAAGGTCACTGACCCGTTCCAGGGAATAAAAAACCGACAGGAGTCCCAGCAGGTCCCTGATGGTCCAGGTCTCCTTGTTTTTCTCGTCCGAGAGATCTTCGTAGGCATTCAGAAAGGAATGATCTACCTGGGAGTCCAGCACCATGGTCGCCTTGGCCAGTTCGAGATTGTCTTCATTAAAGGCCGTAACCGCCTGGTGCAGCATGTGCGTTGATTCTTCAGTTAACCTCTTGATATGTCGAGTCATTGTTTCGTCCAGCGGTTTTGACAGCTGGACTGCCACCCGAGAAATGGCCACGGCCTGGTCGCCGATTCTCTCCAGGTCCACACAGACGTGCAGAATTGAAGAAACTCTTCTCAAATGGCCGGCACTTGGCAGGTGACGGGCAATGAATGCATAGCACATCCGGTTGACCTCGTCATTGGTCCGGTTCACCACGTTATCTTCAATAATGGTCTGGTAGGACAGGCTGCGATTCCCTGTCAGAAGGGCTTGCACAGCATTTTTTACAGAGGTTTCAACCTTCAGGGCCTGGTCGGCAACTTTCTGTTGAATTGCAATGATATCGTGTTCCAGCCGTTCTTCATAATGGGTCATAGTTGTTCTCCAGCCGTTACAATTCTACAGAGTTGCCGGTACGCACTGGCAATATTGTTCAACAGACAGGACGGATTACCTGCAGGTAACCGGTCTGACAGGTGCATATCCCTTTTTCAAAATAATGCACTGACCCTCATCACTGAGAATCCAGTCAAGATATTTCTTGATTTCGCCCTGTGGTTCACCGTTGGTATACATCAACAGAGGTCGGGCAATGGGATAGCTGTTGTCGCTGGCCGTTGCCACTGAAGGATTGATACATTTCTCTCCTTTCTTTTTAGCGATACAGGCCATTTTGACATGGTCCGTGGCATAGGCCAAACCGCTGTAGCCAATAGCACATGGAGTTTTTTCAACTATATCAACCACATCTTTTGAGCCGTGCATATCCCTCGATCCTGATTTGAAATCTTTTCGCTTCAGGACTGCTTTTCGGAAATAGGCATAGGTGCCGGAGTTGTTCTGACGGCTTATCCTGATAATTTCCTGGTCCGCACAGCCGGGAACCTCAACGCCGAGCTGACTCCATCTGGTCAGTTTGCCGCCTTCGCCGTAAATTTCAGCCAACTGGTCAAGGCTTATTTCCTGCAACGGATTGTTATGATGGAGAAAGACAGCAAGGGCATCATATCCTACAATATGTTCAACGGGATTCTGACCATTTTTTTTGGCCAGTTTTTTTTCTTTTCGCTTGATCTTTCGGCTTGCATTGGCGATATCAACCGTTCCATTTATCAGGGCGGCAATACCGGTTCCCGATCCACCGCCGGTGACTGCAACGGAAATATCGGGATTTACTTTCCGGTACTCCTCAGCCCAGGCCTGGGCAACATTCACCAGGGTGTCGGAGCCTTTGTTTTGAATGACTTTACCGCTCCCCTGCGCCGCTACAACAAAAAAGACAAGCAGAAGCAGGCAGGCCAAAAATACAGACAGTTTAATCTCTTTCACAATCTCCTCCATATGAGCAACAGTGATGATTCACCCTTAACTTCTAATCTAATCTTAATAGATTGTTAATCCAATAGTATTTTTATTGTCAGAGGAAAAAATCTGTTCCTGTTTTCAGCGGGGCGGAAAAATGTTGCCTGTTTCAAGGAAAAGAGCTGTCTGCTGTATCATGCAGGCAACTTTGTTTCCTTGAGCAGATGGAGAATGCAGGAGGAAAGAAGAGGTGGTATAACCTTATCAGTTCTCAGATGATCCAAGGTATGCTGCAGGATGGAGAACCGAATATCCCATGCCGGCCAGAAAAGTCTGCAGAAACAGGTCAGCCGAAACAGTTCCCAGGGGGCCCTGCCTGCACGTATCTTCTCCAAAAGGGTGACGGACAGAGCATGCTTTTCCCGGAGGGGTATACAGCAGCGATGGAACAGGATCCTTGGTATGCTCTCCGCTGTTGCTGTCTGTGGTGTGATCAGCAGTCAGCCCAATGGCCAGTTGTTCAGTTGGCACATCACACAAGGCGCGGTCAAAGCGTTCAATAAAATTCTTTTTACCTGCTGCATCAAAATCATGGGCGCAGATATCCGGTGCCTTGAGATGTACAAATACAAGGTCGTGATTCTGCAGCAGGCCCAGGGCGGTTGAGATTTTACCTCTGATATCGGTATCTGCAAGTGCGGTAAAACCGGGGGAAGTGAAAACCGGATAGCCAAGTATCCTGCCAAGGCCGACAACCGTACAACTTCCTGTAACAATGGCGACTTTAAGATGCAGTTCATGGAGAACAGTCTTCAGTTCTGAAACGGCACCTGCCCCCCGGCAGATAATCCCGTTGGCTTCCGGTTTGGACTGAGCTTCTCGCCTTGCATTAAGGGGATGTCCGGACAGCTTTTTAAAGGCAATCCGGGAAAAACGATTCATGGCTGCCGCTGTACGTCGGCTGTCTGGATCCTGGGGGAGAAGAGGCTGTACACTCCTCAGATACATGGGGTCCCCGTGCCGTGGATCAGAATCACTGATGGCATCGGAGATTCCGGGACCGGAGAGACGGAGAACAGCCCGGTGCTGAGTTGCGGGGAACAGGGAACCGGTCACGCCGTCGCCAAGATCAAGATTGTGCAAGACTTCGGCCAATGCAGTGGTGTCGGGAGCTGAGATTCTGCCGGCACGCCGGTCTCTGATGATCAACTCCTCTCCGCACGATTCCAGGGTGGCAAAATTACAGCGTACGGCAATATCTCCTGCTTCAAAGTTGACATCAGCACCTGCTGCTTCCAGGGGCCCTCGTCGAAGACGGGAGACGGATTCAGGGGGAACTCCCAGCAGAAGAGCGATTCCCGTATGAGTATCCGTCGGTACACCTGGAAGTACAGGATTCATCATACCGAAAATTCCACAGCTGGCAAGTTTGTCCATATTCGGTGTATCTGCCGCCTCCAGAGGTGTTTTACCGGAAAGACCGGCAACTGGAAGATCGCCTAATCCATCCAGAATAAAAAAAAGGCCGTGCCAGGGTTTATTTTTCTCTGCTGTCATTTGTTTTAAAATATATCCTGCTGTCGGTTAATGAGTTACAGCCAGACCGTTATTTTCACATAATCCATCAAATACTTTCAGTCATTTCTGTTCAAAGGTTGAAAACTCTTTCAGGGGTGGAGTCAAAATCTTTTTTAAGAGATGACACGATAATTCGCATTATCTCACGCAGCACCTTTTCCTTGCTGTCGTTGATGACAATGGGAACCTGGCAGTTATCCGCCTCTGCAAGAAGATTTGACTGGATTCGCCAGATATCATCAAAGTACTTCAGGTACCGCTTGGCCCTGCGCTTTGGTATCAGGGCACCGCGACCACGTATCTGCTTTTTTAACTGCCCCTGCTTGAGAACGCCGAGCATCACCATAACCACAGCAGCATCAGTGTTCCGGGGGAGTCTATCCAACAGCTTTGGGTGTATATGAATTCCTTCCAGGATAAGAGATACCCGTTCGTGCAATGCGCGGTTCACCACTGCTTCAGTACTGACCGAAAGCAGTTCCGACTGGCTGAAATAGCCGGTCATTAAATTTGCTTCCGATGGAACTGTTTCGTCTGTTGATGCACGGGGCAGGGCCTGCCAGGCAGTAAAGGAAGATTGATGAAGAACAGGCAGCAGTCGTCTGGGAATCATAATCCGCATGACTTCCCTGAGCATATCAGTTGACTGCGTACGGACAATATCCAGGCTATGGGCAATCTCAGTTGCAACAGTGCTTTTGCCGCAGCCGGTGGTACCGCCGATCAGGAGCAGCAGGGGCCGGCCACTTTCCATGAAATTTCTCCAGACGAGATAATTCCGGGCGTAAGAGTCTCCAAACTCCTTTTTCAAGAGCTGATAGATGCGGTAGCCCAGCTGATCAACTGATATTGTGACTTCTCCTTTCTTCAACAACGAGTCGGAGAGACTGTTGATAACGGCTCCGGACTCCGTGGAACTCAGCCCGCACGCTTCCAGGTGACGCCTGGTATCACTTTCAGAAAAGGGGGAAGTTGAGCCGTCATGCTCAGTTACTGTAATAAGATCAGGCGGGATAGAGAGATCCGAATAGCGTTCAAGCACCTCATGCTGGCCTGTTCTTTCAAGGTGCTTGACCACCATTTCTCGAAGCGTCAGTGAGGATATTTCTTTTTTATCCCCTAATTTTTCGCGGATCAGAGATGCAATTTCATAGGCCTGTTCAAACTCCATACCGCTGTCCTGGAGTGAACGGGTCAAAATACCGCGCAGAAACGGAATTCTGCTTCCACTCAGATGGTCAATTATAATTGTTTTGGCCATTTTTCCTGTATGTCATGTTTGTGCAGTAAACGTGATAACGATAATTTCAGTTGCTGTATATTGATGCTGAAAAAAACATCATACCTGTTTTTTCACAAGGCTTCCAGTGGCGCAAGTACTGGAAGTTCTTTTTTTCAAATTGGGCCATGAACATATTTCAAAAGGGGATATCCTCTTGACATGATTATTCCATGTTGGTATCACAGCAGCATATACAACTGGATGTATTTCACAGGGAAAATGGAATGAAATTTCGACTAATACTGGTGATGATCCTGCTGTCAGCAGGCTGCCTGCCACTGCAGGCGACAGCTGTGGATGGTAAGGATGACGTGCTGACAACCATTGATGAGGCTGTAAAACAGTATAAAAGCGGTGATTATGCGGGAGCTGTTTCAAATCTGGATTATGCCTCTCAACTGGTACGTCAGAAAAAGAGTGAGCGCATGAAAGATCTGCTGCCCGGGCCCCTGCCAGGATGGCAGGCAAATCCGGCCAGTGCCCAGACACTCGGCACAGCGGTTTTTGGTGGCGGGGTAACGGTCAGCCGTGAGTATAAAAAAGGTGGTGCTTCAGTTTCCATAGAAATTGTTTCCGACTCGCCTGTGCTGCAGTCGGTCATGATGATGCTCAACAATCCCATGTTTGCCGGTGCTTCCGGTGGAAGCCTGAAGACCATCAAGGGACAGCGGGCTATTGTCAAGTATGATGACAAGGGACAAAACGGTGAAATCAATATCGTGGTTGCCGGCCGTTTCATGATCACCGTGAAGGGAAAGAATGTAGATCTGGATACTCTGGTCAACTATTCAGAGGCTATTGATTTTGCACTGCTTGCCAAGAATTAGCTTCCAACTTATTTCTCAGGTACAACGATTAAGCCTGCAAGCCCCCCCCCTTAATAGGGGGACCATTACGCATTTGTCCAGAGAGTTAACTGCTCATGGTGAAGGCTATTCTCATCCCGCTTTGTGGGTAATGTGTAGCGAATTCTGAAGGTAATTTTTTGTTAAGCATTCCTAACTGTTCACAGGGTATGCAACTCGGTGGTATTCCTACCACGTATCTGACGTATCTGATTACGAGGCACATAACTATCCTTGAATATACAAAGAATTTGTATCCGCTTACATATCACGATACTTGTATTTGGTCACAGGTGGTGCAGGTCTGGAGTCTACGCTTAGCTGAGCTGGAGTGAAACACCGCTATAAACGACTACCTATGCGTCGGTTCTCCAGTGCGAAGATGCGGTATCCATGATCATTTACAGGCCACCTTGCAAAATAACAATTTTGCAAGGTGGCCTGTAAATATTCAGCACCAGCAGTTCAGCCTGAAAAAGTCGAATGTTATACTCTTGGACAAACGCGTAGTGCACCTGTCTCGGCCTGATTTTTCTTTATTGAAAGAGAACAGCTCCACATTTAACTGGACCTGGAGTGTTATCCGGTTTCCCGGTATCACGTTGTCAGGTAATGTTATTCGACTAAAATAACAATAACTTCTTGATTTTACGTTATCGTGTTTTTTGGCTTGGTGTAGTTATCGAGAAACCATATAATTACTTGTTATGT
>CAZKBZ010000045.1:0-17864 GCA_964551175.1 uncultured Desulfobulbus sp.
TCTCCTCGGTCAATTCCTCTTTCAGACTGCGCTGAAACAACTCCTGAACAGCTGCACGGCAATCCTTGTTTTCATATAAAATCTGGTAAGTCTGCTCCAGGATGGGCATTTCAACCTCAGCAGAGGCAGCCAGATTATAGCAGGACTTGGTTGTCTTGACCCCTTCCGCCACCATGGTCATTTCGGCCAGGGCCTGCTCCAGGGTTCTTCCCTCGCCAAGTTTCAACCCCACGGTTCGGTTACGACTCAGGCTGCCGGTACAGGTGAGCACCAGGTCGCCCAGGCCGCCAAGGCCGGAAAAGGTGAGGGGATGTGCACCCAGCTTAACCCCCAACCGGGTAATCTCCGCAAGGCCGCGGGTGATAAGGGCAGCCCTGGTATTCAGGCCATAGCCAAGACCGTCGGAAATACCGGCTGCAATGGCAATGACATTTTTCATGGCTGCGGATATTTCCAAGCCGATGACATCCGTGGAGGTGTAGACCCTGAACAGCGGTGTGGAAAAAAGATGCTGCACAGCCCTTGCCGCATCAAGGTCGGCAAAACCGGCTGTAATGGCTGTAGGCTGACCTGCGGCAACCTCATCGGCAAAACTCGGTCCGGTAAGCACACCCATGAACATAGTATCCTGTTTGTCGGCTTTTGCCAGCTCAGCCACCATGACCTGGTTCATGGTCTGACGGCTGCCGATCTCAATACCTTTAACGGCTGAGACGAGAACTGCACCCGGCTGCAGACAGGGGACAAGCGCGGAAAAAACCTGCCTGTATCCGTGCGACGGCACGACCATGACCACGCAGTCACATTCAGCCACACAGTCGAGATTATCCACGACCAGCAGTGTTGCAGGCAGGGCTGCACCGGGAAGGTATTTTCTGTTTTCCCGATCACGCCGCAACGCATCCATGTGTGCCTGGTTATGGCCCCAGAGTACAACCTTTTCCCCTTTATCTGCAAGCAGTTTGGCCAGCGCGGTTCCCCAGCTGCCGGCCCCGATAACCGCTGTTCTATTTATCTCCTTCACCTGGTGACGCATCTCCGTCAGTCTCTTCATCAACTTCGCTGTCCCTGGCCAGCATGGACATGCCGACCACCTTCTCATCTTCGTTCAGGTTGATCAGGCCCACGCCCTGGGTATTGCGGCCAATGATACGGACAGTATCCATGGGCATGCGAATGACCTTGCCGGAGTCGGCAATCAGCATGACCTGGTCATCATCCTCCACCTGCAGGGCACCGACTACAAAGCCGTTGCGTTCACTGGTCTTGATAGCAAAGATGCCCTTGCCGCCCCGTTTCTGCAGCCTGTAATCGGCAACTGCTGTCCGCTTCCCGTAGCCGTTTTCCGTGACCGTCAGGATGGAATCATCGCCCTTGAGCACGACAGCACCCACAACCTCGTCATCCTCGGCCAGAGTGATGCCTTTGACGCCGGCAGCCAGCCTCCCCATGACCCTGACGTCGGATTCATGAAAATGGATGGAGAGTCCTTTTCTGGTCACCAGAAAGACCTCATCATCACCGGAAGTAATGGCTGCACAGAGAATCTCATCGTCCTCTTTAATGGTCAAACCATATTTTCCCTTGCGCAGGGGCCGCTTGTACTCGGCAATACTGGTTTTTTTGACTCTTCCTTTCTTGGTGACCGTAAGAATGGTCTGGCTTTCATCGGCACCCGCAAGGTCGGCAATGGGCAGGATAGCAGCCATCTTTTCACCTTCAGCCAGCTCCAGCAGGTTGACGATTGCCTTGCCCCGGGCCGTGCGTCCGGCCAGCGGCAGCTCGTATACCTTGCGCCAGAACACTCGTGCCTTGTTGGTAAAAAAGAGAAAGGTGTCCAGGGTGGAAGCCGTGTACAGGTTGGTGACAAAATCATCCTCCACCGTGGTCATTCCCTTTACCCCCTTGCCGCCGCGGCGCTGGGCACGGTAGAGGGACAACTGGTTACGCTTGATATAACCGGCATGGGAGACGGTAACCACCATCTCCTCCGGGGTGATCATATCTTCGGGCAGAATCTCATCCGGAGCGTCAATGATCTCTGTACGCCGTTCATCACCGTACTGTTCCCGAATGGCTTCAAACTCCTCACGCACGATCTGCATGACCATACCGTCATCAGCAAGCACCTTCTTCAACCAGGCTATTCGTTCCATGATCTCATTGTACTCTTTGATGATCTTGTCACGCTCAAGACCGGTGAGGCGCTGCAGACGCATGTCCAGGATTACCTGGGCCTGCAGTTCCGAGAGCTCAAAACGACTGATAAGACCCGCCTTGGCCTCGGCCGGATTTGCAGAACCCTTGATCAGCTCCACCACCTCGTCCAGGTTGGAGATGGCTATTTTCAATCCTTCCAGCAGGTGGGCTTTTTCCTCGGCCTTGCGCAGCTCAAAGGCGGTGCGCCGGTAAATAACCGTCCTGCGGTGGTCGATAAAATGAACCAGGATCTCCTTAAGGTTCAGGACCTCCGGTTTGTTGTTGACAATGCAGAGCAGGATAATACCGAAACTCTTCTGCAAAGGTGTCATCTTGTACAACTGGTTGATGGTGATCTCAGCTATCTCGTCTTTCTTCAGCTCCATAACGATGCGCAGACCGTGCCGGTCTGACTCGTCACGGACTTCGGAAATGGAGGTGATCCGTTTTTCCTTCATCAGCAGGGCTATTTTTTCCACCAGGGTAGCCTTGTTCTGCTGGTAGGGAATCTCGGTGACAATGATTGATTCTCCACCCTTTTTGCGCTGCTCCACATGCGTTCGGGCCCGCATGACCACCACGCCGCGCCCGGTCTCATAGGCCTCGCGGATTCCGGCTCTTCCCAGGATAAAGCCACCCGTTGGAAAATCCGGGCCGGTTATGATCTCCATCAACCGGTGTACCGTGATATTGGGATCGTCGATCAGGGCCGTCAAACCATCCATGACCTCAACCAGGTTATGGGGCGGTATCTTGGTGGCCATGCCGACAGCGATTCCCTCGGATCCGTTGATCAGGATATTAGGTACCTTGGAAGGAAGAACCGAGGGTTCCTCCATGGAGTTATCATAGGTTGGAATAAAATCTACGGTTTCCTTGTCCAGGTCGGCAACCAGCTCCTGATCAAGCCGCGTCATCCGCGCCTCGGTGTAACGCATGGCCGCCGGAGCATCACCGTCCATGGAGCCGAAGTTGCCCTGGCCGTCAACCAGGGGATAACGCAGGGAAAAGGGTTGAGCCATCCGGACCAGGGTGTCGTAAACCGCGGTATCACCATGGGGATGATACTTACCGATAACATCACCGACAATCCGTGCCGACTTGACGTAAGGCCTGTTATAGGTGGTGCCCAGTTCACGCATGGCATACAGGGTGCGCCTGTGCACGGGTTTCAGGCCGTCACGAACATCAGGCAGGGCCCGGCCCACGATAACGGACATGGCATAATCCAGGTAGGATTTACGCAGTTCCTTTTCTATGCTGATGGAAGGCTGTTCCAACTGGTTGTTTTCTGTTTCTGTTGTCATGCCTGGTTATTTTCCTTGTTTATACGGTAACACTTGATATCTCCTTGAAAAAGGATGCAAAAGACTGTTTTTCCAGCTGCTCTCCGTGTCTTTAACTATACGTCCAGCTCAGATACTTCCAGGGCGTGGTTCTGGATAAACTCCCGCCGCGGCTCAACCTTGTCTCCCATCAGGGTGACAAACAGGTCGTCGGCCGCTTCAGCATCTTCGATCTTCACCTGGAGCAGGGTCCTGTTTTCAGGATTCATGGTAGTGTCCCAGAGTTGTTCCGGATTCATTTCACCAAGCCCCTTGTACCGCTGCAGATGGCTGCCCTTGAAGGTTTCCTCACGCACCATCCTGATCAGATCGTGCCAGTTATCGGCCTGAAAGTCCTTTTCCAGACCGGTTGAGGATAACTTGATAATGGTGAAACTGCTGGCCAGGTAGTTGCGTATTTCTGGGTACAGCTCTATCGCATGTCTGTACTCGGGAATGAGCGGGATATTGGGTCCCACTGTGGTCCGCATGTGCGCCTGGCCACGGAAGGCAACATCAACTTCGTAACAGCTCGGCCGCCAGCGGCAGATACGGATATTGCCGGTAATGGGGTCCAGGGTTGTCATTTTTTCCACCAGCTGCTTCAGAAACTCTTCTTCCTGAAACTGGTCTGCAGAGTGAACCTCGTTTTTCAGCAGAAAAACCGTCAACTTTTCCTGGATATTCATCCGCTCCAGGAAACTGCTGATACGTTCAAAATAGGTGAGCTTTCTCAACAGGTCGACCATTGCGTCACCGCTGATCTCATCACCGTTCTCACTGCGGATACGGATGAACCGGGAAGCCTGATCATAAAGATAGTCGTTTAAGGCATCGTCGTCGATGAAGTACTGCTCCTTTTTTCCCCGGCCCAGTCTGTACAGCGGTGGTTGACCGATGTATACGTATCCCTTTTCAACAAGGGGCAGCATCTGACGATAAAAGAAGGTCAGCAGCAAGGTACGGATATGGGCTCCGTCTACGTCGGCATCAGTCATGATGATGATCTTGTGGTAGCGCAGTTTTTCCTCGTCAAACTCTTCCCGTCCTATGCCGGTACCCAGTGAGGCGATCAGCTGCTTGATCTCCTCGGAGCCCAGGATCTTATCGAAACGGGCTTTTTCCACGTTCATAATCTTACCGCGCAGGGGCAGGATAGCCTGCACGGAACGGTCCCGGCCCTGCTTGGCTGAACCTCCCGCAGAGTCTCCCTCCACAATGAACAGTTCTCGTTTTGCAGGATCCTTGGACTGACACTCGGCAAGTTTTCCCGCCATCATTACAGACAGCCCGCCTTTTTTCCGTGACAGCTCCCGTGCCCGCCTGGCTGCATCCCGTGCCCGGGCCGCATCTACCGCCTTGCTCAGTATTCGTTTGGCAACCTGGGGATTCTGTTCCAGGTAAATACCCAGTTTTTCATTGCAGATGGAAGAGACAATGGATTTCACCTCGGAGTTGCCCAGCTTGGTCTTGGTCTGTCCTTCAAACTGGGGGTTGGGGACCCGCACGGAAACAACGGCTGTCAATCCTTCCCGCACATCGTCACCACCCATTTTTTCCTTCAGATTTTTGGGCACCACATCATCTGTTGCATATCTGTTGATGCACTTGGTCAAGGCTGCCCTGAAACCGGCAACATGGGTGCCGCCTTCCCGGGTGTTGATATTGTTGACATAGGAAAACAGCCGTTCGGAATAGCCGTCAAAATACTGCAGGGATATCTCCACCTGCACCTGGTCCCTTTCCCCTTCAATAAAAATCGGTTCCGGGTGAATAGGTGTACGTTTACGGTTCAGATACTCCACATAGGAGACTATCCCGCCTTTATAGTGGAACTTGTCCTCTGCTCCGCTTCGTTCATCCTTGAGATAAATACGGACGCCTCGGTTCAAAAAAGCCAGTTCCCGCAGCCGGTTGCGGACAATATCATACTTAAATGAAGTGGTTTCAGTGAAAATTGAGGGATCAGGAGTGAATACGATTTTGGTGCCGGTATGGTCACTTGTACCGATCACCTCAAGCTCTCCGGTTTTCTGGCCAAAGGCATAGGTCTGTCTGTACACCTTGCCGTTGCGCCTGATCTCAGCCGATGCAACCGTACTCAGTGCGTTGACCACGGAGACACCAACTCCGTGCAGGCCGCCGGAAACCTTGTAGGAAGAGTGATCAAATTTACCACCTGCGTGCAGGGTGGTCATGACCAGCTCCAGGGCGGTCATATCCTCGGTGGGATGCTTATCCACCGGGATACCCCGACCATTATCCTCTACCGACACCGAACCATCTTCAAGGATGGTTACCCTGATCCGATCACAGTGACCGGCCAGGGCCTCATCAATAGAGTTATCCACCACCTCGTAAATCAGATGATGCAACCCTTCTTCAGCCGTATTCCCGATATACATGGCCGGGCGCTTGCGTACCGCCTCCAGCCCGTCAAGGACCTTGATCTGTTCAGCCCCGTAGGACGAATTGTTCTGTTCGCTCACGTATCTACCTTCCGTAAAAATAAACAAATAAATGCAAAACAGTTATCCTGCCGATAAAACAACATAAGGCCACCTTGCAACATTGCTATTTTGCCCGATTTCTGTGTCACAGCGAAAAATAAAATGCTCACATATGCCTAATATGCTGCGCTTTTATTTTCCGCTGTTCCTTGAACTCGAACAGATAGCGTAGACTTCGAAATATCTAATTTTTCAAGGTGCCCATAAATATGTTTTTCAGGTTGGAATTTCGGGTAAACAACAACTCTCCGTACCCGGTCGGAACATTGAATTTATGCTCTGATTTTTCACTGTTTACAAAACAGATCACATTGTAACATATTTTACTTCATGCGTGTGCATAAAAAGCGTTATTTTTTTTGAAATTCTATCGAGATAGCGTAGATTTTCCATGAAAAAACAAATTTACCGGCAGGGCTGGTGATCAAGAAATTTTTTTCTGAATATTCTGCGGGTTCATCTCAAAATAACAAGAGCATAACATGCTTGAATAAATATATTAATCTTGGTGCTGCTGATATTTTTGATCATGTAACCACGTGCGCACAGAGAATATACTCTTTCTTGTTTACTTTCATATCCATTCTCGATACCATTTGCGCATTATAACACCAGGAAAACCTCCAGTTCCAAATACATTCCAGGTATTTTTTTCCTTGAAAAATTTTTTTAAGATTTCTCTGTTCAGCCTTCTGCTTGCCTGTCTTTTCCTCGCTGCAACGATTCCTGCCCTCAATTATTGCCTGAAAAATGAAGAGGTGAGAAATTATCTGCTGCATCAGCTGGCCTCGTCTCTGCATGGAAATATACAGACAGAAAAAATTACTGTTGCCCTGGACACCAGAGGTTTGAATATCAGCAGCAACAAACTGAAAGGAACACTGCTGAACAACTCTCTCAATTTTTCTCTTCCGGACCTGACAATGCAGGTCAGTTATCGCGAACTGTTAACAGGTTCATTTTTTCCGCACACCCTTCTGGCTGACTCACCCTTTATCAACTATAACCCACAATCTGCATCGACTATTTCCACCTCTGCAGCAGATCTCAACTGGAGTGATGAGTTCAACTCTCTTCTTAAAAAATTATTGGGAAACAGGGCCCGGATAACTGTTACTGATGCTACCCTTGTTCTTTCCTCCACCACTCTCTCAAAACTGAATATTCAGACCAATCCGGATGATCCGTCCGCGGTTCTAACGTTGCGGACAAATATTCTCTACAGAAAATCTGTTATCCCTCTCAGCATCAGGGGAAAATGCAGAAACCAGTCAGAGAGTTGTTTTTCCTATGACTTTGAGGTACAGGCTTCTTCCATTCCGCTGAACATAATTTCCCCATCACCTGATTTCTTTTTTTCCGGCGGGACTGCTGATTTCTCAGGTGTGCTGGGTAGCAGCGGGAGCTCCATTTCTCTTCAGGGAAACGTTCATATCAACAATCTTGCAATGACTGTTGGCTGGACTTCTGAGGATAAAACACGCCATCAGGAAAAAAAATACCAGCTCCCGCACTGCTCTCTTGACCTGCAGGGAAGCCTTCAGAAGAGAACTGTCGGTTTTCCGTTGTTAACCCTGCAGGCTGATACCTTTAAGCTGCAGAGTTCGTTTATTCTCGACTATACGGACTTTACTAATCCATACGTGAAATTACGTCTGAACTCGGACGAAATGGAGCTTGCCACCCTGAAAAAGCTGCTGCCCGATCCACTTATCAACGATTGGACCACCCACACGATTTTTCCCAGGCTGGAAAATGGTACGGCCCGGATAACTGATTTTGTTCTTGCCGGTACATTTACTGAAATTGGAAACATGAATGAACCGGAACATGCACACTGTTTATCATGGGCCGGTGTTTTGAACAATGTAGATACCTTTTACAATGATCATAAACCGCTTGCCAGAGTACACAGTGCACAGCTTTCCATGGATGGAGACGTTCTGAAAATAGAGGAACTGAGCGGTGAATCCGGAGAATCAACAGTAACCAGAGGAAATCTTTCCATCAGCGGATTATATGATTCCACGTTGACCTTAAGCACGGATGTTCAGGGTTCATTTTCTCTTAGCTGGCTGAACATACTGGTTAAAGCAGGGCTTACAGGTGTGGAGATGCAGCAGATTCTCAGCCCGGTTTCCTCTCTCTCCGGCCAGGCAGAAGGAAACCTTACCCTGAACATGGATATTTCTGCAGATGATGTAATTCTAAAGTCTCTGGGCGGAAAAGGAACAATTGGATCTCTGGAAATGACTCTTGACAACTTTATTGTACCCCTCAGGATGAAATCAGCCGATTTTACCCTGGATTTTCCTCACAAAAGTGTCGTCAAGGGTAAGGGGGTACTCGGAAAATCGAGCTTCAACGGGGTGTTGAACATGTCCGGCATTGACTGGGATCGTGAATTTAAACTCAATGTCAATGCCGATTTGAAGGAACTCAGGAAAAAGCTGTCCCATTATACAGCAATCTCCACACTGGCACCCTGCATTGCCACCCTGCCGCTGAAAACAACTGTTACCCTGGAAAAGAATACTGTTTCGGCAAACGGCAGCCTGAATATTGCAAAGTCTGTATTTGATGACAGTAATGCTCTCTGTAAACAGCACATTGAGCATAATCAAATAATAACAGCTCAATACAACGGTACATACAACGGTAAGAAACTCAATATATCCGAGCTCAGTCTGCACACGAAAGATGGCCTGCTCCAGGCTTCAGGTGTGTACACTTTGGACCGGAAAACGCAGCCGACTATCAAAAACCTTAAAGTTAAAGCAACTGATTTTCCTGTTCAATCCCTGGATGTCCTTTTTCCAGGACAGGCCAGGTGGTTAAGTGGTATTTTGCATACTGAACTTAAAGCAACTGAAATTTTACTGGAATCCCCCTGGTCCTCTCTTACTGGTATTCTGAATCTTACAGGTTGGCAGGGATCATTTCCTTATCCGGAAATAACAGTACAGAACCTGAATGTTAAGGCCTCTCTCAACCAGGGCTCAATAACTCTTAAAGGCAGCGATATCAGGCTGGCTGACTTCAACCCTGAATACCCGCTGACCTTCCAGGCTGACCTGGACTACACCAATATCTGGAATGGTACTGTTCGGCTTTACGGTGACTATCTTGATCTCACCACAAGCTCCAGTATGTTTATGGAAGGAAAAACAATTTTATCGGAAAAACTGCCCATCGGAAAAATACACCTTGTTGCTAAGGCGGGGCACATGCGATACAGAAATCTGATTTTTTCTCCCCTGCTTGTACAATGCTACTTTACAGCAGATAAAATAATAATTTCAAAAGCGTTGCTTCAGTTGGATAACGACTTTATCTGGCTCACCGGTTCTCTTGACAATAATGAGGTAACCTATCAAACTTATTTTACAATACAGGGAAAACCAGTTGATACCATGCTGGCCATAATGGGTTTTGAGAATGATACTCTTACCGGTTCCCTTGATATGAAAGGAAAATTGAAAGCAATCGTATCATCGTCGGATAAAACTGTTTTTGAAACTGCAAAAGGACCAATTTATGTTGAGGTAAAGGATGGTACCATTAAATCATCCTCTACTTTTATAAAAATAATGGAACTTATCA
Source organism: uncultured Desulfobulbus sp. (assembly GCA_964551175.1). Classification (GTDB taxonomy): domain Bacteria; phylum Desulfobacterota; class Desulfobulbia; order Desulfobulbales; family Desulfobulbaceae; genus Desulfobulbus_C. Next base: position 9,638 of record CAZKBZ010000045.1, read on the forward strand.
GCCTGGAAAATATAGTCAGCAAAAAAGATATTCTGGAGTGGAAGGACAATTACAAGTTTAATCTGATTCAGGGTAGATTTGATCTCAATCAGGGTGTGTTCACAACAGATTCACTGGTTATGGATGCTTCCGCATTTGATATTTTCAGCGAAGGTAAAATTGATATGGTTGATGATACTCTTCATATGAAGGTGAAACTGGCCCCTTTTGATACCTTTAATAAAATGTTCAGTTCAATTCCCTACCTGGGTTATGTTCTTACCGGTAAAAGCAGAAGTCTGTTTGATTACACCTTTTCGGTAACCGGGAAAATCAAAAACCCTAAGGTCGAATACATACCCCTGGCAGGAACAGTTGAAAGTCTTACCGGTTATATTCATCGTCTTGTTTCCGCCAGAAAAGAGGTTACAAAGGAGGTCAACAACCAGCTGAAAGAAGATATGGCCAAAAAAAATGCTTTTATCAAGCTCGTAAATAATGAACTGGCTCAGTTGCAATAAACCTTTAACATGATAACATGTTAATCTATCTGTCTTTGTTGATTTTTTTTCATCATAGTTTCATGGGCATGATAATACTTAAAAAACCTTCATCCTCTTCCGAAGTTATCAGACAGGGACTATCATCTGAGCTTATGGCGGCCTGAACTTTTTCTGCTTCCATAACCTGCAGAGCTTCAATAAAGTAACGGCAGTTGAAACCAAGGGACAGGGGTTCTCCTGAATAGGTTACTTCCATTTCATCCCTGGCTGATCCGAAATCCGCATTATGAGAGGTGAGAACCAGCTGATTATTGCTTATTTCAAGCCTGACGGCATGAAACATATCTTCAGTAAACAGATTTATTCGTTTCAGTGATTCCAGAAATAGAACCCGGTTAATTTCAATAACATTGTCCATGGATATGACATTGAGCAGATTCTCAAAATTGGGAAACTCTCCTTCCATGATACGGATAACCAACAGGGAATCTTCACTTTTCAAGACAGCTTGTTTTTTCTCAATTCCCATCTTGAAGGTATCCAGATCTTCAGAAAATTTTCGTATTTCCTGAATTCCCCGCCGTGGTATCAGGGTTACCGGGTTCAGTTGCAGCTGAGCGCCGCTTTCCGTTTCCTTACTCATTATACTCAACCGGTGACCATCGGATGAAACCATACGAAGCATGGTCTTGCCGTTTTCTTCCTTTTTCTGCAGCAGTGCTGCAGTAAGGCTGTACATGTTTTCTTTATCCTGAGCAATGGAAAAGACCGTCTTATCTATCAGATCGATGATAACAGCAGCCTCTATTTCAACCATATTTTCTTCATCATAATCCGGAAACTGGGGAAACTCTTCACTCACCATACCGGCAAGTCTGTAGATACCTGTACCGGCTGTTATCTCCACCCAGTTTTTATCCTCTTCCTTAAAGGAAAGAACAGCTGACCCTGATTCACGGGCTATCTCAAACAGTTTCTTGGCCGGCAGGGTCAAAATACCCGGTTCAAAAACTTCAGCCGGCACTTTCTGTTTAAGGCCTATCTCAAGATCTGTTCCGGTGAAGACAAGGTGATCATTGTTCACTTCCAGAAGGACATTGGAGAGAATAGCCAGCGTACCTTTTTTACTTGTAATATTCTGCTGAGCACCAATGGCCCGAAGAAGATCTTCCCTGGCTACGTTAAAATGGAACGCCATAATAACTCCTTTTTTATTTATAAAAGATTGTTGTTATAGTTAGTTATGTTAATTTGTTAATAAAAAATATAATTATTTGATTTTTATAGTAATATTTTATTGATAAGTATATGGATAACCTTTTGATGGATTGTTGACATCCAGACACATCGGGTTACTGACAAGTTATCAAGATAACTTTCAACAGCTTATTAACAGGGTTATCAACGCATATTTTTTTGTTTACTAAACTCAGCCGGGTTGTTCTATGGGGTTGAAAAAAGGAAAAAATTTATAAAAATAATTCTATTTTATTTACTCGAAAATGGTTGAAATTTCAAAGAAATAAAATTTTGAAATGATGGAAAAAAGTAAGGACCATCACATGGATAACTGTCTTACAGCTCTACTGGCCCAGGGAATAAAAAAAAAAGTTTTTCCCGGGGCGGCTGCAGCAGTTTCCTGGAGATCGGAATCAACCCGTAAGAGGGCTATCGCGACAGCCGGTATAATGGATATCGGCTGCCAGGCTGAACAGATAACAGAGAATACTTTTTTTGATCTTGCTTCACTCAGTAAAGCATTATCCACAACCCTTATTCTGTTCAGTCTGATTGAAAAAAAAACTGTAAACCTTGATGACAGGCTTCAATCCCTCCTTGATTATGAAATATCGGAGAAAAAAAAGTCCATTACCGTTCGTCAGCTGCTCTGCCACTCATCCGGGTTTGTCGGGTATAAACCCTATTATCAAAGTTTTGTTCCCAGGATAAGTGAGGAAAATTACAAGCTGTTGCTCAAAAAAATCCTTGTTGACTCCCTTGAGTATGAACCGGGGTCCGATTGTCAATACAGCGACATGGGGTTTATCCTGCTTGGTTATATAGCTGAGTTGCTCACAGGAAAAGGACTGCAAAAGCTTTTCCAGGAGTTCGTATCCATTCCCCTGGGTCTTACAGAGGATATATTTTATCTGCCCATAACCGGAAAAAAGGTTAACCGGAAAAGGTTTGCCGCCACGGAGAAATGTCCATGGAGGGGAAGAACAATGCGTGCGGAAGTACACGATGAACACTGCTGGCTCATGAACGGAGTCAGCGGTCATGCAGGTTTGTTCGGCAATATACATGGCGTGTTGAGATTGTGCGAAACAATATTGGACCAATGGCAGAACAGGGGGAAAGCCTTTTCCTGGAGCGGAATGCTGGATCAGGGACTGCGAAAACAGTACACCAGCAAGACCTGGTGTCTGGGATTTGACGGTCCGTCAGTCCAGGGATCAAGTGGAGGAGAGTATATTTCTGCAGCAAGTGTAGGTCATCTGGGCTACGCGGGTACATCTTTCTGGATAGATCCGGAAAAAGAGCTGGTTATGGTACTGCTGACCAACCGGGTTCATCCGACCAGGGAAAACACCGGCATACAAAAGTTCAGACCATTTTTTCACAACCGGATTATTGAGGAGTTGAGGATGCTGTAAAGATTTCCTTAAAGGTAGCCTTAATTAAAAAAGCCCCTGGTCTGAGAAGAACCAGGGGCTGAATGAACGAACCTTTACTCAGCAATAATCAGATTGATTACCACCAGCAAACGGTTTTATCGGCATCAAAAATTTTGGTAACAAGTTCATCATAGTTGGGATTTTCTTCATAGAGCTTGAACTCATCGGCATCGCGATCGCGGTTGAGTATCTCAACCAGGGTCTTGACATCGTCATTCGGCTCTGAACGGTATACCTGTAATATTTTCATTTTTCTATTCTCCTTGTCCTATTCAGCGCAAGCCGGTGGTGGTTCATTGGTCTGCTTGAGCAGCCCATAGGGAATAATAACATCAGCCTCACGCATTCTCTCACCAAGAGCCTGCAGATCAATGTTGGTTATTTCAACTCCCTCGGGCAGGTCAGCAGGAGCATCAGCACCACAGCTGAACACCTCGCCTTCCATATCGGCGATCCAGGCAATGTTTTCGGACATATACTCACTGAACTTGGGGAACTCACCATTCATGATAACCGGATAACCATAATGATTCTCCACGGCAAGACCAAGAGCAGAACGGATGCCATCGTTATAAAAACGATTGGCAATCAGGATATATACTTTTAAAGATTCCATTTTTGCAAGCTCCTTATAAAACGATGTACTTACCGCATTCGTCGATCAAAGCGCCGTGGAATGCCTGGGTTCTCATCTGGTTGGCAACCAAACCAGCCGGAATATCATTGGCTGAATCATACCCTTCACAGGTATAACTGTCGGCACAGATGGCAATATTTTCTTCTCCACACAACTCGGCAAGGGGCTTGAAACGCGCGTCCTTGGTCAGGTGGATGGACTTGTAGGTAAAGAAAATCATGGGTTTCTTTCCAGCCCTTACAGCAGCCTCTGCCAGCCCAACGATATGGGTCATGTTCTGGGGCGAGGTTACAAAAATAGCAAGTTTATTCGGATCAGCAGCCATTGGCTTTGTCCTCCCTCATAATACTTAAAACAAATAATCAGGATCAGCCTTTTTTAACGAAAAAGCTCATATAACCTGATTCCTCTTTCTCACCCAGGTACTCGTGGCCGGCACGCTCACACCAGCCGGGAATGTCATTACGGGAACCGGGATCGGTACCGTCGATTTGGAGAATTTCACCGGAATTAATTTTTCCGATCTCTTTCTTGGTACGCAGAAGAGGCATGGGGCAGCTCAGACCCTTAGCATCCAGTACAGCAGCTACATCCAGTCCGTCAGGGGCTGTTTTTACATCACTCATTTGTTCCTCCTACCTTGGTAAGATAAATAAAAAAGGGTTTATGAAAACTCGATTGTTTTTTCACTGAAATGGAGCAATCTCTTTTATCCACCATCAGTTGAAAAAAGAATGCAACAACGTTTTTTATACTGAATAGGAGTGCTAATGTCAAGTTATAAATGAATGACAATTCAAGATTAACCATGACCACAACATCTTGATATTTAATGCAAAAATTGACAAAAAAAACAAGTGAACCACCTTGAAACAACTCAACATCCTTGACAAAAACAGCGTGTGAAGGTAAAGGGTGATTTGAAAAAGAGCCTGTACCGTTCCTGTTTTTTCAACCGGCAGGGCTGGTTTATATAAAAAACGACGGCCTCTTATGTGGATCTTGTGGATCTGCTGTCTAATTTCAGGCGGTCAAAATAGTGTTAGCTGAAAGAAGGGGGAATGTATGAGTGAAGAGAGCTTGGGAGGTAAGGTTAAAGGGCTGTACAAGGTCCTTTGCGAAAGCGAGTGGAACGCCAACGTAACCGGTGTGATTGTTGCTCTGTTGAGTATCCTGATCATGGCCTGGTGGCGTCCCTGGGGAGCTGTTGGTGCAATCCGCAACTGGGGTGACTGGATTTTGTATGGCGTGGGTTATTTTGAGAGCATGCCCAAGTCGGCACTGATCAGTTCCGGTTCGGTAATAGGTCTTGGCTTTGTCGGCGGTGCCTTTCTCTCCGCCTGTCTGGGCGGACAGTTTGCCCTTCGTTTTCCGCCGTATCTGGAAGTAGTGAAAGCCGTTATTGCCGGTATTCTGATGGGGATCGGCTCTGCATTGGCCGGAGGTTGTAATGTTGGTGGCTTTTACAACGCCATTGGCAACCTTGCCGCCAACGGTTTTGCAATGTGGCTGGGCCTGGTGCTGGGGGTAGTATTCGGGCTGTGGCTTCTGTACAAGGAAATGGAGTACATCACCTGGGGATCCGGAGGTTCCTGGACCGTAGAATTCCCCAGGGCTGTACAGGGCGTTTTCGGCGTTGTTGCCCTGGTTCTTCTTATTGGTGGTGCCTACTACTATGCCAATTACAGTGGTGACGGCAATGTGAATTATATTGCTTCCCTGTCCGGTATTCTGCTGATTGCCGCCGGCCTTGGCTATACCATGCAGCGTGGCCGCTGGTGCATGGTCCAGGGTTTTCGGGAACCGCACATGACCGGTGACTGTACCCTGGCAAAATCTGTTGCCCTGTCCATTTTTATCGTGGCCATCGGAGCCGCAGTGTTGAAATACGGTGTCCCCATCCGTGGCGGAGAACCGGTTCTTGCACCGGCAAATTATATCCGCGGAACCTTTGGCTGGGGCGGTGTTGTCGGCGGCTTTATTTTTGGTCTCGGTGCCATGCTGGCCGGCGGTTGCGGTTCCGGTACCCTCTGGCGCGTTGGTGAAGGACAGATCAAGCTGTGGATCGTTGTTCCATTTTTTGGTCTTGCCAACTCCATGATGGTCAAGTGGTTTAAAAACATGGAATTTGAAATCAGCGGCTCAGCCCTGAACGGGTTAATGAATCAGGCAAAGCTCGGTCTTATCGGTGCTGATGTCGATGAGATCCGGGAAGCAATTGCTGCCGGAGATTCCATTGATGTAACAGGACTTGAGCAGGCCGGTTATTTAGGTAAATACCTTTATCTGCCCGATGCCCTGGGGTATGGTCCGACCCTGATCCTGATAGGGTTGATCATGGCGCTCTGGTACGTGATCGTCACCTGGAACGAAGACAGCAACAAGTTGCTTGTTCCCATGTGATCGTTGATCGGCAGAAATTGCTGACATTCATCGCGGCATCCTGAATTTCAGGGTGCCGCGATTTTTTTTGGTAAAAATGAGTAGTGTTATGGTATGACTCTTTTTGAATCAGAGAAGCACGCCGGTTAACAAAGATTTTTCCGAACCAGTGTGCACCTGTGACCAATTCCAGTTTGGAAGTAAGATATACTACAGGGGAACGGTTGTGGAGAGAAACAGGCTTCGAAAAACAAAACTGGCGGCCAGGGACCGGATGGATCCGGCCTTGAGAAAAGAGAAGAGCAGAAATATTCAGACACTGCTGACAGTCCACCCGGTTGTGACAACTGCTGATCATCTTTTCATCTATGTTGATTTTCGCAGTGAAGTTGAAACCATGGCTTTTATCAGACAGCTGATTAAAGCCGGTAAAACCATCTCCGTTCCCGTGACTCTGCTTGAAGAGTCACGTCTGCTGGCTGTCCAGCTGACTGATCCGGACACGCAGCTTGAACCAGGTTGTTACGACATCCCGGAGCCGAAAGCAGAGCGCATCGCGCAGGCAACCGTTGATCCGGCAACTATTGATACGGTTCTCATTCCAGGGTCAGTCTTTGATACCGGTGGGGGCCGTCTTGGGTACGGAGGAGGGTATTACGATCGTTTTCTCACCGAATCCGCACCACAGGCTGCCCGGGTGGGAGTTGCCTTTGAGCTGCAGCTTGTGGATAAGGTTCCCATGGAGCCCCATGATCAGTACATGGATCTACTGGTAACGGAACAGCAAATTTATGACTGTGGGAGGAATCGCCATGCGTAAGACAGCAGTGTATCGGGATGATCTCTTTTTGGAGCATCAACCCGGATATGACCACCCGGAATCGTCGGAACGTCTGCGGGTGATCTATAACGAGCTTGACAGGGAAACTGTGGGTGATCATTTTGTGTATCCGAATTTTGACCCTGTATCACACGATATTATCAGGCTGAATCATTCAGACACCCTCATAAAAAGGGTTGCCGACACCCAGGGTCGAGACCATGACTTTCTGGACGCTGACACCAGAACCTCAGCCAGGTCCTACGAGGCGGCCTGTCTGGCCGTCGGTGCTCTGATAGACGGTATCACGAGGATAGAGCAGAGAGAGGTTGATAACTGTTTCTGTCCTGTGCGACCGCCGGGACATCATGCGGAAAAAGATCAGTCCATGGGGTTCTGTCTGTTCAACAACGTGGCCATTGCAGCCCGCTGGGCCATGCAGGAATACGGTATGAAACGGATCATGATCATTGACTGGGACCTGCACCACGGGAACGGCACCCAGCACAGCTTTTATGACACCGACAGGGTTCTGTACCTTTCCAGCCACCAGTATCCCTATTATCCCGGCACCGGAGCTCTTATGGAAACAGGCAGGGGAGATGGAGAGGGGTATACGGTCAACGTGCCGTTGCGGGGCGGTCAGGGAGACATGGAATTTGCCCGTATCTATAACGAACTGGTCGCACCGGTTGCCCGGCAGTATAAACCAGAATTGATCCTTATTTCCTGTGGATTTGATATATATGATGGTGATCCCCTGGGGGCCATGCGCGTCACTCCGGACGGCTTTGGCTGGATGACCAGAAAAATGGTCGAGGTCGCCGAAGAGGTATGTAACGGCAAACTGTTGATAACCCTGGAGGGAGGGTATAACCTGACCGGTATGCGGGATGGAGCCCTGGCCGTGCTGGCAGAGCTCTGTGGCGAGAAACTTGACTGTGGCTACCCTGTCAACCTGTCGGCTGAAAAGGCAGCAGCCCTGGAGAAGTCCGGCGTGGAATGCGCGCCTCTTGATCAGGCTTTGCAGATAACAAAAAATTACTGGGAATTATGAAGGCTGCCTTGAAATACGTCTCCGGAGCTGCAGCACAGAGAAAAGGTTGAGCAACCATCTCTGTGACAACTGTTAAACTGCTGCACAGCAGAACCAGAAGCATAAACGAAAAACCTATGAAGATTACAAGACAAGAGGTGGAAAATGTTGCCCGCCTTGCCCGGCTTGAAC
>CAZKBZ010000045.1:17964-21575 GCA_964551175.1 uncultured Desulfobulbus sp.
ATGAAGATTACAAGACAAGAGGTGGAAAATGTTGCCCGCCTTGCCCGGCTTGAACTGGCTGGAGAAGAAGTGGAACAGATGACCCGTCAGCTGGACACCATCCTCAGTTACGTGGCAAAGCTTGACGAGCTGGACACTACAGGTGTGGCGGTGACGACCCATACCCAGAATGTGTGCAATGCCTTTCGGGATGACGAGGTCCACAGGTCGCTGCCCAGGGAAAAAGCCCTGGCCAACGGGCCGGTTCACAACAATGAATCCTTTGTCGTTCCTAAAGTCATCAACTAAGCAGATCTCAGGCGTGAAGCCCTATGGAATTATATAAACTGACCCTGCAACAGGCAGAACAGCAGCTGGCAAAGGGGGATATTACCTCTGTAGCCCTGACCGAGTCGGTACTGAAACGTATTGAGCAGGTCGAGGGCAGAGTGAAGGCTTACCTGAGTCTGCATGCAGACCAGGCCTTGGTTGCTGCCGAACAGGCGGACAGAAAACTGAAAACAGGGCAGGGCGGCCCGCTCTGTGGCCTGCCCCTGTCAGTCAAAGACGTGCTCTGCACCTCAACCATGCCCACGACCTGCGGTTCAAAGATCCTGGAAGGATTTATGCCGCCCTATGATGCGACCGTGATTGAGAAACTTACGTCAGCAGACTCCGTCGTGCTGGGCAAGGTGGCCATGGACGAGTTTGCCATGGGTTCCACCTGTGAGAACTGTGCATACCAGGTACCTGAAAACCCGTGGAAGCCGGGATATATTGCCGGTGGTTCCAGCGGTGGTTCCGCAGTATCCGTGGCGGCAGGAGAATGCCTGGCCTCTCTGGGATCGGATACCGGAGGTTCTATCCGCCAGCCCGCATCGCTCTGCGGGGTGGTCGGCATGAAGCCGACCTACGGGCGGGTGTCCCGTTACGGCCTGGTGGCCTTTGCCTCCTCCCTGGATCAGGTCGGCCCCCTGACCAGGGACGTGTCGGACTGTGCACTGATGATGAATGTCATTGCCGGCCACGACAGACGTGACTCCACATCCATCAACCGTGCAGTGCCCGATTACACCACAGCCCTGCAGAATGGAATGCAGGGAATTCGGGTCGGCATACCGCGTGAGTATTTTGGTGAAGGACTTGATTCGGATGTGGACAGGGCCGTGCGTGGTGGTATCGAAATGCTCAGGGATGCAGGTGCTGAAATTGTTGATGTCTCTCTGCCCCACACCCAGTACTGCGTCGCTGTTTATTACCTGATCGCCCCGGCAGAGGCCAGTTCAAACCTGGCCAGATACGATGGTGTCCGCTACGGATACAGGGATAAAGATGCGGAAAACCTGATCGAGATGTACAAGGAGAGTCGTTCCCGTGGTTTTGGTGACGAAGTCAAGCGGAGGATTCTGATCGGCACCTATGCCCTGTCTTCCGGTTACTATGATGCCTATTATAAAAAGGCCTCACAGGTGCGGACCCTGATCATGGATGACTTTAAAACCGTCTTCAGTGACTGTGACCTGGTGGTTTCACCGGTTACACCGACGCCGGCCTGGAAGATCGGCGACAAGGGGGATGATCCCCTGTCCCTGTATTTATCAGACATCCTGACCATATCGGCAAACCTGGCCGGCATTCCCGGTATTTCCGTTCCATGCGGTTTTTCCTCAGGCGATCTGCCCATAGGCATTCAGATGCAGGCAGCCCATTTCAACGAGGAAATCCTGTTCCGTGCGGCCTGGAACCTGGAGCAGCGTGCCGGGATTAAGGGAAAGCTGCCGGAACTATAAGAACGTATCAATACCTGATTCCTCCCCCAATACCCATGAAACTGAATCCTCCTGAAAATATTTCAGCCATTATTCCTTATCCTCCGGGCAAGCCTCAGGATGAGCTGGAGCGTGAATACGGCATAACCGAGTCCATTAAACTGGCCTCCAATGAAAATCCCTGGGGACCGTCGCCCCTGGCCGTTGCGGCGATTCAGAAGGCGTTAAGCGGCCTGCACCGCTACCCTGACGGCTCAAGTTATTACCTGACCCGGGCCCTGGCGGAATGGACAGGTGTCTCTCCGGATGAGATCGTGCTCGGCAATGGTTCCAACGAGGTGATCGAGTTTCTGGTCAAGGCCTTTGTCCAGGCCGGCGATGAGGTGATCACCAGTCATCCTTCCTTTCTCATGTACCAGAAATTTGTCCAGGTACGTGGCGGCAGGAATATCGTCATTGAACTTCGAGACATGGAACATGACCTGGATGAAATAGCCGTGGCTGTGACAGACAGAACCAGGTTGATTTTCCTGGATAATCCCAACAACCCCTGCGCCACCCTGATCAGCAAAGAGCGTTTTGCTGATTTTTTAACAACGCTGCCTGAAACCGTTATAGTGGTGCTTGATGAGGCGTATGTTGACTTTGTCGATCCCTCTGAACGCATTGATGTGCAGACTTTGATCCGCACACCTGAAAATATTCCGGCCGTGGTCGCCCTGCGTACTTTTTCCAAGGCCTTTGGTCTTGCCGGTCTGCGGGTCGGCTTCGGCATCATGCATGCTGATATCGCTTCCCTGCTGCACCGGGTCAGGCAGCCGTTCAACATCAACCTTCCCGCCCAGGTTGGTGCCCTCGCTGCCTTAACTGATCACGATCATTATAATAACACCCTGAATGGCACCAGGGAGGGGTTGCGCTGGTTAAGCGGACAGGTCCGGGCCCTGGGCTGCAGACCTTATCCGTCCCACACCAATTTTTTTCTTGTCGATGTGCAGGGGGATGCCACTGTTCTGTACGAGGCCATGCTGCACAGGGGGGTAATTGTTCGTTCCATGAAGGCTTATGGCTACCCTGATTTCATTCGAATCACCATAGGCACGGAGGCTGAAAACAAGCGGTTCATTCACGCACTCAAAGAGTGCCTGCAGGAGCTTTCCTATGTCTGAGAAGACGGCAGGTTCCGGCAGCGGTCTGCAGGTTGTGACCATTGACGGTCCGTCCGGGGGTGGCAAGTCCACAGTCAGCCGCAGGCTGGCGGCAAAACTGGGATATACCTACCTGGACACCGGGGCCATGTACCGCGCAGTTGCCTATGCCTGCAAGCAGGCAGGTGTAGATCTGGAAAACGAAGCTGAAGTCACTGCCTGCCTTGATACTCTCCAGATCCAATTGCTGCCACCAGCACGGCCGAAAGATGATGTGCGCGTCCTGCTTGGAGGCAAAGATATCAGCGAGGCCATTCGTACCCCTGAAATGGGTATGCTGGCCTCAAAGGTATCTGCCCTGCTGCCGGTACGGACAAAGTTGACAGCCATGCAGCAGGAGATGGGAAAAAGCGGAAACCTTGTTGCCGAGGGCAGGGACACCGGCACGGTTGTTTTCCCGGATGCACTCTGGAAGTTCTACCTTGATGCGGCCCCGGAAGAACGGGCCCGGCGCAGGGCGGAGCAGCTGCGGCAACAGGGACAGCAGGTGGATGACGATGAACTCCTGGCCCAGATTATCAGACGCGATAAGGATGATCAGGAACGGACAATAGCACCGCTGTGTAAGGCGGAGGATGCGATTGTGATAGATTCATCAGGGTTGAGTGTAGACGAGGTGGTTTCAAGGATGCTTGACAGCATCAGAAAATGAGGT
>CAZKBZ010000046.1:0-21324 GCA_964551175.1 uncultured Desulfobulbus sp.
TTAATGATAATTGAGATGAAAAACCGCGTACAAGCATGAAAATTGTACGCGGTTTTCTGTCTATTCACGGTACCGCGTTGCCGTAATCAATCACCTCGATTACTTCCTGTAACTGCTCCGGCCGGTACTCTTTACCGTACCGGCCATACGTTTCACCGTTTACCGTATGCCCCAGGATGGCGGCCGCCATGGTCACGTCAATGCCTGCCTGCTTAAACTGCGTGGCCACGGTATGGCGGAAACTGTGGAAGGTTTTGCCGGGTTCCGTGACTCCACACTGTTCCCGGTACCGCCTGAACCATTTGCTGAAGTGGTGGCCGCGTTTGCCGTTGGCCTTGGTCAGGTCAGGGAATAACCTGCCCTGCTGTTTGCTGGCAAAGTTAATGAACCCGAGTTTGATAAGGTTGGAATGTATGGGAATGGTACGGACAGCAGTCTTGTTCTTGAGCTTCTTGTTTCCGTAGTCATTGATGTCAAAGCAGGGGATGCCGTCTGGATACTGTATGTCCTGTGTTCGTAGTTGGCAGATCTCTTCAAGCCTCATGCCGGTATATACGGCGATTATCGGTATCCAAGATCTCGACGGTTTGCCGGGTTCCGGTTGGAAATGTTTAGGGCTGAACAGGGCCGCAAGATCTGAGGAAGTAAACTGTTTACGCTCCTGATCCGGCCGGGTTTTCTTTTTCGGTTTCAGGCCGGAGAATGGATTGTATTCAGTATGCTGCTCCTTGATGGCAAAATCAAACAGGGCCGTGATTCGTTCCACATACAGCCTGACCGTGGTTACTGACATCACCTTTTCAGATTTCAGTTGGATGATGGCCGTAATGGACAGGTCACGGTATGGTTTGGATTTGTTTCGGTTCGGTGGCAGCTGTTTCAGTATCTTGACCGATTCCCTGGCCCGTTTCCGGGTGATGGTGTGCAGGGGAACGTCGCCCAGTATCTCCAGAAAGGTCGCCAAGTGAGCTGTATATCCTGCAAGGGTTTTGGTATTGCATTCCTCTTTCATGGCCTCCAGGTACTCGTTTATAAGTTCCTGCAGGGTGATGCTGGACTGAGGTGTTGTTGGTTTATTGAGGATTTGCTGTAGGGCGGCGGTATCTGCTTCAATGTTATCTTGGTCAAGTTCAGCACCTGTGGCGGTTACGGTGCCGTCAAGATTGGTCGTGATGGTGTCAAACTTTAACTGTTTGTTCAGTGGATTGTTCAGGATGTCGTTAAAGTTGGTCATGTCATCAAACCAGTCTTGATATTGGGTTGCCAGCCGTCGGGCCTTCCTCAAGGCCTCACGGCGGTTCCCTGTCCGCAGGGTCTTCTTGATTTCACGTTTGCCGACAGTATGCCGTAGATGCTTGGGAACGACAAGGCGGAGGTGATAAATACCAAAGGAATTTTTCAGCAGGTAGGATGGTGTGTGCATGGCTCTGTCCTCTCGGTTGTGAGGTACATTGAGCCAGAGGGGGGCAGGCGATTGCGCCAGGATTGCGCCACTCGTTGCGCCAGTCCGATTTCGCATAGCCACCAATAAGGGGCGGCATAAAATAACCCGTGTATAATCAATAGACTATACACGGGTTATGATAACTATGGTGGCGATGCAGGGACTTGAACCCCGGACACCACGGATATGAGCCGTGCGCTCTAACCAGCTGAGCTACATCGCCAATCGGGCAAAACTGTTCGTTTAAACCGTGCTACTATTCAAGATTTCCTTCGGTTTGTCAACAGGAAAACCTGCGGAAAACAATCTTGCCGGATAATTCTCTGAAAAAGACCATATCTCACAACTCAACAGTCAGTTTCAAGACTGCCTCAAGAAAAAAATCCCTGCCCGGGAAAAGTGCCAGGCAGGGATTATAGAGTTTATTACTCCTGGTCAGGTGTTACAGCCTTACATCATACCGCCCATTCCACCCATGCCGCCCATGCCGCCAGGAGGCATACCGCCACCCATGGCTCCGGTAGCCGACTCATCTTCCGGCTCATCTGCGATCATGCACTCGGTGGTCAGCAGCATGCCGGCAACAGATGCCGCATTCTGCAGAGCAAAACGGGTTACCTTGGCCGGATCAATAACTCCGGCGGCAATCAGGTCCTCATACTCTTCAGTTCCTGCATTGAAACCGTTGGGTCCTTCCAGACCTTTGATATGATCAACAATCACTGAACCTTCACGGCCTGCATTTGCTGCAATTTGACGTGCCGGCTCTTCCAGGGCTCTCCGGATGATATTGGCACCCAGCTCCTGCTCATCCGGGAGCTCCAGCTCATCCAGTGCCTTGAGGCAGCGCAGGTAAGCAACACCGCCACCGGGGACAACGCCCTCTTCAACGGCCGCGCGGGTAGCGTTCAGAGCATCTTCTACACGGGCCTTTTTCTCCTTCATCTCGACCTCGGTGGCAGCGCCGACATTGATTACGGCCACACCGCCGATCAGCTTGGCCAGACGTTCCTGCAGTTTCTCGCGATCATAATCAGAGGTAGAGTCCTCAGCCTGGGTGCGTATCTGCTTGACGCGTGCAGCCAGCTTGTCTTTATCACCGGCTCCATCAATAAGAGTGGTGTTGTCTTTGTCAACCACAACGCGCTTGGCTGTGCCAAGATCGTTCACTGTGACGTTTTCCAGCTTGATACCCAGGTCCTCGGTGATAACCTGGCCGCCGGTGAGGATGGCAATATCTTCAAGCATTGCCTTGCGGCGATCACCAAAGCCCGGTGCCTTGACTGCTGCAACATTCAGAGTGCCGCGCAGCTTGTTGACAACCAGGGTTGCCAGTGCTTCACCGTCAACATCTTCGGCAATGATGAACAGCGGCTTACCCATTTTGGCAACAGATTCCAGAATGGGAAGCAGATCTTTCATGTTGGATATCTTTTTCTCGTTGATGAGGATCAGCGGATCCTCCATGTTGACCTCCATGCGCTCGGCATCGGTCACAAAGTAGGGAGAGAGATACCCGCGGTCAAACTGCATACCCTCAACAACATCCAGGGAGGTATCCATGGATTTTGCTTCTTCAACGGTGATAACGCCTTCTTTGCCGACCTTGTCCATGGCCTCGGCAATGATGTTGCCGATGGTTTCGTCGTTGTTGGCGGAAATGGTTCCGACCTGGGCGATTTCCTTCTGCTCCTTGGTCGGAGTGGCAATGGCGGCAATTTCAGCAACAACAGCTGCTACACTGGCATCAATACCGCGTTTTACTTCCATGGGATTGTGACCGGCAGCAACCAGCTTGGAGCCTTCGGTGTAGATGGACTGGGCCAGAACAGTGGCCGTGGTGGTACCGTCACCGGCAACGTCGGAGGTCTTGGATGCAACCTCTTTTACCATCTGGGCACCCATGTTCTCAAACTTGTCTTTCAGCTCGATCTCTTTGGCTACAGTCACGCCATCCTTGGTGATAACCGGTGCGCCGAATGATTTCTCGATCAGAACGTTCCGTCCTTTTGGACCCAGGGTAACCTTGACAGCATTGGACAGGGTATTGACACCGGTCAGCATGGCCTCACGAGCCTTGCCGCCGTATTTTAATTCTTTTGCAGACATATCTTTTCTCCTTGTTTGCTTAAATCAATTGGCATCCGAGAGTTATGATCATCCCTCAATAACGCCAAGAATATCGTCTTCACGCATGATGAGATAATCCTCACCATCATATTTCACATCAGTGCCGCCATATTTGGAAAACAGTACACGGTCACCGACTTTAACATCCATGGCAGCCCGCTCTCCGGCATCATTCATCTTACCGGGACCAACAGCGACAACTTCGCCTTCGGCCGGTTTCTCTTTGGCAGAGTCCGGAATAATGATCCCGCCTGCGGTTTTTTCCTCTTCTTCCAATCTCTTGACCAGTATACGGTCATTCAATGGACGAATCTTCATGGACACTCCTCCTGTTACGGTATTTTTTTGATTGATGGACTATCTGAGCCGAAAAAAAAGTTGGTGTCCGGTACCCGGCTCATTCCTACCCTTTCCGGACAAAATAGAGTTCCTGTCATCAGGATGGCCAAAACAATAGGGATGGATTTTGAAAAATCAAGGGATGGAGGTGAAAAAAATTTTCACCTCCAATTATTTGAAATAAAAATGGAAAGTTTTAAACAGAAAAAATTATGAAAATTTTATGCCACTCGCACCAGCCAGTTATGCGGATCCGGTATCATACCACGCTGCAGGGCCTGGATGGTGTCAAAAAGACGCTGGGAAAGCTCGCCGGTTTCGCCATTATTAATCATGATGGATTTATCCCTGTAGCAAAGCTCGCCAACGGGTGAAATTACAGCTGCCGTACCGGCACCGAATGCTTCGTTCAGGGTTCCTTCTTCTTTTGCTGCCGCCACTTCGTCAATGGTAATGCGTCGCTCATTTACAGCAATACCCCAGTCGCGGGCAAGCTGCAGAACAGAGTCACGGGTGATTCCGGCCAGAATGGTGCCTCCAAGCGGGGGGGTAATCAGTTCTTCATTGATGACAAAAAAGATGTTGGAGGTACCGACCTCTTCAATGTACCTGTGTTCAAGGGCATCCAGCCATAATACCTGAGTGTAGCCCTTGTGCTGGGCCTCGGTGAGTGCCTTGACTGAAGCGGCATAGTTGCCGGCTGTTTTGGCCTCGCCCACTCCGCCGGGAACGGCCCGTACATAGGTATCTTCAACATAGATCCGGGTAGGGTTGAATCCTTCCGAATAGTAAGCTCCCACCGGGCTCTTTATGATAAAAAACAGGTATTCATCCGAGGGTCTGAGTCCCAGGGCAGGTTCGGTGGCCACCATGGTGGGCCGCAGGTACAGGGCCGCACCCTCTTTGTCCGGAATCCAGTCCCGATCAAGATAGACCAGTGCCTTCATTGCCTGCAGAATTTTGTCTACCGGTATTCGCGGCATGCACATCCGGACTGCAGATTTGTTGAGCCGTTCCAGGTTATCCTTGGGACGGAACATCAGGATGGAACCGTCATGACCCCTGTAGGCCTTGAGGCCCTCAAAAATCGCCTGCCCATAGTGAAAAACCATGGCAGCCGGGTCAAGATGAAAATCGCCGTAAGGGGCAATCTCGGCATCATGCCAGCCCCGTTCCCGGTTCCATTTCATAACAAACATATGATCAGTGAAATACTGTCCGAATCCCAGGTTGTCCTGATCCGGCTTTTCCTTCAGGGTCTCTGCCTTTCTCAGGCTGACATCAAGCTCATTTTTCACCATCTTTCTTCCTGTTCTGTAAATCGGTTGACCGTGAGAGTTCTGTTCTCCTCTGAACGCAGCCAATTTTCCAGGGGCTGGTCCGGGCAATATTTTCTCCCCGGTGAACTGTTACGATTTAATTTTTTCGTAAGAGGGGGTACAATGGTTCTGCATTCTATTGTTTTTCAAAAAACGGATCGTCAACATGCAGCCAACCCAACCCAAGCCGAACACAGAAACTACCGGACAGGTTGCCCGCACAGAGAATAACGGGCCCACTCTCAACCCGATTCAGGCCAGGTATTTTTCCGTTGTCTTCCTGGTGTCCATCCTGCTGCTGGGCTGGGTACTGTGGCCGTTCTGGCAGCTGCTGGTTTTAGCCTTTCTGCTGGCAGGAATTTTCCGTCCCATCTATAACTGGATGCGCAGATGGGTTTCGGCCGGGATGGCATCCATCCTTACCTGCATCCTCATTATTCTTATTGTCTTTGTGCCGCTGACCATCTGCATAGGGGCATTATCCACCGAGGCGCTGAACATGTATCAGCTGGGCAAGGGCAGCAACCTGATCCTGAAACTCCAGCAATTTGTTCAGAATAATACATTGGTGAGGGAGGCACAAGAGGTACTGATCGGGTTTGGAATTAATTTTGAGCCCACGGATATCACCTCCATGGTTTCAGACATGACCAAGATGGCCGGTCTGTTTATTTATAATCAGGCATCTGCCTGGGCAGCAAACATCATGAGCTTCATGCTCCAGTTCTGCTTTCTGATTCTGGTGATCTTTTTTCTGCTTATCGAGATGGACGGATTGATTCGGTTTTACACCCGCCTGTCACCCCTGCCTGATGACCAGGACTCTCTGCTGATGAGTAAGTTCATGGAGATATCAGGTGTTATCCTGGTCGGTAACGGTATCAGCGGTCTGTTCCAGGGGATTATGGGCGGCCTGTTCTTTACCCTGCTGGGCATCAATTCTCCCTTTCTCTGGGGCGCTGTCATGTCCATACTAGCCTTTCTGCCCATCTTCGGTATCGGCCTGGTCCTGGTGCCCACGGCGGCCATTCTGCTCTTGAACGGTGCTACCGGCCAGGCGATTTTCACACTGTTTTTTTACGTAGTTCTGTCCTTTACCGTGGAGTACATACTCAAACCAAAATTCGTCGGCAGTCACGTCAAAATGCATACCCTGCTGGTTTTTCTGGCCATTGTCGGCGGTATGGCCATGTTTGGAGCCCTGGGTATTATCTACGGTCCCCTGATCGCCACCGGATTCCTCACCCTGTCTGAGATTTATCTCAAAGAATATCGTTCCGGACTGGATGGCAAGACTCAACAGTTGAACTGATTCCGAAACCATCATTAGCCGGTAAAAGTTGTATGAAACAGAAAGCGTCCCCATCGGTTTTTTTGCGTATTTTTCTCTGCCTGCTGATCCTTGGCACAGGTTTTTGCGGTTTTTTTGTTTTGAAGAAAATGAAAAAACCGCCTCTGCTGGTCGAAGAAAAAGAGCGGCCTCTGCTGGTGCAGGTGGTGCAGGTCCGATCAGAACAGGTACCGGTACTTGTTTCCGGATATGGAGAAATCAGGTCACGGACCATGGTACCTCTGTCCGCGGAAGTTACCGGCCGGATCACCTCGCAGCATCGAGATCTGGAGGTGGGGGCGGTGATCAGGAAAGGGGAGGTCTTGTGTACGATCAATGAGCGGGATTTCCAACTGGAGCTTGAAACAGCACAGGCACGTCTGCAGAGTCTGTCACGTGATCTTGCACTTGCCCGCAGGGAGTTTGCCCGGGTAAGTGAACTGTACAGAAAAAACAGGGTCGGCACCCTGTCCACAGTGGAAAAGGCCGAGCGGTCGGTAAACGGGATCGTTAATCAGCGTGTCCAGGTGCAGCATGCCCTGGAGCTGGCCAGGCTGCATCTTGAACGTTGTGTCATTCGGGCGCCTTTTACCGGCCGGATAACCGAGCTGAATATGGAAGTGAATGAATATGTTACGCCGGGCCGGAAACTGCTCACCATGGTTGATGATGCAGATCTGGAGATAGAGGTGTCTCTGGACAGCCGTGATGCCGTCAACTGGCTGCGTTTCAGACCTCCTGTGGAAGATAGTACCTGGTTTGGTCTGCCCGAAAAAACCGGCTGTACGGTTACCTGGACAGAGAGAAAAGATGTACATGGCGAGGGCAGACTTGACCGGGTGGTTCGTTTTGACTCCACAACCAGGACTCTGGTCGTGGCAGTCCGGCTGGAACCGCGGAACAGTACACCCTTTCCCCTGGTTCAGGGGATGTTCTGCCGGGTTGATATCGTCGGGCGTTCCCTGGAAAAGGTGTTTATTCTGCCCGGGCAGGCCGTCACTTATGAGGGGAACGTCCATGTGGTCCAGGACAGCCGCCTGCACACCCGGAAAGTGGAGGTGGCACGTGTGCAGGACAATAAAGCCCTTGTTACAGGAGGGCTGCGAGAGGGTGAAACCGTTATCATAACACGGCTGGAAAACCCGCTGGAGAACACACTGGTCCGCATTGAAGAGGCTGGAGACCCCGGTCGATGAAAAAAATTCTTGCAGCTTTTGCTGCAAATACGGTCTTTGCCAACATCGTCCTGGTTATGATTTTCATGGGTGGTGTACTGGCTCTGGGCTCCATGCTGCGGGAGAGTTTTCCCCAGTTTTCCCTGGACATGATTTCCATTCAGGTGACCTATCCCGGCGCTGATCCCGAAGAGGTGGAAGAGGGGATTGTTCTGAAGATTGAGGAGGCTCTGGAGGCAATTGAGGGCATCAAGCAGTACACAACGACATCATCTGAAAACATTGGTTCGGCCACCGTCGAAATCCAGGATGGCTATGATGTCAGCAAAGTGCTTGATGATATTAAATCCAAGATTGATTCCATTTCCACCTTTCCCGTAGATGCCGAAAAACCGGTGGTTACCGAGGTCATGCTCAGAGATTCGGTGATGTTGCTGGCTCTATCCGGTGATCTCTCGGAAAAACAGCTTAAAGTGTTTGCAGACAGAATCAGGGATGAAGTCCGTCTGCTGCCCGGCATTTCGCAGGTTGAGGTCTTCGGGGCCCGGGATTATGAGATTTCGGTGGAGGTTTCAGAGGAGCAGCTGCGCCGTTATTCCATAACTTTTGACCAGGTGGCCAGGGCCATTCGAGAGTCCAGCATCAACCTGCACGGTGGAACCATCCGCACCAGGGGCGAAGAGATCCGGGTGCGTACCGTGGGCCGAAAGTATACCGGTGAAGAGCTTGCCGATGTGGTTGTGCTGGCAGGTCCGGGCGGGGAGCTTATCACCCTGGGCCGGCTGGCAACCATTCGGGATGGATTTACAGAGGATCCCATCAATGCCGTCATTGACGGTATGCCTGCCGTATTTGTCATGGTCTTTAAGACCACGGAAGAAGACGCGCTGCATATATCCAATACTGTTTCAGATTATCTGCGCACCAAACAGCAGCAGTTGCCCCCGGGCATCTGCTTGTCAGATTTTTATGACAATACCGAGGCGTTGCGGGCCAGGATCAATCTGCTCTCCCGTAACGGCATCCTGGGAATGGGGCTGGTTTTTTTCCTGCTCTGGCTGTTTATGGATCTGCGTCTCTCCTTCTGGGGCGGAATGGGAATCCCCATTTCCCTGGCCGGGTCCCTGTTTATTCTCTGGACCATGGGTGAAACCATTAACATGGTCTCCCTGTTTGGTTTTATCATGGTACTGGGCATCGTGGTGGACGATGCAATCGTGGTGGGCGAATCTATCTACGTACACAGGAAAAACGGGAAACCTCCGCTCAAGGCGGCAGTGGAAGGAGTCAGCGAGGTGGCAATGCCGGTTGTGGCCGCAGTTATCACCACGGTGGTGGCTTTTATACCCCTTGCCAACGTGGGCGGGATCATGGGCAAGTTCATTGCCATCCTGCCTACGGTGGTCATCTCCTGCCTGATGATTTCTCTTGTGGAGTGTCTGTTGCTGTTGCCTGCCCATCTCAGTCACCTGCCGGATCTGAACCGCAAACAGCCTCCTGGAAATCCGTTCAGCCGTCTGTTGTCCCGTTGCCAGCAGTTCATGCAGAAAGGACTGGAACGCTTTGTCGAGTACCGATACATGCCTTTTCTTGATCGGGTTCTCAACTGGCGCTATGTTTCCCTGGCCATTGCCGTAACGACATTGCTGCTTACTTTCGGTCTTGTGAAGGGAGGACTGGTCAAGTTCCAGGTTTTTCCGAAAATTGACGGGTTTGTTATTACCTCCACAGTGGAATTTCCGGAAGGAACCCCTCCGGATGTAACTGAACAGGCGCTGCAGAGGATCGAACAGGGTTTTCTCCGGGTGGCGGACCGGCTGCCGACAAAGTCCGGTGAACCAATGATCAGGAAGCGGCTTACCCTGGTCGGTCAGACACTCAGCGACAAGATGGGGCGAAAGGGGCCGAACCTGGGCTCGGTTCAGTTTATCCTGCTGGAATCGGAAAAACGGGGTATTCATTCCAACGATCTGCTGGTGGAATGGGAACGGGAGATCGGTTCCATTGCCGGAACCCGGGCACTGACCTTTGAAGGGTTGTCCGCCGGTCCGGGCGGGGCTGAAATCGAAATCTGGCTGCAGGGCCATAATATGACCGATATCCTGGCGGCAGCCGACAGGGTACAGGAAAAGCTGCACAGCTTTGAAGGAGTAATCCAGATACGTTCTGATTTTGCCGCGGGTAAAAATGAACTCCGCCTGCGTTTAAAGCCCGAGGCCAGAACCATGGGACTGACGGTTGATGATCTTGCCCGCCAGGTCAATGCCGGCTTTTTCGGTCAGGAGGCCTTCCGGGTGCAGCGCGGCAGGGATGATGTCCGTGTCAAGGTGCGTTATACTAAAAAGGAGCGGAGTCGACTCGCTGATTTCGAAGGTATGCGGATACGGACTCCGGCCGGGAAGGAGATCCCTCTGTTTTCAGTGGCTGATGTGGAGTTCGGTCCCGGGTATGCTGCCATTATACGGACAGATGGTCTTCGGCGGGTAGCTGTAACGGCGGATGTAGACCCGAAGCAGGCGAATTCACAGGAGATATTTGCAGATCTCTCAAAAGGATTCTTTCAGAAACTGGAAGCGCAGTACCCGGGACTGCATATTTCCATGCAGGGTGCCAAAAAGAACATGCGTGAGTCTTTTTCCAGCCTCAAGGTGTCTTTCCCGCTGGCTGTGCTCGGCATTTATGTCATTATTGCTACCATTTTCCGCTCCTATGTACAGCCGCTGGTAATCCTGTTTACAATCCCGTTTGGGATCATAGGCGCAGTCATCGGCCACCTGCTGCTGGGCTACACCCTGTCCTTGATGTCCATGTTCGGTATGGTGGCACTCACCGGTGTAGTGGTCAATGATGCCATTGTTCTGATTGAGCGCATTAATGAAAACCTGGCCGAGGGCATGGAATTTTTTGAAGCCATCAAGAAAGGTGGCGCCCGCAGGTTTCGGGCTATTCTACTCACGTCGCTGTCAACAGTGGGAGGGCTTTCTCCCCTGATCCTGGAAACAGACATGCAGGCCAGGTTTCTTATCCCGATGGCCCTGTCGCTGGCAGCAGGTGTTGCCTTTGCCACTGTGCTGACCCTGGTGCTGATTCCCAGCCTGCTCGCCATTGTCAATGATGGCCGAAGGTTGAGGGCACGAGTAAAGACAGGGAGTTGGCCGCATCGTGAGGATGTGGAACCGGCGGCCTTTCGCCGTTTTGACCGAATGGTATAAGATACGGATGACGGTTTACGGTTTACGGTTTACAGTTGAACATGTAGGTTGGGATGAATGATACAAATGTTATCTTATGGAGGAGCGGCCATTACAGGCATCCTGCAGCAACTGAGGGTGTCTCTTTGAGGCAGGGCTCCGTAACTCCCTCATAAGATACAACGTTGATACATCGGAGGAAGGAATGAAGCAGGTTTTGTTTATCCTGTTGCTGAGTTGTCTGCTGACTCCTCCTGCATGGGGCCGGGAAGAGCAGAACTCTGTCGGGCCTGATTTTTCCGGAATAAAGGTACTGGATCTTGAAACGGCGCAACAGCTGGCCTTGCAGGGTAACCCGGGAATTGCAGCAGCTCAGGCCCGACTGGAGCAGGCCAGAGCCAGGGTCAGGCAGGCTGTGGCTGCCTGGTGGCCAAGCCTGGATGTGACCGGCACTGCTGCCCGCACCCGCCGTTCAGATGTAGAATTTGAATTTGCTAATCATTTTCCCTCTGTTCCAGGACAGTCAACAGATCGGACGTATGACAGCAGTGCAGCCGGACTGCAGGCAACCTGGGTGCTGTTTGATGGATTTTACCGCTCTTTCAAGCAGAAACAGACGGAGTTTGGTGAAAAATCTTCTATTGCCGCCCGCCGTGACAGCCAGCGACTCCTGGTGTCTGCCGTTGCCGAAGCTTTTCTCAATGCCCAGCTCACCCAGACCAAGGTGAAGATTGCCGAAGCAGACAAAAAGTTTTATGCCAAACAACTTCTGGATGCCAACAACCGGTATGAGGTAGGAACCGGTTCCTGGGGTGATGTGTTGAATATCAAGGTACAGTTGAACTCGGCCAGAACCAGTGCCATGTTCGGTAAACGGGAGTATGAGGCGGCCCGCTACGGTCTTGCTGCCCTGCTTGGAGTTCCGGATTCCATGTTTCCCGAAACCGTTGAACTTGCGGAACTGGACAGAGAGTTTAAGCCCTCGGATGATCTTGAAAAAGATGTGCAGGGGTTGATTAACGATGCCCTGGTAAAACGACCTGATCTCCGCAGGCTGTCCATGCAGATTCATGAAGCAGAGGCGGCAAAAGGTCAGGCCAGGGCGGCGTTCTGGCCAAAAGTGCAGCTTGGAGGTGCAGTGAACGGAGCACAACAGGGTGATATTACCCTTACCGGTGATGATTTCGGCAATGCGGTTTCCATTACTGCGGCCTGGAACCTGTTTTCCGGTGGAGCTGACCGGGCACGGGTGTTTGAGGCTGAGCAGAAGAGGCGGGAAGTTTCTTACACTCTGGCCGACCTGCGCAACAGGGTTGCCTCTGAGGTACGGCAGGATATTGCCCTGCTGGCAGCAGCACGGGAACAGGTCCGTCTGCAGCGGGAAAGTGTTGGTCTGGTAGAGCAGAATCGTGAACTTGCCCAGAGCGAATATGAAGCCGGTTCAGCCTCCCTGGTCCGTCTCAATGAGGCGCAGAGAGACCTGACAACAACGTATGGTCGCCTGGCCCAGGCCCTGGTCGGGTATCACCTGGCCCGGCAGCGTCTGCTGGCAGCCACCGGACGGAATCTGGAACCTTTTGCCGATGAACTTGATGAAGTGGAAAGTGAGGCTACTGACTGAGCTGTTCAAACATTTCGTCGGTTATTTCGGGAACACCGTAATTTTTAAAGACAACAGTACCGTTTTTATCGGAAACCAGGATGGTCGGAACTCCCCGGATTCCGTATTGACGTGTAATTTTCCCTTTTTTGTCAAAAATAACCGGATAGTTCATATTGGTTTTGTCCATGAAGCGGCGGGCCTTTTTCTCAGAGTCATTATGCCCTACATTGATACCGATAAAGACCATACCCTTGCTTTGGAATTTTTTTACAAGTGCATTTACCTTGGGAACCTCTGTCTTGCAGTTGGGGCACCAGGAAGCCCAGAAGATGAGCATGATCGGTTTGTTGCCGATAACAGCGGTCAGATCAATGGTTTTGCCATCCATGTCTCTTGCGCTGAAAGGTTGTAATGCGTTGCCCTGGTTCAGGGCCAGCGCAGAAGCAGGCAGCAGCAGGGCCAGGATAATGGCCAACAGGATATGATGGATTCTGTTCATTTGAGAGATTCTCCTTGCATGTGTGATCCGCCCTGTGAGCGGTAAAATAATTTTAAATACCGCAAGTTAAACAAACATCATTCCGGCCTTTACCAGGAAGTATTCAGCCAGGATAATCATCAACAATCCCATGCTTTTCTTGACTGTGAGCATCCAGCCGCCGGAACGGGGGATCGAGGCCATGAGTCCGGAAAAGGTGCCTACCGCCAGCAGGATTGCACCCATTCCGAAGGCAAAAACAAAAAGCAGCAGACCGCCCATGATCATGTCACGGGTTGTGGCCACATAGGCCAGCAGTACGCCGAGTACCGGAGCCGTACAGGGACCGGCCACAAAACCGGAAAAGATACCGATAAGAAAGGCTCCAGGTATGCCGGTGATGTTTGCTGCAAATTTCGGCACCACGGTGGGAAGCTTGAAGATATCCAGCATGCCCAGACCCAGCAGCAGAATGATATTTCCGATCACCAGAAAGGTCCAGGGGCTGGTATTGATGGAGCCGAAAAAACTGCCTGTTGCTGCGGCAAAGATACCCAGGCCGGCGTAGGTGACGGCCATGCCGGTGACATAGGTCAGTGACAGCAGGAAGCCGCGCAGTTTCGAACCACCCAGGTTTGAATTCCCTATAACACCCGCAGTGATAGGTATCATCGGGTACACGCAGGGGGTCAGACTGGCGAGCAGTCCTCCAATGTAAGCGGCAGCAAAGGAGAGCAGCAGCGAGGTCTGCAGGTAGCTCTCCATCTGGCTGAGAAAGTTGTCCATTGATTATTCAAAGCCTGCAAAGGGCGGAATCTTATCGGTAATAATAGTCTATATTACCACATCGTGGCAGAAAGTAAACAGAAAGAATGGTCGGAAAAAGAATGAAACTCACAACTGCACGGAACCCGACTGGAGAGAAGAGTCCAGGCTCCGTGCAGTGAGGGTGAGCAGGCAGATCAGAATTTGTAGTTCAGCGAAATTGAAGCAACCGGATAGTATTCAAAATTTTCCAGATCATCCTCAATGGCCTTGCGCTCTTCATCGAGAAATTCAGTGACTATCGGGTGACTGCCGATTTCCAACGGACCATCAATGTAGAGTTCAGAGACCTTGGGTGAACCCTGAAACATGACACCTAAATCCAGGTTGACCCCCCAGCCGCTGTCACCCTGGTTGCTGGTCCAGCCTAAACCCACATAGGGTGCAAAGGTGTTGAAATCAACACTGCCCTTGACCTTGGCCAGATCTGTCAGATCTGAAAACCCGGCATATTCAGAGGGAATCAGATCTTTTCGATACGTGCCATCCACCTTCATTTCGTTATTATTCAGGTAACCACCGGCAGTCAGTCTGAAAGAGTTGGAAAACGGATGCCAGTCCAGCAGCAGGGAACCGTTAAAGAACTGGGGCTCAAAGTTGTAATCAATCTGTGAGATTGTCGAGTCAAAGTCAAAGGTCAGGTAGTTGATTCCCCCGCGCAGGGCAAAGGTATCAGAAAGATCAACTCCAGCCTCAAGTCCGATGCCCAGTGTTCCCCCTTTTACTCCGATATTTACGTCACCCGGCGCTGCGTGACTGCTTGTAGATACTGCCAGCAGACACCCTGCGGCAAGAGCGAGATAGGTAGTTTTCATGTATATTCCTGTTGAAAAATTGACAGTTGGAGGTCAGCTGGAATAAATATGCAGGGATTGTGCCAACAGGATTATAATCAGGCCTCCTGCTAAAACATATCATAATAACAGGATGTTATCGGCTGTACTGTTGTTCAGCCCTGGGAGAGGGAAGAAGTATGGGGGAGCAGCTGTCAGAAATCCGGCACAAGGGAGAGCAGGCTGTCATTATCAAGAAAGGCAAGCCACTGGGTCAGCAGGAGTTGGAATTGTGTTTTCTGCAGCCGGCAGGGTACGGCTTCATCATCAAACAGGCTTTCCAGGATAATCTGATCAGAATCAAAAATGACCGTATAACTGTTCCCGTTGATTTCCTGCCTCTGTCCGCCTGTATTCTTCAGGAGAGCCAGTAGTTCAGCTGCAGTAGCGGTATCCTGCAGATCGGATTCCAGATAGTCGGCCAGGGGGGTATATTCAGGGGCTGCCTGTACACGAGGCAGGTGGGACTGGTCACGGTAAAAGCGGATGAGGGGTGTCATGGTCATTTTTTTGTGTAAATGGGGTAAGCTGTATTGATGTTGCGACGATGGTTCAGGTAGCCCTGGATGGTGAAACCTGCACCGGAGGGTCCCTCCCACCTTGTTTTGTTCCCGGTGTACCGATGCTTCCAGGCGTGAAGTACAGACTGAATAACCTGCCGGCGGCTCATGGAGTCTGGAAACAGGGTGGAGAATTTTTCTTTCCACCGTTTTTCCCGAGGGTCATATATCTCGACTCTTGCCGTATAGACACCGTTGCTGTTGGGTGGTGATAGAATTTTTTTCAGTCTGGCAGACTGCGGGTCCCTGCCGCCGGGACGGGAGTGAAAACCGGTGGGACGGCCCCTGGAGTTGATGGCACCTTCAAAGATATGTTTCAGGTTGATCTCCGGGCTGGTCCGGCTCCACTGTTGTGATCCGGAGCGGCCATGAAGCTGCTGCATGCCCAAAAACAGGGCAGAGAGCAGGATCGCAAGGAACAGAACACGCCTGGGCCATGAATGGATTATCAAAAGTTTCTGCATATTCATTGGTTGCCTTCCATACCGATTAATGCCGCCCCGATGGCATTTCCCACCTCATAATGTTCAGGAAAGCTGACAGTTGTCCCAAGGCGGCGGGCCACGCCGGGCAGAAAAAATCTTGCTGCAGCACCAATACCGATAATCGGTATTTTCACGGAAAAATGAAGTGAAAACAGTTCATTATCCCTGCGGTTCAGAAAAGGGGCTGCCTGGTTGTTCTGCCATATCTTTCGCCCTAAATAGTCCAGGATGATGGTTTCAATGGTCTTTTCCGTTTCAGCAATAACCTGCAGGCAGAAGGTTTTCAGGTCCATGTCAACTGCTGCAGCCATGGCTTCCGCACCGGATTCGGCCTGCTGTCTGTTGCCGATGTCAAGCCTGTCCAGAGCATGGAGGGCATCTGTAGGCGTGAAACCGGCTATACGGATCTGCTGGAGATAAAGCAGTCTTTCCAGTCGTTTTTCAAGGAGTACCCCGGAGAGGCTGGTTTTCTCAGCCAGGGTTTCCGGATTTGCAGGCCCGTATTGGTACAGATGGCGCAGGATTTCGTCGTCGGTAATAATTTTTTCATCAAGCTCGGCAACAGGCAGAACAATGGAGCTGCGCAGCCCGCAGCCAAGCCAGCTGCCCGGATCAGGCAGGTCAGGAGTCATGGCCAGGGGCTGAACCCTGGTTGTTTCCAGGGAGACAGTGTTGTCAGGGGAACAGATCACATGGGAGTCGCCTCCACCCCCGGCAGTATACATGTCAATGGCTTCCACATGGGTCTGCCACCGGCCTATAATGCACCCTTCTTCGCTCAGCACCGGCTGATGGTCACGGATCATGCAGACATCCGTGGTCGTTCCGCCCACGTCAACAATCAGGGCTGTTGGCTGGGAAGCTGTGCAGCCGAAACGGGCTGTTGCCGCCGGCCCGCTGGCCATGGTAATGGCCGCACGTTCTACAGCCTCATCCAGATCTGCTCCTTTACCATTGCCGCAGATGATGGTGACCGGACAGTTCAGCTTGATCTTAAGCATGGACAACTGGATGGATGAGAGAAAGCCGACCATCAGCGGCATGAGTTTGGCATGCAGACAGGCCGTTGCCGCCCGGGCCCGAATGCCGGGATGATCACTGACCTTGTGGGAGCAGAAGACAGGCTTGGGGTCAAGCATGGTAATGGCCTCTTCAGCCACCATTTCATGGGCAGGATTCTTTATGGACATGCCACCGCAGACAGCGTAGCTGTCGACCTCGTTCTTTAACCCCTGGATTGTGTCTACCAGCCCTTCAATATCCAGGGGTTCGTCTTCTTCACCGGTGATGGTATGGCCGCCCTTTAAAAAGACATTTGCTGTAACCTGCAGCTTGAAATGACGGACATAGCCAAATACAAACAGGCCGACTCTGGATCCTCTTCCCTCGACAATGGCATTGGTGGCAAGAGTAGTGGAGACCGCAAGACAACAGACTTCTTCCGGGGAAATTCCTTCGGAGAGCAGACTTTCAAGAGTGCGTCCCACGCCGATTCCCAGGTCGTGGTGACTGGTTGCCTGCTTGACCCGGTTAACGATCTCAAGGGTTTCGCTGTCCAGGAGAACGCCATCCGTATAGGTTCCTCCGGTGTCAATACCGATACAATATCTGTTCATGAAAGAGTGTTAAGGAGTGAAGTTGCCTGCAGACACGGCGGGCTGCATGGTAATTTTCAGGAATGTACCATACAGCTTACCTGCGCATCACCGAAAAAATGGTTTTTTCCAGTTGCTGTAAGTCAAAAGGTTTTGAGATGGATGCACTGAATCCAAATTGTTTGTAATCAGCCAGCACCGGATCATTGGAATAACCGGATGTAACAATGACTTTTGCATCCGGGTTAATGTTAAGAATGTGTCGGACTGCTTCTTTCCCGCCCATCCCGCCGGGAATTGTGAGATCCATGATGATGATATCAATCTCCTGCCCGGTTTTCAGGAGCTTTTTGTAATGCGCAATGGCACTGTCGCCATCAGGGACGACAACAACGCTGTGACCAAGATGGACAAGCTGCGATCTGGTAATATCGCGCAGCATTGTATCATCATCCATCACCATTATTCTGGCGGATTGAGATGACCGTGAACTTTTTCTGTCTTCCCCGCAACAGGTTCCGGTTCCATCTGATGCAGGCAGAAAAATGGTAAAAATTGTCCCTTTACCCGGTGTTGACCGGACGCTGATATGACCACCATGTTTACTGATAATGGAGTGGCATATTGCCAGACCCAGGCCGTTTCCCAGCTGTTTTGTCGAGAAATAGGGATCAAAGATTTTATCAACAATAGTATCAGGAATGCCGGCCCCCGTATCCCGTATAATTATTTTTACAAAAGAACCGGTATGGGAACAGACTATCGTGTCAGCTGCATGGTCCGGAACATTGGAACAGGAAATCTGTATATTGCCTCCTTCGGGCATTGCCTGCCGCGCATTGATGACAATATTCTGAATGACCTGACTCAACTGTCCTGTATCTGCTTCAACTCGAAGGAGATCAGCGGGAAAATCGTAGCTGCATGAAACAGAACTGCCACGGAGAACAAAATCAGCTGAATCCCGGATTAACTGAGGCAACGAGGTGGTTTCTTTAACAGGTTCGCCGCCTTTTGCAAAAGTAAGGAGTTGCTGGGTGAGTTTTGCAGCCCGGGAGCTGGCTTTCTGAGCATTGTTAAGTAGCGGAGATACCTTATGATACTCGCCAACAAGGTGTGAGGCAAGTTCAATATTTCCCAGAATTGCCGACAGGATATTGTTGAAGTCGTGCGCTATTCCACCCGCCAGAATACCCACAGATTCCAGTTTTCTAATTTTGAGAAGCTCCTCCTCAATCTTCTTCTGATTGGTAATGTCCCTGAAAACAAGGACAACACCGATAATTCTGCTTTCCCTGTCCCTGATGGGCGCGCAGCTGTCAGCTATGCTTTTTGGAAATCCATTTCTGGCTATAAGTGTTATATTATCGCTCATGCCGATGGGCTGGCCCGTTTCTAAGACCTTTTCAATGGGATTTTCACGCTGTTTTCCTGTAGTTTCATCACTAATATTATATACTTCTGATGCTTTCCTCCCCTGGGCGTCTTCACTGGACCACCCTGTCAGTTTTTCAGCGACTCTGTTTAAGAGGACTATTTTTCCATCAATATCTGTGGTTATGACACCGTCACCGATACTGCGGAGAGTAACGGCAAGCCGTTCCCGCTCATCCGCCAGCACCTGCTCTGCTTTTTTCTTTTCATCAATATCACGCACTACGGCAATGATATGCGATTGGTTGTTAATTTCTGTCAGCTTGAGACCAACTTCTGACCAGAAGAGTTGCCCGTTTTTTCTTTTTGACAGCCACTCAAACGTCTGCGGGCCCTTGCTGACGGCAAGCTGGATTTTTTTTACCGCTTCTTCATGATTGTAGGGATACTCTCCGAGGCTGAAATCATCAGCAGTTGACTGCAGAGCTTCCTGATAACTGACACCGAACATGTCGAGCATAGCCTGGTTCACATCAAGAACAGCTGACGTTTCACTGTCATGAATGAAAATCGCTTCATTGGGAGCATCAAAAATTGACTGGAGATAATTTTTATTCTCTTCCAGCTCCCTGGTTCGTTCCGCTACCTTTTCTTCAAGCTTCTGCTGGGCATTGAGCAGTTTGTTTTCCGCATCTTTCCTGAGTCTGACTTCCTGTTTCAGCCTGATATTCCACAACCAGAAAAACCCGACAAGCGACAGGGCCAATGCTGACACAGCAAGAATACGCTGCCAGGCAACCCTTGCAGGAATTCCAACGTTGTAGCCGGCAGCAAGCCATCTGTTGCGAATATTTTCAGTTTCCCGGGCAGAAATTGAGGCAAGGCCTTTGTTCAGTATTGCTGTGAGCATTGGCCAGTCTTTTCGCACTGCCATATGGACAAGCTGGCGTTCCAGAGAGACGGGGGCGGCGATCCGTACATTTGAAATATTGAGTTTTCGTATCCAGTAGGTACATGTTGCCAGGTTGCCGATGAGAACGTCCGCTTCTCCCTCGGAGACCGCCTTGATGGTATCTTCAAGGGTGTTGTAATATACTGGAGCCAGGTCGGTATGCTCTTCAAGCCAGTGGGCATGCGATGACTTCTCCTGGACTGCGATCTTAAGTCCCGCCAGGTCCCCGGTGGAAGATATGAACGGGCTGTCGGCACGGCTGAAGATCATTCGGTAAAAACCGATATATGGAGTGGTATATGTCAGAAATTCAGCCCGTTTTGAGGAAAACCCGACTGCAGGCAACAGGTCAATTTTTCCCTCTTTAGCCAGGCCCATAACCTGGTTCCAGCTTAAATCGGGAACAACCTGCATGTTCAATCCAAGCCGCTGATTTAACAGTTTGATATAGTCAGTGGAAAAACCACTGTATCTGCCGTTGTTGTCAACAAATTCAAAGGGTGCAAATTCGGGATCGATTCCAACCCGGATCAAGGGATGTGCTTTTATCCATGCTTTTTCTTCGGGCGAGAGGTGAACTTCTTTTGGACCGGCAGAAAAACTATTATAGGCAACAGACTGATAATCACTGATGATCTGTGATATTTTTGAGGTGGGTTGCAGGTGGGCCGCTTTCAGATGTTTGTCAATAATTGATTTCAGGTACGGGGTGTTTTCTCCACCAGCCGGGAAAGCAAATTTGAGGTGACGGGGATTAAAGGCAACCGTTGTCGGCAGGACATCATACAGTTTGCGGGAAGTTATGCCAAACAGCCTGTTGACCACGCCCACATCGGCAAGATCAATCTGCAGTGCCTGAAATACTTCCTGATAATCTGTAAACTCAATGAATGTGCAGGCAACGTTGAATTTCTTTACCTGCTCCCGTATTCCTTCATTACCGTCCGTGTGGATACTGCCACGCATAACGGCAATTCGTTTACCTGCAAGATCCGGTATGGCAAAAACCTTGATACCGGGACGTGTATAGAGGGTTCCCCAGTTGACAAACACGGGTTCATCAGAAAATTCAAACTGTTCAGCTCTTTTCAGGGAAAAGGCAACATCGGGCATGATATCGATGGCACCTGTTGCAAGCCGGGTCAGTCCTTCCTCCCATGTTCCGGTGATCCATTCGATTTTCCAGTTTTCCTCTTTTGCTATTTCTTCAATGATGTCAGGGAAAATACCTGACGGTTTGTTCCCCCTGCCAAGGGACAGCTTTGGCGGATTCTCATAAAAGCCGACCCGGACCACCCGGGCATCAGCACCGGATACGGAACCGGGGAAAAGAGCAGAAAAACTGATCAGGAGAATCAGCAGGCAGGTGAGGAAAGGGTTGCAGGAGGATCGGGGAGAGCGATTTTGCATAAATTGATATCAGGAGGAAGAAATATTATTAAAATATCCTACCGCAGGGACAGATGAGCAGTCAAGAATAAATAATATTGATGGAAAGTCTGACCATGATGATTTGCCTTGTTTTTTGCTGACAGGTAAAGCCAGTCCCCTGCCGTGATAATTATTGTGGTTTGAAGAGTTGTTCCGGCTCGGGTTGAATCTTTTTTCTCAATTGATCTTACTACAGCTGCTGTGATAGAGTTATAAGTATTACAGAAGAGACAATTATCCTCTTTTCATGGTGTGCTTAA
>CAZKBZ010000047.1:0-21226 GCA_964551175.1 uncultured Desulfobulbus sp.
TTTCCGCTGTTCCTTGAACTCGAACAGAATATCTAATTTTTCAAGGTACCCTTAAAGGAATAGATTTGAGCCGTTTTTTTGAAATATATGCAGATAATGGTGAGCTGCACCGTTATCTGGAAACAGACCTTCCGCTGGTTATCGGCAAGGACAGGGAGGCACATATCCGCCTTCCTGCCGGCAGATCTGTGGAGGCAACCATAGGGCTGCACAAGGGCGGATATCTTTTTCTGAAGCCGGCAACCGGTTCGCATGCTGTTTTTCACAATGATCAGCTGATCAAAGATTCCGTCTGGATCAAATCCGGAGACAGAACCCGTATTGGAGACTGGGTTCTGCAGTACCGGGTGTCCGGAGATCGGGTTGAGATTACCCTGGCTGAGCAGACAGGTCCGGAACCTGCCGGGCTGCCGCCGGTAAACCATAACGGTCCTCCTCCTGATATTGCTGCCTTGCCCAGAGTAGGAGAGGGGCAGCACCGGAAAGAAGGTCATTTGACACGCAATATTTTTGCCGGGATCGGCTTTTTGCTGCTGGTGCTTGCTTCTGTGTTTGTGCTGACCGCAAGGAGTATTGAAATAACAGTTGAACCGGAACCCGACAACATGGTTTTGCAGGGAACGGTTCCGGTGCTGCCTTTCGGTCACCGGTATCTCGGCGTTGCCGGCACCTATACCCTGAAGGTCTCAAAGACAGGATACCAGGATCTGCAGGTAGAAGTTGTCATCAAAAAAAGCACTCCTTCCAGATATTCGTTTACCATGGAAAAACTGCCTGGTCGGCTTGATATTACCAGTGTGCCCGAGAGTGCGGAAGTTTTCCTGGACAGTAAAAGCCTGGGTAATGCACCGCTTGAAGAACTTTCAGTCAGCGGTGGCAAACATAACCTGCGTTGCATTCTTGACCGCTACCAGGACTGGCAGCAGGAGATTGATATAAAGGGACAGGGCACACGCCAGTCAGTCCGTTGTGAACTGCAGCCGGCCTGGGGCAGGGTATTTGTGGTAACAGATCCGGCCGATGTATCAGTGATTGAAAATGGCAGGGAAATCGGGATCACACCACTGAGCACTGAGCTTGACCAGGGAAGTCATCAACTCCTGCTGCAGAAGGGTGGATATGAATCATATACTTTGGACCTGGAAGTGCAACCGGGCAAAACAATGACGCCACCGGTTGTTGTCCTGGAGAAGAAACCGATACGGTTGTCATTGCGTTCAACACCGGTTGGAGCAGAGGTGAGCCTGGCAGGACGTGTCAGGGGGGAGACTCCGCTGCAGATTGCGCTGAAGGAAAAAGGCAGTTATGCGTTTCGTTTTTCCTTGGCTGGCTATGAGCCGGTTGAGAAAACGATTACGGTCACCAATGCAGACAATCAGGAACTGGCAGTAACGCTGAAGCCGCAGCTGGGCGAGGTCAATATCCAGGTGAGCCCGGCGGCAGCGAATCTGTTTATTGACGGAAAAAAACAGAAGAAAAACAATGGCAGTTTTCAACTCACTGCCCGCAAACACAGTGTTGAGGTACGGGCGGAAGGGTATCGATCTGAAAAAAAAGAGGTTATCCCGCGTAAAGGAGAAAGCCGGAAACTGGTTTTTAATCTGAAGAAAAAAACAGTCCAGGCCTCTTCTCCGGTTTCTGGAACAGCAGTGTCTCCCCCGGCTGCTTCTTCCGGGGCTGGTTCTTCTTCCAGAGTACAATCCGGAAAAGGTCCTGAGATGATCCGCCTGGAACCGGGCGTCTTTACAATGGGTGCATCCAGGCGCGAGCCCGGGCGGCGGGCCAATGAGAGCGAACATCAGGTGGAGATCACCAGACCTTTTCTGCTTGGAATGCATGAGATCACCAATGGAGAGTTTCGCAAGTTCAGAAACAGCCACCGTTCCGGGTTTATCGGCGGACTGACCCTGGATGGAGATCGCCAGCCGGTTGTCAAAGTAAGCTGGCAGGATGCGGCCAGATTCTGTAACTGGCTCAGTGTCCAGCAGGGCCTGCAGCCCTTTTACAGGGAACAGGGCAATACCCTGGTGCCGGTCAGTCCGCCCACCAACGGCTATCGGTTGCCCTTTGAGGCTGAATGGGCTTTTGCCGCCCGCATGGTGGGACGCACCCGGCCCGGCCGTTATCCCTGGGACGGTGGTTTTCCGCCACGAACACGCAACGGAAACTATGCCGATGAATCGGCCCGGGCAATTGTACCGGTGGTTATCAAGGGTTATTATGATGGTTTTCCGGTCTCCGCGCCTGTTGACAGCTTTCCTCGAAATATGGGCGGTTTTTTTGACCTGGGCGGCAATGTGTCAGAGTGGTGCCATGACTACTACAGTCCTAATGCAGGCTCGGTATCGGGGAAAACGGTTGATCCCACCGGCCCTAAAACCGGCAGCTATCATGTGTACCGGGGGGCAAGCTGGCGGGATGGAGCCATGACTGAACTGCGACTGAGTTTTCGTGGTTATTCCAACAAAGCCAAAGACAGCCTGGGTTTCAGGGTAGCGAGGTATGCACAATGAAACGTAAGTGATCACGGGCAGCCCATCTTCACGCGGTTTCTTCCGTCCGCATAAGTGTGCTATAGCAAATGGAAAAAATTGCGCAAATCTGGACTGCCCGTGATCACTTACAATTCTGTCGTATATGAAAACACATAGTTACGAACTCTGTGAAGGATTACAGGCCACCTTGAAAAATTGCCTTTTCGCCCGATCTCTGCGTCACAGGAAAATGAAAAATGCTCACATATGACTAATATGCTGCGCTTTTTAATTTCCCTATTCCTTGACCTCGAACGAAAATTCTAATTTTTCAAGGTACCTTACAATGAAACGGATTTTACTCGTACTGGCTCTGCTGCTGGCCGCAACTGCATTTGCGGCCGGATCATCATCGTCCAATAAACAGTTTCGCCCCACAGAAAAAATACCCGCTGATACGGCGGTCAGTTTTCCGGTGGATATTTGATGTGATACCAGGTTCAGGTTATTAAATTTTTCTACTTTTGAGTGATTATGTCCGGCAAACAGTTTCCTGTTGAATTCGTCTATCAGGTTTTCTCCCTGCTCGTTGCCTTTATCCTTGTGCATGGAGCGTATGTGACTGTGATCCGCCCCCAGGCCGATCTGTTCCTGGAACAGGAAAAGCAGCAGATGGCTGCTGATCCGCAGTATGAGCAGCAGCGTAATTTTTACGTGGTAGTGCGTGATTACGAGCAGGAGGCCTGTTTTGTACTCATGTTCTGGGCTCTTGCCATTCTGGGGTTCAAAGGGGTATCCGTGTATCGACAACAACGGTTGCTGGGCCGGGATCTTCTTGAACTGCCGGATGGATTGCCCGTGGGAGTGGAGGATACAGCCGAACTGGTAAAACGGATGGAGGAACTGCCGGAAAAAAGCCGTGACTATCTCCTGCCCAGGGCCCTGCGTACCGCTATCCAGCGTTTTGCCGCTACCCGTAATGTCCAGGATTCAGCCACCTCGTTGCGGGATGTCTGCGAGTCTGAAGGCGAGCGGCTTGAATCCGAGCTGTCCACTATCCGCTATATTGCCTGGGCCATCCCCTCGGTGGGATTTATCGGTACGGTTCGCGGGATCGGAGCGGCCCTGTCCCAGGCCAACAAAGCCGTTGAAGGAGACATAACCGGAGTGACCCAGTCCCTGGGTGTGGCATTCAACTCCACTTTTATCGCCCTGGTCATCTCGATTGTGCTTATGTTTTTTATTCACCAGCTGCAGCTCATGCAGGAACGGCTGGTGCTTGACAGCGAGTCCTATGGCGATCTCCACCTTATCTCCCGTTTGCGGGTTTTGCCCCCGGTGTGACATTGTGCAGGAAATGTAATCATGGCTGCAACCAGGCGGCGGAGGCTGTCTTCCTTTAATCTTGCCTTTTTAGATATCATGTTCTGCGGCTTCGGAGCCGTGGTCCTGCTGGTTCTGATCATTAACTCCAATGTTGTCAAGCAGCGTAAAGAGGTATTTGATGATCTGAGCGGCGAGGTAGAGCGGCTGGAAAAAGAGGTGGAGCAGGCTGACAGGAACCTGGTTGCCGTTAAAAACAGTCTGGTCCAGACAGAGAAGAAGCTTGTCAGCGCTCGGGGACTGGCGGCAGAAGTCCTGGCCACGATTGAACAGTCCAAAAAGGAACTGGCCGATGCCCATGGGGTTACCCGGGCCCGCAGGGAGCATGTCAAACAGCTTGAATCAGATCTGAAAACCCTGGAAGCCCGGGAAAAGGCCATGGGTTCTCAGCGTGCTGCCTCCATGGATCGCGGCAGAAAGGTGCGTCGTTTCACCGGTTCCGGGCATCGTCAGTATCTGACAGGTCTCAAACTTGGCGGCAGGCGGGTTCTGATCCTGCTGGATCGTTCCGCCTCAATGCTTGACAGCTCCATTGTCAACGTGATTCGCCGCCGCAACATGAAAGACGCTGACAAACGTACCGCACCCAAGTGGAAACAGGTCCGGCGTACTGTTGCCTGGCTGGTGGCCAACCTGCCGCCTTCTTCCTCCCTGCAGGTGTATGGTTTCAACACCTCTGCTCAGTCGGTGCTGGAGGAGAGCGAAGGGAAGTGGGTTGCTGTGACAGACTCCAATGCGTTGGATAAGCTGGTTGCTGCAGTAAATAAACTGGTGCCGGAGCAGGGAACCAGCCTGGTGAATGCATTTTCCGCAGCCGCTGCCATGTCGCCGTTACCGGACAATATCCTGCTGATCACCGACGGACTTCCCACCCAGGGCAGCAGCAGGCCGCGTGCTTCCAGTGTGTCAGGGGCCGGAAGGGTCCGGTTGTTTGAGCAGGCCTTGCGGGTGCTGCCCCCGGGGATCCCGGTCAATACCATCCTCTTTCCCATGGAAGGGGATCCCATGGCAGCGGTGCTCTACTGGAAACTGGCTGTGGACACACACGGTTCTTTTCTCACCCCATCCTCGGACTGGCCATGAGAAAGAAGCGACGTGAAATAGAAGTTTTCAGTCTTTCATTTCTGGACGTGGTGTCCTGCGGCTTTGGAGCAATTATCCTGCTGCTTGTGATCTCCCGTTTTTCCGAGCCCATGGTCATAGAAAAAATCAGTGTTGATCTCAGTGGCCAGGTCATTGAACTGGAAGCGCAGCTCCATGAGATCAGGGGGCAGACCCATGTTCTTAATCGGGAACTGACCAGCAGGCAGGAGCAGTTGTCACAGGAACAGGAAAAGATTGCCCGTTTGCAGGGAGAGCTGGAAAGGATCAGGGGGGAGTTTAAAGCTGCACAGTCTGATGCAGCGGTTCAGGCAAAAATTAAAGCCCAGATGGAGAGTGCGCGCCAGCAGTTGACCGAGGAGATGAAACGGCTGAGTCAGGTTACTCCTCCGGAAAAAATCCCGGATCAGGCCATCGGCGGTGTACCGGTGGACAGTGAATATATTATTTTTGTTATCGACACCTCAGGCTCCATGCAGCGCTATGCCTGGGTGCAGGTCAGGAAAAAGATGGATGAGATTCTGAGGATTTATCCGAGGGTAAAGGGTATCCAGGTATTAAATGATATGGGTGATTACATGTTTTCCCAGTACGCCGGACGCTGGATACGGGACAGCCCGGCCCGGCGCAGGGCTATCCTGAAACGGCTTGGCACCTGGGCTCCGTTTTCCAACTCCAGCCCGGTGGAAGGGGTGACCAGCGCCATCCGCAGATTTTATTCGCCGGATAAACGCATCTCAATCTATATCTTTGGTGATGATTTTGCCCGTGGTTCTATTCAGCAGGTGATTGATACCGTTTCAATGATCAACCGTGCATCCGCAGACGGCCGGCGGCGGGTTCGTATCCATGCCGTGGGATTTCCGGTTCTGTTTACCCAGCCGGGTGCTGAAGCCAATATCACCCGTTTTGCCGCACTCATGCGGAGGCTGGCAGAAGAGAATAACGGCAGCTTTGTCGGTTTGAACTCTCTGCGTTGATTCCTTTCAACCCGGCTGTTTTTCAGGAACCATGTACAGGAGGTATGACAACCTCTTCTATTGAATCATCTTCAGTAAAGGTAAAGACAATTCGTTTGGCCTGCTGGATCTGCGGCAGCTTCTGAACAGGAATACTGAAGGTCTCAGCCAGTGTGTCCATGTCTGTTTCCAGGAAACGATTTCTTCGATTGTAGGAGCCGTATCGTTTGAGATTGTAAAAACTCCAGATTGCCATGGCTCCGGAAACCAGAGCAACTCCGGAGCCAAATATATTCAGCTGTTCAATAAAACCGCTGAAACCGCCAAGTTCCACCATCTGCCTGTAAAATATCTGATAACCAAGCCACCAGGCCAGCAGGCTGACCAGGGGAAGCCAGAGGTAAAACCAGAAACCCCAGAAAAAAATGGTAAGCACGCCCTCGCCCAGGATCAGCGGCCTGCTCTTCAGGTCTGGCTGGTCAATGATCAGACAGTCCGGATATGGACGTCCGTTGTCGTCTGTGACACGTTGAATTTTTTTATCAAAATTATAAACCATAGCGCTGCTGTTACTTTCGAAGACCACGATCCGGGCTGACCCAGACCGCGCGTTGTCCCTTGGGTTTTAAAAGAGCTTTGGGTACACCGACGGCAATGGTAAAGACGTTGATCAGCCAGAATGCCAGCGGGTACCAGACGATCCAGAAATAATTTTTTCCCATGTTGCGGTCATATCTGGAATCTATAGCCATGCTGATCGCAAACTGGAGCAGACAGGTTATACCGAGCAACACGCCGGTCCAGCCGGGAAGCAGGGTCCTGACGGTCAGGAAGGGAGGAAGATCGACAGCCTGGCCGACAGCCCACAGCAGGGCGATAAGGACCATGCAGTAAGCCCAGATGACACTGGTCAGATATTCCACCAGTACCATGACCATTCGCCGTTTTTTCCAGTCAACCAGCTTGGTGCAGTTTCTGGAGAACACTTCCATACCGCCCTGTGCCCAGCGCAGCCTCTGACGCCATAAGCCCTTGAAACTTTCCGGCATCAGCAGCCAGCACAGGGCATGGGGTTCATAGCGGATATCCCAGAAATTGAGCTGTAGCTTCCAGCTGATGGAAATATCTTCTGTAATCATGTCCGTATCCCAGAATCCCACCTCCTGGAGAGCAGACCTGCGGAAGGTCGCAACAGCCCCTGAGACAGTAAAGACACGTCCGTATACCCGCTGTGCCCGCTTGATCATGCCGATAATAGAGGAAAATTCACCTACCTGGACCTTGCCGAGCAGGGTTGAACGGTTCCGTATTCTCGGGTTACCCGTAACTGCACCCACCCTGGGACTGGTGGCCAGGTGCCAGACCATCCACTGCACGGCCCAGGGATCAAGCACCACGTCGCCGTCAATACAGACCAGGTATTCATTGGCAGCTGACAAAGCGGCCAGGGTCAGTCCCCGGGCCTTGCCCTGGTTGGTTGCCAGGTGGATCACCCGCAGGCGACTGATTTCTCTGGAAAGTCTGTCCAGTATTTCTCCGGTGTCGTCACTGCTGCCGTCGTTGATGACAATAATTTCAAAGTCAGGGTACCTGATTTTCTGCAGCCAGTTGATGGTTTCAATGATATTGGCCCCTTCATTGTGACAGGGAACAAGGATGGAAACCCCGGGCCAGTCCGCCAGCTCCGGGGGCTCATTAATTCGGTCACCAAGCGGTTTCTCCCAGCGGAAAAAATAGATCAGGGCTCCGGTCATCCACAGGTAGGCCATGAACAGGGGATAAAAATAGGTAAACTGGAAAAAAAAGCTGAAAACAGCCTGCAGCAGGTCCATCATGGTGCATTCTCTCCGGCGCAGGTTGCAGGATTTGACAGGCAGGAGCTGATCATGGCTGCAGGCGGCATGTTGTTATGGAAATCATAGGGGTAGAAAGCAAATGAAGTCACCCCCATCTGGGAGAGAAGTACAATGTGACGTTGCAGGATGACTGCAGGCACAGGCTTGTTGGTCAACCAGTTTTTTGTCTGTAATTCAAAAATGATACGATTATTTTTTTTCTGTGGCCCCAGGGACGCCCATGCCAACTGCTCCAGCCAGCGGTCCGGGTCAGCGGCTTTCTCCATAAAAGGCATGGCCATCAGAGCAGTATAGTCGTACGCTTTCAGGAAAAGCGGTAGAGACTGTGCAAACCACTGTTCACATTCCGGTTGCAGAACCGGACCGGCAAAAAGATTCCTGGCCGAGCGTATCCCGGGTTGCTGCTGACGGATGATTTCAAGCAGTGACAGGGAAAAATCGATCAGAAAGTTGGTCTTGTAACGGCTCCATTTTCGCATGGTAGCCAGGTTGCTGCGAATTGTCATGATATCGGCCGGAAACTCTGCCTGCTTGTACTGTTGCAGGGCTGCTTTCGAGCCATCCTCAAAATCCGACAAGATGCCGTCATCATGAAACAGAATACCATCAATGGTTGTCTGCCGGGCAAAGTCCCGGTAGATTCCTTTAATAATTTTTCTTGCCTGCGGGTTGAAAGGTGAGAGCCGAAGATATCCGTTGGGAGGCTGGACAGCAGCAATAGAATCGTGGATGGAGCGGACATACAGGTCTCTATCCTCCCCCGGGAGCTTATAGGCAAGCAAAGGCAGCCAGCCGTAAACAGTCATGCCGTTTTGTCGAAGCAATAGAGTGGCAGTGACAAAAAGATTCTCCCGCATGGGCAGGAACCTGTTGGGAAAATAGAGACTTTCTGCAACTCCGTTACCGTCAGGATCAGCAAACGCCTGCAGAAAAACGGTATTTATTCCCAGCTGATTGACACGGCTGACCAACAGATCCAGGTTTGCCTTTTGCTGAACAGGGTCCGGATCATAGACATAGTCAAGATCCACCTGGATGGCGCGGATAACCGGCAGCTCTCTATCTTGTACGGATATCCGGTTTTGAGCTGCTACCGGTGGACAGACCTGGAGGAGAGTTGCCAACATGACCAGAACAATGATCCGGATCATGGAGAGTTGCAACGCCTGTTTTTTTGACTTTTTATTTTTTAATATCAACATGATATACTGATATCAGTGGCGTAACGGGT
This sequence comes from uncultured Desulfobulbus sp., assembly GCA_964551175.1. Taxonomy (GTDB): domain Bacteria; phylum Desulfobacterota; class Desulfobulbia; order Desulfobulbales; family Desulfobulbaceae; genus Desulfobulbus_C. Next base: position 9,005 of record CAZKBZ010000047.1, read on the forward strand.
AAGGAAAGCTCCCCTTTGAGAGCAACCGTCTGACGGATGCGGCAGGGGGGGAGTCTTCCAGAAACCGGTCAAACTGATAGCCCCAGTTGATAATATTCAGTGTCGGCAAGCGGTGCAGTTCTCTTGCCAGACTGTTCTCATGATCTTCTGCTGATAACAGGAAGGCACATTTTCGCAGATATCCGGCTTCATCCAGACGTTTCAGCTGTGCGGGCAGGGGGGCGCCTCTTGTCACCATTTTGTTTTTTCCGGTGTCAATAATAAGAAAATCAAAGAAATTGAGCAGGTAGGAGAACTGGTGCAGCTCCATGTTCAGGAAGAGATCCATTGCAAGAACCAGGCTTACTTCCTGGAAAGGCTGCCACTGCTGGAATGCTTCCAGAGTCAGAAATGGAAGTGAAATCTGTTGTTCGGTTCCGTTCTTTGACATGGCCTGTCTTGCCCTTCTCTGTTTGTCAGGATTCCAGTAGCGGACCTCTGTTTCACGATCAGAACTGTTGTCGGCCATCTGCAGCAGGGCCAGTACCAGCTCAGGATTGTCCACAACCAGTCCTTCTCCATGAGCGGATTTGCCCATATCAGAAAAGAACTCAATGATACTCTCTGCTGTTTCGCCAGCCCGGGGAGAAAACAGATCAGGGGAGAGCCAGAGAAAGACTGCTGATTCTGCACGCTTGCTGGTATGCCAGCTGAGTCGCATCAGCCGGTCCTGGGCCACAGGAAAACGGTTGTTTCTGAACAGGGCTTTACGGGTTCCATTGCCTTGTATTATCGGATCAATGATAACCATATTGGGGTTAAGATCTCTTACCCGGTCAAGAAAGGTATTAAAGAGTGTCTCTTTTTTGCCTGGGGAAGGCTCAAGAAGATCATGGCTGTCCACCCTGAAAAAATGATGGACAGGTGGCCTTTTCCATGCATTCAGGTTGTTTCGAAATGATTTGAGGTCCGGATTTCGGGTCGGATAGATACGGCCGATGGCGTGCAACTGGTCAGTGTTGCCGGGTACCGGGTTAAGGGTCAGGGTGATGGCCATGCCGACATCTGTCGCACTTTCCAGGGCAATGGTATTGTACCGTCCAAAAGGCCAGACCAGAACCCGCGGCCGAAAGCCGAGATGTTCGAGCATGAGGTCACTGCTTTTCTGCAGATCATTGCGAATCCGTTGTCTGAACTGCTGATCTGTTTCATAGGTACCGGTTACGGGGTCAAATGCGTGGATAATAGCAGCCGGCAGCCTGTCTCCTGACTGGTCGGCAACAAGAGCGGTATGCAGATTAAAGGAATGGCTTGCTATCTCAACCAGGCCGGAATCCGCTACCTCTTTCAGCTGCTGCCAGGTCATGAATTTCTTTCGTGGTACCAGATAGTCGCCGTACTGGACCATCTCATCCGGGCCGGGTGCCATCCAGCTGCCGACCAGGGCCAGTACGGCTGGAAAATTGTATGCCTTGAGCAGGGGCAGGACATCGGTATAAAAACTGGTGTAGCCATCATCCCAGCAGAGCAGGATAGCTTTGTCAGGCAATGCTCCGGTTCCGTCCCGGGCAGCAATCAGGTCATCAATGGAAACCGGTTGATAGCCGTTGACCTTGAGCCATTCAAAGTGATCAATCAGGTTATCCAGGGTCACCGCGTCAGCCGTCAGGTCATGGCGCTGACCAACAATATCATGGTAGGCTATGGCAATGAATTCATTGCCGGCAACTGCGGATAACGGGATAGCGAGACAGAGCAGACAGCCTGCCGCCATCCGGAAAAAGAGCAGTGTAAACAGTTTCACCTTAAAATTTCCCATTTATCATAAACCGAACCAGTTGATACGGCTCTGCCTGGCCGTCATATACGTTCTGGCCGAATTCAATTCCTGCTAGAATTTCCACCCAGGGAGTAAACTTGTATCTCTGTTCATAACGGATATGGCCGATCCAGCGGGAGCCATATCCTTTCTGGTCATAAAAACCATAGCCCACGTCAATCTGCTGGGCCAGCAGATGATCGTTGTGACGGTAATAGACATGATCAAGATGGAAAGCTCCCAGCAGGCTGAAGTCACTTTCAGGGTTGAAATACGGGGTATCTCTGCGGCTGTTGGCAGATCCATAGGCCTCAATCCGACCATCAATGTCAACATGGGGAATATCGACAAGACGTTGTCTCAGCACAGCTGAGCCTGCGATACGATCATTGTTGTCCGTAAAAGAGGAACCCTGGGCAGCAAGAAACAGGTCACGTTGCTCACTCCAGCGATAGTTCAGTGAAGCGGAAATGGAGTCTGAACGTATGCCATGGTAAAGTGCCCGCAACGGAGTGTCTACGGAAAAACGTTCCCCGGCCAGGGTCAGACGCCAGTAATCATCAGGAGTCCAGATCCCCTGCACACTACCGCCGATTTCATCCAGGCTTGAGTTGTTGTAGGTAACCCGGCCCAGGAAATCCCAGTTCACAAGATGGTAATTCAGCCCCAGGGAATAGCGCTGAAAGGTTTCTTCACCCTCAATGATTTCATTCCAGGCATAGCGGTAGAGTGCATCAATATACAGGCTGTCATTGATGGGACTGGATAACAGCTCTCCTGAAATAAGCATACCGTCACCATCAAGTTTCGGTCCTGAGGAGCTGCCATAGGTGATATCACCCCAGTACTCCGGCTTTCTGCTGAATTTCCATTCTTTCTCCAGTCTCCTTGTGGGATGTTCGTCAGGGAATTGCTGACGGATGGCGTTCAGCATCGGTCGCGCCCGGTCATATTGCCTGAGGAGGAGAAGGCTTGCAATCTCACCGGCCCGGGCATTCAGGTTGTCAGGATCCAGCAGTGAGGCGTAGTGGAAATCATAAAGCGCCTGGCGGTACCATTCCCGGGAATTACTTATCTGTCCCCTGATCTCATACAGCCAGTCATTGAGCGGTGCATTGGAGATAAGCGTGTCTATCCGGGACCAGGCTTCTTCAAGCTGGTCGCCATAATAACGGGCCAGGATAGTATAGACTCCAAGATCCAGGTACCGGTCATTGTGTGTGCGATACTTTTTATCGGCAAAGGTCTGAAAGACAGGTTCCTTTTCAAAAAGTTCATCAATCAGCCGGTATGCATTGTCAAAGTCCTCTTCTTCGACATAACTGTAAAACAGGCCGATATGTGCATGAAAGTTGTCAGGTTCCTGTTCTGCAATCTGTCGGTACAGCTCACGGGCCCTGTCAGGATAGCGTCTGTCAAGCATGGCTCCGGCAGCAGCCTGCCTGACATAGTTGGGTACTTCTCCTCTATCAAGTAAAGACTGGTAAATCGCTTTCACACTGTCCATCTGCCGCAGGTTGCGCAGGGTGATGGCCAGGTCATTGAGTACAGGTGCGGGCCAGTTGTTTTTAGCCGGACCGGTACCAAGAAGGTCCAGCGCTTGAATCTGCATCTCAAGGGCCTGGAAGGCAAGGAGCTTGGTTTCATTAAAGTCTCTGGCTGCATCGGTGCTCCAGCGCAGTTTTTCTGCAGCCTGGTTCAGGAGGAGCATGGCACGATCATGAGCCGAAAACAACTGTTCATGATCAGCCATAATATTTCCGGCGGCATACTCTGCACGGACATATTGGAGAGCGAAAAACTGTTCACGGACAGCAGACTTGTCATCAGGCAGCATCCTCTTTAACTGCTGATAGTCGGCCAGGGCGGCCAGCCAGTTTTCTTCAGCCCCATGCAGGTAGCCCGACAGCCGGTAATATCTGCTGTTTTTTCCGGAATTGCTGATTGTATCAAGGATAGTCCTGGCAGAGTCCAGCTCGCGTTTATCAACTAACAGCAATGCCTTGTAGAGCAGCAGATCGTCGGCCCCGGGCTGACGCTTTAACAGAAGGTCGACAATGGTAAGGGCCTTGTCAGGTTGCTGCAGGCTGCGATATGCGGTCAATACATCTGTCAGTACATAGTCGGGATATGTATCGGCAGGACGGTCTTCAAACAGCGAGCAGGCAGGTGAGTATTGATTGTTCCAGCAATAGACCACAATAAGATCATTGGTAATTCGTGTATTTTGGGGGTGCAGCCTGTGCAGATCCTCCAGAATGGCAATAGCTTTGCTGTACTGACCGGCCCTGGCCAGCTCAACAGCGTGGTCATGTGACTGCAGAGCAGCCTGGGATATGGCGGGAAGCAGTGAAAACAGGCATAGGATCGCCCAGAACAGGGGCTGAAGGTTGAAACCGGAAATATGAGGCTGCACGGTTTGCTGCATTCTGCTGGCTATACAGTATATTTGTTGAATGCGTCTTCAGGGAAGATGCATCAGGAAAAGTATGCACAAACGGCCGGTTTTTCATTTCCGGCCAAAAGATACCCATGTTTATGGTATATAGCGGAAATTGTTAAATTACCAGAGCTTGTTGCAGAATTTTCCAAGTTTTTTACTGTCAGTGGTCAGAAATATGTGCCTGATGATCTCCTGTTGACCTTTTGAAAATATCTGCGGATTTGTTAGGATACTGGGTTTCATCGCAACTACGATAATTTTTCAAACAACAGATAAAGGAATAACAATGGCCAATGAACCGGACAAGATCATCTACTCGATGATCAGGGTAAGCAAAAAGTATAATGATCAGGTCGTGTTAAAAGATATTTCCCTGTCCTATTTTTACGGAGCAAAGATCGGTGTCCTAGGGTTGAACGGGTCCGGCAAGTCGAGTCTGCTGCGGATTCTGGCGGGTGTGGACACGGAATTTGAGGGGGAAACCATACTCTCCGAAGGTTTTACTGTTGATCTGCTGGAACAGGAACCCGTGCTGGATCCGGAAAAAACAGTACGTGAAATTGTGGAACAGGGGGTGCAGGAGACCGTTGATCTGCTGGCGGAGTTCAATGCAATCAACGAAAAGTTTGCTGAGCCCATGGATGATGATGCCATGCAGACACTTATCGAGCGGCAGGGAGAGGTTCAGGACCGCCTTGACGCTGTGGATGCCTGGAACCTGGACAGTCGCCTGGATATGGCCATGGATGCCCTGCGCTGCCCGCCTCCCGACACCAGGATCAAGGTTCTCTCCGGTGGTGAAAAACGACGGGTTGCCCTGTGCCGGATCCTGCTCAAAAAACCTGATATCCTGCTCCTTGATGAGCCGACCAACCACCTGGATGCCCAATCCGTGGCCTGGCTGGAGCACCATCTGCAGCAGTACCCTGGTACGGTTATTGCCGTGACCCATGACCGCTACTTCCTCGACAACGTAGCCGGCTGGATTCTCGAGCTTGACCGGGGACGCGGCATTCCCTGGAAGGGCAACTATTCGTCCTGGCTTGAGCAGAAACAGAAACGTCTGGCGCTTGAGGAAAAAAAGGAGACTGAGCGACAGCGTACTCTGCAGCGTGAGCTGGAGTGGATCCGCATGAGTCCGAAAGGAAGGCGCAGCAAGGCCAGGGCCAGGATCAGCAGTTATGAAAAGCTGCTCAACCAGGATGCCGGCGAGCGGATATGTAAGATGGAAATCTTTATTCCTCCCGGACCACGGCTGGGCAAACTGGTCATTGAAGCAGAAGAGGTGCGTAAAGCCTATGGTGACCGCATTCTGGTGGATGACTTGAATTTCTCCCTGCCTCCGGGTGGCATAGTCGGCATAGTGGGACCAAACGGTGCCGGTAAGACTACGTTGTTCAGGATGATCACGGGCCAGGAACAGCCCGACGCAGGTACGATCCGTATCGGCGACACGGTGAAGCTCTGTTACGTAGATCAGGATCGAGACAACCTTGATCCGGAGAAAACTATCTGGGAAACCATTTCCGGGGGACAGGAGATGATATGGCTCGGCACCCAGGAGATCAATTCAAGGGCCTATGTGGCAAAGTTCAACTTTGCAGGCTCTGCCCAGCAGAACAGGGTGGGTGAGATCTCCGGTGGTCAGCGCAACCGGGTGCACCTGGCCATGATGCTTAAAGAAGGCGGCAATGTACTGCTGCTCGATGAACCCACCAATGATCTGGATGTCAATACCCTGCGGGCCCTGGAAGAAGCGCTTGACAACTATGGCGGCTGTGCTGTGATCATCAGTCATGATCGCTGGTTCCTTGATCGGGTCGCCACCCATATCATGGCCTTTGAAGGCAACTCACAGGTCGTCTGGTTTGAGGGCAACTATTCAGATTATGAACAGGACTATAAAAAGCGGATGGGAGCAGCTGCCGACCAGCCGCATCGTATCAGGTATCGGCATCTGACCAGGGAATAGTCAGCAGCCGCGGTTCTGCCAAAGAGAAAAAAATTCGGAATTTCTTTTTAGTATTAACGCACACAATGTGGCATTATATGTTGTGTTTTTCCATAGTGTGATTATCTGTTTTAACGTATAAGCAGGCAGAGAACTGTGTCGTATTACCACTGACTGGTTCGGGCACATGGCAGAACCGATGCTCACTGGAGTGAACAGAGATGGGGAAAAAAGAGGTTGATTCAGGCGAATGCAGGTCCGATGTGCAGCCTGCAGAGCTGGAGTTTGATCATATTCCTGCAGTTGTCAGGCAGCTTGTGGACGGTTTTACATCGCAGAAATGGTCAAGCCATATTGAACCGGTTCCCATTCCGTCCAAGGAAGAGGTGGTGGACCTGGTCCAGCAGGCCCGGCGGATTTTGTTCCCCGGTTATTTCACCGATATGCTGCTCAAACCCTCCAGCCTGGAATATCACCTGGGGCAGAACCTGACCGTTTTCCATGAAAACCTGGTCCGCCAGATCAGCTCTGCTATCCGTCATGACTGTTTTCGTCATAACCGGCTCTGTACCAGGTGCGGAGAACGAAGCCGACGGATTGCCGGAGAAGTTATCAGCTCACTGCCGCAGATCAGGGAAACGCTGGAGTCTGATATTGCCGCCACCCTGGAGGGTGACCCGGCAGCCGTGAATGCTGATGATGTTATTTTCAGCTACCCGGGTCTGTTCGCCACCCTGGTCTACCGGCTGGCCCATAAGCTGATCGAGCTGGAAGTGCCCATTATACCACGTATCATGAGTGAGTATGCCTACCATCGTACGGCCATTGATATCCATCCCGGTGCTGTCATTGGAGATTCTTTTTTTATCGATCATGGCGCAGGTGTGGTTATCGGAGCAACCACTGTTATCGGCAGCAGGGTGCGTATCTACCAGGGGGTGACCCTGGGCGCTCTTTCCCTGCCCAGAGGGGCGGGTGAGCTGTTGAAAAACACCAGACGCCATCCGACCATTGAAGATGACGTCATCATATATGCAAATGCCACTATCCTGGGAGGCGAAACCGTGATCGGAACCCGCTCCATAGTTGGCGGGAACGTCTGGCTGACTGAGAGCATCGGGCCGGACACCAGGGTTATCCTGAAACAACCCGAGCTGGTCTATATCGGTAAGAATACCAAAAGAGGGGGAAAAAATAATGCGGATTTTTGAAGACCTGTCCCGAAGCGTGGGCAACACACCTCTTGTACGGTTGAAGAGAATTGCAGCAGAAGGCGGAGCGGAGATTCTGGCCAAGCTGGAATCAGCCAATCCGCTGGGCAGTGTGAAAGACCGGATTGCAGTGGCCATGATTGATGCTGCTGAAAAAGACGGTCTGCTTAATCCGGATACAACCATCATTGAGCCCACTTCCGGTAACACCGGTATCGGCCTTGCCTTTGTCTGTGCAAACCGGGGGTACAGGCTGATCCTGACAATGCCTGAGACCATGAGTCAGGAACGCAGGAAACTGCTTACGTATCTGGGAGCAGAGCTTGTGCTGACACCGGGATCCGGCGGCATGAAGGGAGCGATTGCCAGGGCCCAAGAGCTGCTGGCCCGGACCAGCCCCAGCTGGATGCCCAACCAGTTTGCCAACCCTGCCAATCCGGCTGTGCATCATCGTACCACCGGGCCTGAAATCTGGCAGCATACAGATGGTGAAGTGGATATCTTTGTTTCCGGGGTGGGCACAGGCGGGACCATAACCGGAGCAGGAGGTTTTTTGAAAGAGCAGAAAGCGGATGTGCAGGTTGTGGCGGTGGAGCCTTCAGCTTCACCGGTGCTTTCCGGCGGTGAGCCGGGACCCCATAAGATACAGGGAATAGGGGCCGGTTTCATTCCCGAAATCCTTGATCGCACCATTATTGATGAGGTGGTGCAGGTGAGCAATGAGGAGGCCATGGAAACCGCCCGGCTGCTGGCCGGGAAAGAGGGCATTCTTTGCGGTATTTCCTCGGGTGCGGCAGCAGCAGCGTCCCTGAAAATAGCGGATCGACCGGGAAACAGGGGAAAGCAGATCGTGGTTGTGCTGCCGGATACGGGTGAGCGTTACCTGAGTACCGAGCTTATGGGCTGAGGCAGTCTTTTTTTATCATAGCGGATCAGGTGTCAATGCAGTAGTTTTCCAGTTATGACTGTCATCACGAAAAATCAGCCAAAAACCTCATGCAACCGCTGTGGTTCCTGCTGTAAACAGGGCGGTCCGGCACTCCACACCCAGGACCAGGACCTGGTTTTCAGCGGGACGCTGCATCTTGAGGACCTGATCACAGTGCGCAGGGGAGAGCTTGCCCTGCAGCCGCTGGCTGATTCTCCCCAGCCGGTGACAGAGGAGTTCATCAAACTCAAGGGCCAGGGCAATGACTGGTGCTGCCGGTTTTATGATCATCAGCAGGCGGCCTGCACCATTTATGCACATCGTCCGATTGCCTGCGGTCTGCTGGACTGCACCCGTCCTGATGCGGTGCTGGCCATTGCCGGACGTGATCTGCTTGATCGCATTGATCTGCTTGCCTCTGACGATCCTCTACTGCCCCTTGTCAGACGGCATGAAGAACACTGTCCCTGTCCGTCGTTGGTGGAACTGGCGGATTGTTCCGCAGCAGAGAAAAGGGAAAGCCTTGAGCAACTGACCCGCCAGGTAAACCTTGATCTGGCAGTACGCAGCAAGGCTGCCCGGGAATTCGGCCTGTCCGTCGACCGTGAACTGTTCTATTTTGGTCGTCCCCTGTTCCAGCTGTTGCAGCCACTTGGTTTTACAGTGACTGAAAGCATGCAGGGACTCATCCTGCACTACCATTCCGGATAATTCCTGTTCAGTTGAGGCCACCTTGCAAAATTGCTATTTCGAAGTCTACGCTATCTGCCCGATTTCTGTGTCCCAACGGAAAATAAAATACTCACATATGCCTAATATGCTGCGCTTTTATTTTCCGCTGCTCCTTGAACTCGAACAAAATATCTAATTTTTCAAGGTACCCTTGAGAAAAAACAGCTAAAATCTGTAAAGTCCTTGCTTCTCATCCATTCCGGGTGCACAATAGAAGCTAGCCCGTATATTTCACAGGAATCTGCTGTAAAGCCTGGAAGCACCATGTCTACTTCGTTACAGTGCCAAAAACATTCTCGACATACTTACTGTATGCGCCTGCGAGCGCTTTTGGCACTGTGCCTCGTATCCACAGCACTTCCCGGCTTTTCGCGACGACGCCTGTGAAATATACGGGCTGAAACTTTTCACAATCAGACGGATTACATTTATCATATATTTTCATGGGCCTACTGAACAGCGACAGCTTGCTCGATCTTCTTGTCAAACAAAAGGTACTTACTGTAAAGCAGCGGCATTATGTTGTCCTGCAGAAGGGAAAACAGCGGCAGAAACTGCTGAGACTCCACGGCGGCCGCAGGGAGGGAGAGAGCCGGAAAATGGGCAAGGGCTTTCCCGACCTGGTGGATATCATTGTTTCCCTGAACCTGGAAGTAGCGGGCAGTAAAAAAAGACGTATCACTGAAGAGATCATTATGCGGACGGTCGGCCAGGCCCTGCATATTCCCTTTAAAAAACTCGATCCCCTGGAACTGGATATTGACATTGTCACCAAGACCATTTCCCGTTCCTTTGCCATTAATCATCTCATCCTGCCCTTTGATCTGCGTAACGGCATTCTGGAGGTGGTAACCTATCATCCGGACAACCCGGGAGTACTGGCCGATATCGAGAAGGTAAATCAGGTCAAGGTTCGTCCATACATAAGTACCCGAACAGACATAAAAAAGATCCTGTCCGAATTTTTCGGATTCCAACATTCCATTTTAGCGGCAGAGAGTCAGTATGTTGCCACGGCAGCAGGATCAACAGTGGATATCGGCAACCTGGAGCAGTATGTCAAGCTGTCCAGCGGCCAGGAACTCAGCTCATCGGATCAGCACATCAAGTCTGCCGTCAACCACCTGTTTCACTATGCCCTGGAGCAGCGTGCAAGTGATATTCATGTGGAACCCAAAAGAGATATCTGTATGGTCCGTTTTCGTATTGACGGAGTGCTGCACACTATCTACAAGCTGCCCAAAGCCGTGCATGCGGCCATCACCTCCCGCATTAAAGGTCTTGCCCGCATGGATATTGCCGAAAAGCGTCGTCCCCAGGACGGCAGGATCAAGATCGGCCAGCAAGGGGGCAAGGAAGCGGAGCTGCGCGTGTCCACCGTTCCGGTCGCCTTTGGTGAAAAGACGGTCATGCGGATTCTGGATCCGGATGTTATTTTCCAGGATCTGGACGAGCTCGGTTTTTCCAGGCGGGACAGGGTGGTGTACAACAGTTTCATGGCATCTCCCCATGGCATTGTGCTGGTAACCGGACCGACCGGCAGCGGCAAGTCGACAACTCTCTATTCCACCCTGAAGAAAATTGCCTCGCCCGAGACCAATATCGTTACCGTTGAAGACCCGGTGGAAATGGTGCATGAGGAGTTCAACCAGATCGCGGTTCAGTCACAGATAGATGTGACCTTTTCCACTATCCTGCGCAATATCCTGCGTCAGGACCCGGACATTATCATGATCGGTGAGATCCGTGATCTTGATACCGCCACCCATGCTGTCCAGGCCGCCCTGACCGGCCACCTGGTGTTCTCAACACTGCATACAAATGATGCGGTCTCAACCATTATCCGGCTGGAAGACCTGGGGCTGGAGCCTTTTCTGATAGGTTCAACCATGTTGGGAGCCATGGCTCAGCGCCTGGTACGAAAGATCTGCACCCACTGCATTGAGCCCTACCAGGTGGAGGCCGTGGATCTGCAGAAGATGGGTTTCCCTGTTTCCGGCCAGGGAAAGATTGAACTAAAACGGGGCAAGGGATGCAAGGAGTGCAGGGGTACCGGCTATTCCGGACGTCAGGGGATATTTGAAATCTTTCCCATGTCGGAGAAAATCAAAAAGCTTGTTATGGAAAAGGCATCAGATGCCGAGCTCAGAAAGGTGGCAATCCGGGAGGGAATGACCACCCTGCGCGAGGATGCCTGGCAAAAGGTCCGCAGCGGGCTCACCACGGTGGAAGAGGCGTTGCGGGTCACCGGTGAGATGTAAGAAGGTGCTGTATTCTCTGCCTTGCCAACCATCGCCGGAGTGCTTACTTCATAACGCATGAAAACAGTCTGTAAAAATAAAAAAGCATTCCATGATTATCACATTGATAAAACCATGGAGGCCGGGATTGTACTCACCGGACCCGAGGTAAAGTCCCTGCGCGCAGGACGGGCCAATATCAAGGACGGTTATGCCCGACTCAAAAACGGTGAGGTCTATCTCTATAATGTCCATATCTCGCCCTATGTTTTTTCCACTCATTCGGCTGCCGATCCCCTGCGAGTGCGCAAACTGCTGCTCCATAAGCGGGAAATCCGAAAACTTATCGGCAAGCTGAACGAAAAGGGGGTTGCCTTAATCCCCCTGAAGATATACTTTATAAACAATGGCAAGGCCAAGGTCGAGCTGGGCCTTGCCCGCGGGAAAAAACAGTACGACAAGCGGGCTGCTTTAAAGGAAAAGCAGTCCAAGCGCGAACTGCAGCGGGTAATGAAGAAAGATTTTTAACTTTTTGAATTTGTAATTTGTTTCGAATTTCGACATTCGGATTTCGTATTTTATAAAACTATGGGGGTGAAACGGATTCGACGGGGATATGTAAGCTCAACGTTGCATGCCGAGTGTTCTGTCAGCTCGTAAACTTGATGGAATCTTAAATATAATCGCTGACGATTATAATTACGCAATGGCAGCATAGTCTGCTTTGCCGTCTTCCCGGCCCGCGCCCGTAAGGCCGGATGAAGGCGTCGACTCTTCGGGCTGGTCGGCGGGGTGTGCCTGTTACCCTGCCGACGAGACTTCAAGCAGGCTGGCACCTGGCAATCCCTTGTTCCAGGTGAGAGCCGGGTGTAAGATTTAAACCTGGAACTAAGCATGTAGAGACGTGAGGGGAGTATTT
>CAZKBZ010000048.1:0-20638 GCA_964551175.1 uncultured Desulfobulbus sp.
GCCTGATCCCCTCGTTTATAGCACGGTAATAACCAACCGTACTCTCCCAGCTCATACCGCCAAGCAGACCTATTGTTTTCATCAAGATTATCTCCAGCAAACATCACCATTGACAGCATATCCAGAGCAGAAAACTCCTCTTATTCCCACTAACAGAAAAAACAGGAGAGAGAATTTCATAATATGACCATCTGCGGATCATCCGGCATGCTGACCACCCGCCACTGCTGCTCCTCAACATCAAAATCAGCAATCTTATTGATGTCCATCCTCAGGTAGCGTCCCTTGCCCTCAACAGCAACCGTGCCATCAGACAGAATAATTTCTCCGCTTCCCCTGAAAAACCGTTTCCTCTCCTCTGTTATCCGGGCAACTACCCGTACTTCCTTATCCAGAGGAATGGGTTTCCTGAGTTTCATGGAAAATTCTACCGTAACCCCCCATATGTTGTCATCATGGGAGATCATGATTGCCCTGCCGATGGTCTCATCCAGAATTGCCGCCGCCAGACCGCCATGCAGTCGACCGGGGTAGCCCTGGTGTTCAGCCGCGGGTTGAAAAACAGCAAGCAGTTCACCTGTTTCCAGTTCATAAAACCGGCTTTTCAGACCAAAGCTGTTGTCCAGCCCGCAACCAAAACACATCCTGGAATTGGGCTGCTTGGAGGTAACTCGTATTTGTTGCATAGTATCATTCCTGTACGCGGTCACATCAACTCCCGGGCATGAGCTGATGCTCTGGGCTCTTTTTGGTGGTGCGGGCATCTCTTTTCAGGTAGAAACAGGACCATGCTGAATGTTTTTGAAATCGTTCTGCCGGTATTCCTGATTATTGCGCTGGGTTATGGTATCCGACAATCAGAGCTGGTCAATGATCATTTTTTCGAACAGGCCAATGGACTCGTATTCTACGTCTGCCTGCCTATCCTGCTCTTTTACAAGATAAGTACAGCAGATTTCTCCACTAATTTCAATATCAGTCTGGTAGTTGCCACAAGCAGTGCGGTCGGCTGCTGTTTTCTGATCGCCTATCTGTTCGGAAAATGGAGAGGATTCTCCGCCCCGATTCATGGTGCCTTCTGTCAGGGCTCATTCAGAGGAAACCTGGCCTATATCGGGCTGGCAATTGTCTATAACGGCTACGGTGACTCTGGCCTGACCAGAGCCGGCATTCTGCTTGGATTTCTGGTGCCGGTCCTGAACTTTTTCGCCATCCTGGCCCTTACCCTGCCCCACCAGCAGCAACAGATCAGTTTCCGGGAAATCACAAAGCAGATCATCATCAACCCGCTGATCATCGCCTCTCTGGCAGGAATTCTCTGGAGCTTTTTTCACCTGCCCATGCCCACGGTTCTTGACCGATCGCTGAGTATTGCAAGCGGCATGACCCTGCCCCTTGCCCTGCTCTCCATCGGCGGCAGTTTTTCTATGGCAAAGCTGAAAGGTGATCTCTTCAAAGCTGCAATGGCAACGGTGATGAAACTGATCCTGCTGCCGGTGTTGACTGTCGTGCTTATGCTGATGTTTGACATTACCGGTCTGGACTTTGCCATCGGCCTGCTCATGGCGGGAGCGCCGACAGCCGTTGCCACCTATATCATGGCAAGCCGGATGGGTGGAGACCCTGACCTGGCAGGAACAATTGTGATGATGGCCACCGGACTTTCAGCGATCAGCTATTCTCTGCTGCTTTTCTTTTTGCAGCTATCAGGAAATTAACTGCGGCACTGCTTCACATAAAGTTATTCTTTCAAAAATTCAAGGCACCCTCAAATCACTTCGTACTGCATACGTCGATACTGGATTGCCTCGGCCATATGGGAGGAAGTAATTCCATCCGACTCTGCAAGGTCGGCAATGGTACGGGCAATTTTGAGGATGCGGTGATAGGCCCGGGCGGACAGGCCGAGTCGATCTATGGCACTGTTAAGCAGACTATTGCTCTGCCGGTTCAATCTGCAGAATTCCTTGATCTGGCGTGAGCCCATCTGGGCATTGCTGTGAACAGTTGCCAGGGAGGAGAAACGGAGCTGCTGCAAACTGCGGGTCCGGTTTACCCGTGCACGGATATCCCTGGAAGACTCTCCGGGCCGAGTGGAACTGATCTCCTTTACCTGCACCGGCGGCACTTCCACGTGCATGTCAATGCGATCCAGCAAGGGGCCGGACAGTCGGCTGCGGTAACGCTGGATCTGGACGGGTGTACAGCTGCATTCTTTGACCTTATCACCCAGAAAACCGCACGGGCAGGGGTTCATGGCCGCCACCAGCATGAAACGTGCAGGAAAACGCAGACTGGTGGCAGCCCTGGCAATGGTCACCCTGCCATCTTCCAGAGGCTGACGCATGACCTCAAGAACATTTTTCCTAAACTCGGGCAGTTCATCCAGAAACAAAACTCCGTTATGGGCAAGCGAGACTTCTCCGGGCCGGGGAACCTGACCACCACCGATCAGGCCGGCATCTGAAATGGTATGATGCGGTGAGCGAAAGGGACGGATCACCATCAGGGGCAGATCTTCCGGCAGCAGTCCCGTGGTTGAATAGATCTTGGTGGTTTCAATAGCCTCATCCAGGCAGAGATCCGGCAGAATTGTCGGCAGCCTGCGCGCCATCATGGTCTTCCCTGTGCCCGGGATGCCGGTTAACAAAAGATTATGGCCTCCTGCCGCAGCAACTTCAAGTGCCCGTTTGACATGTTCCTGGCCATGGACCTCGGAAAAATCCACAGAATAGTCGCTGCGCCTGCTGAACAGCTCATCCACATCCGTATGGGAAGGAGCAATTGCCAACCGGTCTGCAAGAAACTCCACAGCCTGATCCAGTCGTTTCACGGCAATAATCTCGATGCCGCCGACAACTGCTGCCTCCCGGGCATTGTCTGCCGGTACCAGAAAACGGCGAATACCGCACTTCCTTGCCTCAAGCACCATGGGCAGAACTCCCCGCACCGACCTGACAGCTCCATCCAGTGACAGCTCACCCACAACAGCTGTTTCGGCAAGTTCCGGACAGTTCAAGGTTTCAGCTGCAGCCAGGATACCCAGTGCAATGGGCAGGTCATAACCGGCACCTTCCTTCTTTACTGCTGCCGGGGCCAGATTTACCGTGATCCTGCGGGGCGGAAACTCGTATCCGGAATTTTTGATCGCCGCCTTGACCCGGTCCTTGGACTCCCGCACTGCTCCCTCGGCCAGTCCCACGGTGGAAAAGCCGGGCAGTCCCAGGGCCAGATCCACCTCCACCTGAACCATGAGACCGTCCACACCAATCACTGCGCCGCTGAGAGTTTTTGCAAGCATGGAAATAACGGTTACGGGTTCAAGGTTTAGGATTCAAGGTTCACTCAACATTACAGAACTTCCTTTCATTCCTGATAGAGCTCTGCCATTTCCGGAGTATATGGTCCATGACTGTACTGGTAAATATAAAACGGGGGCTGCAGGCATATCCCTTCACCTCCGTTTTTTACCGACTCCACCAGCACCAGTCTGGCCCGGTCATCATCAGGATAACTGTATACCGGCTGCACCCTTTTGGGAACAAGACGCTGCCTCAGCATTGCTGCAACCAGTGTTGCCAGTCGTTCGGCAGGATAGATGCAGACCACAGTGCCTCGATTTTTCACGCAGAAAGAAGCCGCACGGGCTATTGATTCCGGGTCCGCTGTAAGCTCGTGCCGGGCAATTGCGCATTCATCCCTGCGGTTGATTCTGCCGCTGCCTGATCTGCGGTAGGGAGGATTGCTGACCACTAAATCAAAAGACTCAGGCTGCATGAACTCCCGAATCTCTCGCAGATCTCCTTCCAGCACCATAAACCGATTCTGAAAATGATTGGCTGAAACGTTGGTGCGGGCCAAACTTGCCAGTGGTGGCTGCAGTTCAAGGCCGGTAACCTGCACACCGGGATAACGATAGCAAAGAATAAGGCCAATTACTCCACAGCCGCAACCCAGGTCCAGAATCCGGTCTTTCTCATTCGGCCTGCAGAAATGGGCGGCCAGGACCGCATCCACGGAAAATCGATATCCGTTTTTATGCTGGCTGCAGACAAGACGGCCGTCAAACAGGGTGTCATCCGTGGCTGTCACAAAAGCTATTTCGGCAGTACAATCTTCTCCCCACGGACCAGCTTGTTGATCAGCAGACCGGTCATGATTTTCGGGAAAAAATAGGTGGATTTATGGGGCATGATCTCGCCGCTGTCCGCAACCTGTATGACCTGCTCCACCCGGGTCGGATTGAGCAGGAAGAGCAGCGGTGTCTGCGCATCTTCCAAAACACTTTTCTTCACGGCAGCATCAAGGGCATCATCGGGATCACTGAAATAGCTGACCAGCTTCTGCTTGACGCACTTCTCATAGCTCAGGCCGAGATAATCGTTAATAAGCAGATCAGACAGGACAACCACATCAAGATCCCTGAGCACCTCCGGCCTGTCTGCCAGGGAACCGGCTTTTCTGTCGGTTCCCTCCTTCATGTGCAGCAGGAAGGCACGGTCTTCTCCGGCATGATAAACTCCAAATGCAGGTAGGCCTGTATCCAGCTCAGCTTCATCCATCCTGTTCAACACCTCTGCAATCAGGGTCTCACGTGCACCCTCTTTGATCTCGGAAACATGCATGCCGACAGCCATCTTTTCCTTCAGCTGATCCGCATCCATACTGCCCGGCCAGAACACCAGCCTGTGGGCAGGGAGAACCGACAGGCCCGGATCTTCACTTGCGCAGAGATACATCATGATAAAGTTGTAGGGACTGTCGGCAGGCAGATCAGGATCACGCGCCAGGGCCCGCCTGCGGCAGTCAAGGGCTGTGCTGTACCTGTGGTGCCCATCTGCAATATAGATCGGCTTCCCTGCAAAAAGGCGCTGGACCTGGGCCAGAGCATCCTCATCCGTGACCCGCCAGAGGGTGTGGATATTTGAGTTATGGTCCTTCACCCTGCAGACGGGTTCAGGTTCCCGTACCTTTTCCAGTTCGGAAATGATCATCTGCTCAGGATCCGGATACAGGGAAAAAACCTGGCTGAACTGGGCCCGGCACTCTTCCATCAGCTCCAGACGATCACTGATAACACCGGAAAAAGTCTTTTCATGGGGTTTGACAATACCCTCGGAAAATTCGGCCAGACCGACCAGAGCGACCAGACCCTTACGGGTCATGCGTTTACCGGAGGGATGGATATAATCGATGAAGTAGAGGTAGATCGCCGGCTGGTCATCACGAATCAGCACATTATCATCCTGCCAGCCATCAAAACGGCTGCGGGCACGCTGGTAGCGATTGTCATCTTCCAGATCACCCTGGCTGATATTGCGCAGATCCAGGTTGAGCATGGAGTAGGGATTCTTGTCCAGCAACTCGGCACCCGCCTCGGCACTGATGACATCATAGGGCGGAGTAACGACATCCTCCAGGTGGACTATTTTTTCAGGGTTGTAACGCACCCCCCGAAACGGGGCAACAACGGCCATAAATTATCTCCCAGGCTCTGGTAAATTTAGTATTTTGTGCTACAGTACCATACTGCAGAATTTTGTCAGGTACGAATGCAGGACTGTTTACCACTATCCCTGAACGGGATGCAAGAAGGTTTTGGAAAACCTGTTGAACAGCGAGGATAGATCATGATCGATATTTTCATAAAAACACATTTTTCCGGAGGCCATCATTTGCGGGATTACCCGGGCAACTGCGAACACCCGCATGGCCATAACTGGAAAGTTAAAGTTCAGGTCCGGGCTCACAAGCTGGACAAACTTGGCATGGGCATTGATTTCAAGACCTTGAAAAAACATGTCAACCGCGTTATTGACGATCTGGATCACTGCAACCTCAACGACCATCCGGCCTTTCAGGACCGGAACCCTTCGTCTGAACACATTGCCATGTTCATTTTTGAGCAGTTGGCTGAAGAGCTGAAAACGGATCGATACGAACTTTTTTCAGTGCAGGTAAGAGAGACCGATACCAGCGGTGTCATCTACTACGGTGACTGACAGTTTACTGATCTCGGAACTGTTTTACTCTATCCAGGGGGAATCCTGCCGGGCCGGTCTGCCATGCGGGTTCATCAGGCTCAGCGGCTGTAACCTCCGCTGCTCCTATTGTGATTCAAGCTACACCTGGAAAAAATCTGGCAAGAAAATGCGCATTATACAAATTCTTGCCTGGCTTGAAAATTTCCCAGGTATACTGGTGGAGATCACCGGCGGGGAGCCGCTCCTGCAGGAAGCTGTGTACCCCCTGATGCAGCAACTGGTCGGCAGCGGACGTGAAGTGCTGCTGGAAACCGGCGGCAGCCTGAATATCGGGAATGTTCCTGTGGAAGTAGGAGTGATCCTGGACCTGAAATGTCCGGGCTCCGGCATGGAAAACCGCAACGAATGGCGCAATCTTGATATACTGAAATCCCGCTGGAAAAAAGGCAGCCGGGATGAAATCAAGTTTGTGCTCAGCTCCGAGGATGACTTTACCTGGGCAAGCCGGATAGTCAAACAGTACAGGCTTACAGAGTTTGTTCCGGTACTCTTTTCACCGGTCATCAAGCAGCTGCCCCCTGATCTGCTTGCCGGACTGATCCTGGAAGAACAATTACAGGTCAGGCTGCAACTGCAACTTCACACGCTGATATGGCCCGGAACAAGTCGGGGCGTATAAACCTGAAACCTGAAACTGAAAATAAAAATGCTGGACATTAAATCAACAAAAGTGGCCATCATCGGCCTGGGATACGTCGGTCTGCCGCTGGCAGTGGAATTCAGTAAACAACTTCCTACCACCGGTTTTGATCTTAAGGAGCAACGCATTGCTGAACTGCAGAACGGTCGTGACGTGACCCGTGAAGTAACTGCTGAAGATCTGGCTGCTGCTGATAATCTCCGGTTTACAAGCTCTATTGATGATCTGCTGGAGTGCAACGTCTTTATCGTGGCTGTACCCACTCCCATTGACGACAATAAACGACCGGATCTCCGCCCCCTTTATGGGGCATCACGCACTGTGGGCCAGGTACTGCAAACCGGTGATGTGGTTATCTACGAGTCAACGGTCTATCCCGGGGCAACCGAGGAGGTATGCATTCCCATTCTGGAGGAGGTGTCGGGACTGAGCTTTAACAAGGATTTTTTTGCCGGCTACAGCCCTGAACGGATCAATCCCGGTGACCATGAGCACCGGCTGCCGACCATAGTCAAGGTCACCTCCGGTTCGACACCGGAAGTTGCCGATTTTGTCAACGATCTGTACGGAACCATCATTACGGCCGGAACCTTCAAGGCCAGCTCCATCAGGGTAGCCGAGGCCGCCAAGGTCATTGAGAATACCCAGCGTGATGTCAATATCGCTCTTGTCAACGAGCTGGCCCTGATCTTCAATCGTCTTGGTATTGACACCATGGAAGTACTTGAAGCTGCAGGCACCAAATGGAATTTCCTGCCTTTTAAGCCTGGTCTTGTCGGCGGCCACTGTATCGGTGTTGACCCCTACTACCTGACACACAAGGCGCAGCAGGTGGGCTATCATCCGGAGATGATTCTGGCCGGTCGACGGCTCAACGACGACATGGGACGCTACATTGCATCAAAAATCGTCAAGCTGATGCTGAAGAAACGAATTCATGTGGCAGATGCCAACATTCTTATCTTAGGGCTCACCTTTAAGGAAAACTGTCCGGACCTGCGCAATACCCGGGTTACCGACATTATCGACGAACTGACCTCCTTTGGTGCCAATATCGAGGTTCATGACCCTTGGGCAGACCCGGATGAAGCAGAGCAATTGTACGGAGTCACCATGATAGAGAACCTGCCGGTCAACCATTATGACGCGGTGGTGCTGGCGGTTGCACATCAGGAATTTCAGGATTTCAGCAGGAAGGACTTTACACGAATATGTCGCCAGCTCTCTATAATCTATGATGTAAAACACGTACTGCAGGACGGACTGGCAGACGGCTGCCTGTAGCGGCTCTCATCATAACCCAGAACCACAATACTTGCAGAATTCCGCATCCTGATCATGGTACCTGGCCCCGCAGCCCGGGCAGGTTTTTCTCTCTTTCCGGTCAACACTGGCCCTGACCATTTCAGCGGAAACAATGCCCGTGGGCACGGCAATGATCGCATAGCCGCAGATCATGATGAACGAGGCCATTGCCTGTCCCCATGGCGTTGCCGGTGAAATATCTCCATAACCCACCGTGGTCAGGGTGACAATGGCCCAGTAGATGCCGCGGGGGATGGAGGTAAAACCGTTCTCTTCCCCCTCAATCAGGTACATCAGTGATCCGAAGATAATAACCAGCAATATGACAGTAAACAAAAAGACCTCAATCTTCTTGCGGCTTGCCCTGAGAGAGAGCACCAGAACATTGGCCTCGCTCAGGTAAGCACCCAGCTTCAGGATTCTGAACACCCGCATGATACGCAGGACCCTGAGGATCATCATATATTCGGTACCGGGCAGGAATATGCTGAAATAGGTGGGGAGAAAAGAGAGCAGGTCCACAATGCCGAAAAAGGAAAAAGTGTACTTTTTCGGCCTGCTAACGCAGAGAATGCGCAATACATATTCTGCGGTAAAGAGCAGGGTAAAGAACCATTCCGCTGCATGAAACGCGTCCCCGTAACGGTCACCGATCACCTTGACCGAATCAAGCATGACCACTGCGACGGAAGTTGCTATGGCCACGATGAGCAACAGGTCAAAATGTTTGCCTGCCGGAGTGTTGGATTCAAAGATTATGACATAGAGCTTTTCCCTCCAGGCTGATCTGTGACAGGGGGTCAACTCCGGGACTAAAATATTTCTGTCGGTTTTTTTCCTCTCCCCGCTCAAATTACCGGCCATACTTGATCCCTTTTCTCCCCTGGCTTTACTGTTCTCCTGCAAGCTCGGCCCTTAATGCATCCGGTTCCGTCATCGGCAGCTGACAGGTGAAATCCTTGCACACATAGCCGGTGGCCTGATTGTGCTGCATGGCCACCGTTTGGATAAACGGCAGAAACCTGCCTGTATACTGTTGATTGTCACCACCATCGGCAAGCAATATCATCCGGCCCGGATCATAAACGCTGAACACGGCCTCCATCAGCGCTTGCGTATCCTCTGCTTCCCTCCTGCCTGCAATAACGACCTGGCGAGGTTTCTCCTGCAGTTCACGGCGTACAGTCAGCATGCGGACCAGGGCCTGGGGGTAACCGTTGATCTGAGCGCTGAAACTGTTGATCGTTTTTTCCGCCAGCTGCAGCCACTCCTTATTATCCGTCAATCGCCCCAATCTGACAAGATTTTCCGCAGCAATGGAATTGGCTGCCGGCTCCGCCCCGTCATAATCGTTTTTCATACGAATCACCAGGGTCGGATCCTGCAAACTGTCAAAAAAACCATCTCCCTTTGCATCCCAGAACAACCTGATCTGGGTTGTTGTCAGCTCAAGGGCCCACTCAAGCCACTTTGGATCCTGTTCCACCTGATAGAGGTCGATCAGGCCGGAAG
Source organism: uncultured Desulfobulbus sp. (assembly GCA_964551175.1). Taxonomy (GTDB): domain Bacteria; phylum Desulfobacterota; class Desulfobulbia; order Desulfobulbales; family Desulfobulbaceae; genus Desulfobulbus_C. The sequence goes on from CAZKBZ010000048.1 coordinate 9,502, forward strand.
TAAGAAAAGCGTAGTCATCAAGCTGGCCTGCAAGACCGGATTCCCCCTGCCGATATCTGCGTTGCAGCTGCTTTGTTTCCTGGTCATACAGGTTTTCCCGAATAAAAGCAGCTGCTTTTCCGGCAGCCCTGATCAATTCAGTATCATGTAGAACAGCCCCGCCCCTTGCCAGTGCTCCTATCATCTGGCCGTTCCAGGCTGTCAACACCTTGTCGTCAAGGTGGGGACGTTTCCGTTGTTCTCTGCTGACAAACAGTTTCTGCCGGGCCCTGTTCAACGCCTGCTTAATCACGGCTTCATCCTGTTTAAACTGTCCAACAGCGTCCCGAACCGTGTGCTGCAGATACAAGATGTTACGGCCGCTGAACTCGTTCTGCGGATCAGCGAGGGCATTTCCGTCAAACTCAATCCCGTAACAGTAATTAAAGATATTGGCGTCCGCTGCACCGACTGTTCTGACAATATCCTCTTCCGTCCACAGGTAATAGGCTCCCTCTCCGTGTTCGCCAGGCGCATAAGGATCATCACTGTCAGCATCCTCGGCGGAATAAAAACCACCGGCCGGATCACGCATGTCTCGCAGCACATAGGTAAACACCTGCTGTGCAGTATCTGCGTACTGTTTGTCTCCGGTGATCTGAAAAGCGTCCAGGTATGAATCGGCAAGCTGGGCCTGATCATAGAGCATCTTTTCAAAATGCGGCACTCGCCACTGGCCATCTACGGAATAGCGGTGAAAACCACCGCCCAGCTGGTCATTCATCCCGCCCCGGGCCATGGTCCGCAGGGTGGCCAGACCCATGTCCCGGGCCTGGTCAATCCCTGTTGCATGCCAGTAGTGAAAGAGAAAGGAGAGAACCACCGGCCGTGGAAACTTAGGCGCACCGCCAAATCCCCCGTAACGACTGTCAAAGGAATCAACCAGTGAAGAAAAAGCCTGCTCAGCAGCTGTATCCCTGACCGCTGCAGGCGCCATATCATTACCCCCCGCAAGAGCCCTGATCAGACCAGCCGCTGAACTCTCCAGCTCATCACGACGGTTCAGCCAGGCACTGTGAACAGCAGCCAGAATATCAGGAAACCCGGGCTGACCATGCATGCCAACGGGTGGTATATAGGTAGCAGCCCAGAAGGGCCGTCCATCCGGAAAGAGAAAGACCGACATGGGCCAACCACCGGAACCGTTCATGGCCTGGGTGGCAGCCATATACATCTGATCGATATCCGGACGTTCCTCCCGGTCCACCTTGATACAGACAAACCACTTGTTAAGAATCGCTGCAATCTCAGACTGTTCAAAAGACTCATGGGCCATGACATGGCACCAGTGACAGGTAGAGTACCCTATGGAAAGAAAAATGGGTTTGTCTTCTTTTTTGGCCAGAGCAAAAGCCTCTTCACCCCAGGGATACCAGTCCACCGGGTTAAAGGCATGTTGCAGCAGATAGGGACTTTTTTCACTGATCAGACGATTTGTTTTTTCTCCCATGGCAAGTCTCCTCTGCACCTGCTGTGCAATTGTATTGTCATCACCAATAGAGAATTCAGGCAAAACCAGAAACAACACGATGAAAAACAGCACCTGAAAAACAGACCCATATCGAGCCTTCATTCATACTCTCCTGATTATCATTCCCTACTGAGACTTTAATACTACACAGTGGTGCATTACTACGGATATGTCAACCTTCAGCATGATTTTTCAATGATACAAGATGATCTTTTTTCTCAATATATCAATAAGTTAAAAGAACACTGTCTCTACTGGGCAACTCAAATTAATTCAACATTACAGTGAGTTGGGCCATGAATCATCCAGACTGTTTTCTCAGAGAGACAAAAACAAAGGTAGAATCAAAAAAAACAGCAACCCGATTTAATCAGCAACATGATTTTGAAAGATGATTATCCGGGCATCCTTATCAAAATCCCAATGTATACACCAAAGGATATGCCATATTTTCAGTTGTAATTCAGGCAGATACAAAAAACTGCCAATCTTCTCATTTTTTGATACCGGGCAGACGGTTAAGCAATACTTCAAAGTGGCATGAAAGATGCTGTAGGAATAGCCAACTATCGTTTCACTTCTTTTTCATCAATCTAACAGGAGGAACTCAAATGAAAAAACTGCTTGTTGCAGCCATTGCCTGCGCTTTTCTCGCAAGCCCCGTACTGGCAAACGACTTTGCCGCAGAACAGGCAAAAGAACTTGGCAAGATCATCACACAAATGGACAAGATGAAAGATGATACAGCAACAATGGATTTCCTTGCCAAAAAAAGAAACTGTGTGGAAAAGGCCACAACTGTTGAGAAACTTCAGGAGTGCCTGGCTCAATTTCCTGCGGAGAAGATGAAGCCGACAAAAAAATAACAGTTCCCTCAGGAGAGAACAGGCAGCGTCCCCTCCCCCCCGGACCGCCTGTTCTCTCCGCCTGCCGGAGTACGAACCTTTCTGTTCAGGGTAGCCTTCACTCGCCGATAATCTTTACCAGCACCCGCTTTCTGCGACGGCCGTCAAACTCCCCGTAAAAGATCTGTTCCCAGGTACCGAAGTGCAGTTTTCCCTCTGTCACTGCAACAACCACCTCGCGGCCCATTACCTGCCGTTTCAGATGTGCATCCGCATTGTCCTCATAACCGTTGTGTCTGTACTGCTCCACCGGGGCATGGGGTGCCAGTTTTTCCAGCCACACCTCGTAGTCGTGGTGCAGGCCGGGTTCATCATCATTGATAAAAACTGAAGCTGTTATATGCATAGCGTTGCAGAGCAGCAGACCCTCGCGGATACCGGATTCGCGCAGACAATCCTCAACCTGTGGTGTAATATTGATAAATCCCCTGCGATCAGGTAGTTCAAACCAGAGTTCTTTATGATAACTTTTCATGATGCTCCTTGCAGACAAAACAGAAAATGCATAGAATTAAGGGTGCCTCAAACGAGTAAGCACAAAAATACATCCTTATCATATTATTGCAATATCAAATAGTTGATCGATATCATCATGGTGTATTCATTGACTGTCTGCTTTATCTTTACGGACAGATCACTGTACATCAGACAGCAGCAAGTTAAGTATTCTGCCTAATTACATTATCAAAATTAGTTAAAATTCCTATAATTCTTTTTTCCCTGTTTCACACTGTTTCATCCTTGACAGTGGTTTTCAAGGTTTATATACTCTGCAGTTATGCTAAAATAATAGAATATTTATTTTTGGCTGCCTTGAATAATCCATTTTTTTCGTTTGAATGATACAGTACAGGTAAATTGTAAAGTTTGTCATTTCAGAGAGGTCAGATCATTTCAATATATCTGCAGAGCAAAAATCAAACGAGGAACTGGACTCCGAAGAGGCAGTCTTTCAACGTAGCTTATTGATTCAGCGCACGGAGAGTAAGCCGGGCGTCAAACCAGAGAAAGGAATTTCCGATGAAAAAAATCACTGGGTCACAGGCCATTATCAAGTGCCTGCAAGAAGAAGGAATTGATACGATTTTTGGTTTCCCTGGTGGTGCAGTCATTGACCTGTACGACGAACTGATGGATTCCGACATCAAACATGTCCTGGTTCGCCACGAACAGGGTGCTGTCCATGCTGCAGACGGGTATGCCCGTGCCACCGGCAAAGTCGGTGTTGCCCTGCTCACCTCAGGTCCGGGAGCAACAAACGGTGTAACCGCCATTGCCACCGCCTACATGGATTCCATACCTCTGGTTGTCTTTACCGGACAGGTACCCCGGGCTCTTATCGGCAATGATGCCTTTCAGGAGGTCGACATTGTCGGCATTACCCGCCCCTGCACCAAGCACAACTACCTGGTCAGTGATCCGGGTGAGCTGGTTTCAATCATCCGCGAGGCCTTTTACCTCGCTTCATCCGGTCGTCCGGGTCCGATCCTCATTGACCTGCCCAAGGATGTTGTTGCCTCGAAGATGCCTTTTCCGGAAAAGAAAAATATCAGGATGAAAACCTATCAGCCCAACCTGGAACCGCATGCCGGCCAGATTGAAAAGGCCTGCAAGGCATATTTAAAGGCCAAGCGACCTGTTCTCTACATCGGTGGCGGAGTCATCCTGTCCAATGCCAGCAAGGAACTGACGGAACTGGCTCACAAGACAACGACCCCCGTTACCATGACCCTGATGGGACTTGGCGGCTTCCCGGGCACCGATCCGCTGTCCATGGGCATGCTGGGCATGCACGGCTCTTATGCATCCAACATGATGGTGGCAAAAAGTGATCTGCTGATTGCCGTCGGTGCCCGTTTCGACGACCGGGTCACCGGCCGGCTGGATGCCTTTGCACCCCATGCCAAGATTATCCATATTGATATCGACCCGACCTCGATTTCCAAAAATGTCGGGGTGGATATCCCCATTGTTGCAGACTGCAAACATGCCCTGCGGGCCATGAACTCCTGGTTTGACGACAGCAGCGACTTTGATGGTGCCGCCATGGCTGAGAAACACCAGGTCTGGCTTGACCAGGTCAACGAGTGGAATGAAAAACACCCGCTCACCTACCTGGAGGAAGGTGACATCATCAAACCGCAGTATGTTATCGAGACGCTCAACAGACTGACAGGCGGCGATGCCATTATCACCACCGAAGTCGGCCAGAACCAGATGTGGGCCGCCCAGTTTTACAAGTTTAACGAACCGCGCCGTCTGCTCACCTCGGGCGGACTGGGTACCATGGGCTATGGTTTACCTGCGGCGATCGGCGCCAAGCTGGCCTTTCCCGACAAAACAGTTATTGATGTCGCCGGTGACGGTTCCATCCAGATGAACATTCAGGAACTGGCCACTGCCAGGCAGTATGGTGCTCCGGTCAAGGTTGCCATTCTCAACAACAACTATCTGGGCATGGTACGCCAGTGGCAGGAACTGTTTTACAACCGCCGCTATTCAGCAACCGTTATGGAGATAACGCCTGACTTTGTTGAACTTGCGAAAGCGTACGGCGCCGTGGGTCTGCGGGCAAAGACAAAAGACGAAGTCGAACCGGTTATCAAAGAGGCTCTGGCAACGGATAATCTGGTGATCATGGACTTTGCCATCAGCCGTGAGGAAGGTGTTTTCCCGATGGTTCCGGCCGGCAAAGCCACCACGGAAATGCTGCTCGTTTAACCGGCTGCACGCTGAATATATTCAGGCTGCTGGTTAATTATCAGCTGCCTTGAAAAGGATAAGGTTACAGCCTTCAGCTGACAGCCTAACCAATTTAACACAACAGGACCAGACCAATGAAACACACTCTTTCCGTCTTACTCCAGAATAAACCGGGTGCCCTTTCCCGGGTGACAGGTCTTTTCAGTGGCCGGGGCTTTAATATTGAAAGCCTCTGTGTGGCAGAAACCCTGGATCCCAAGGTATCCAGCCTGACCCTGGTGACCCATGGCGATGACTCCATCATTGAGCAGATCACCAAACAGCTGCACAAGCTTATCGATGTCATCAGGGTGACCGATGTCAGTGAAGGAGAATATGTCGAGCGTGAGCTGGTTCTTATCCGGGTCAAGGCTGAAGCATCCACCCGGGCAGAGGTCCTGCGGGTAATCGACATCTTCCGGGGCAAGGTCGTTGATGTTAGCCCGACTACCTATACTGTGGAAATCACCGGCCAGGAATCCAAGATCAAGGCTGTGGTCGATATCCTGCGACCCATCGGCATTAAAGAAATCATCCGCACCGGTACCATTGCTATGGCGCGGGCTCCTAAGAAATAAACTCCTGACAACCGGTGAACAGGTAACATGACATGGGGCATGGCCAAACGGCCGTGCCTCTTTCTTTTGTCGCCAGCGGTTGATCTGAGTACTGTATGAAAAACCCTGAATATCCCGTGGCTAAAGAGGGACTTCCCTTTATCCTCTTCTGCGGGTTTGCCACCCTTGTCTGCTCCATCCTTGACTACCAGGTGGCCGCCCTTATCGGGTTGCTGGCGACCGGTTTTATTACCTGGTTTTTCCGCGACCCCTTCCGGATTCAGCCCGAAGACAATGAGGCCGTCATCTCACCTGCAGACGGCAAGGTGATCCTCGTTGAAGAGACCTTTGACGACCGGTTCCTGCAGCAGCAGGTTATCAAGATTTCCATTTTCATGAACGTCTTTAACGTCCATGTCAACAGGATACCCTATCCCGGCACTGTGAAACGTGTCCTGTTCAAGCCGGGAAAATTCTATTCCGCAGACAAGGATAAGGCCACCCTGCACAATGAATACTGCGCCATGGTCATTGCAACCCCTTCGGGACAGCAATACGGAGTGGTGCAAATAGCCGGACTGATAGCCCGCCGGATCCTCTGCTGGGCGGAAACCGGGGATCGGGTGACAGCCGGCCAACGCTACGGGCTTATCCGTTTTGGATCACGGGTTGACCTGTACCTGCCCCCTGGGACAGATATTGAAGTGAAGACGGGACAAAAGGTAAAGGCCGGCGAAAGCATCCTTGCCCGTATGCACCAGTAACTCTCTTAACTCACTGCCTTTCCTTTATTTTGTTGCATATCCCTCCCTGCCGGGCGTATAATACGTTTAATAAATACTCTTACATTGGAAACAATTTTGCCTGAACGGCATGATCCGTTTTCCATGTTATTTATCTTTTTCTGCGAGTAATCCATGGAAACACACCAGTCCAACCGATTTTATCCACTGCCCTGCATGCTGACATGTACCAGCCTGTTCAGCGGTTTCTATTCCATAGTTGCCTCAATTAACGGTAACTTTTTTCCTGCAGCTGTGGCAATTCTTGTTGCCGGGGTCTTTGACGGCCTGGATGGCAGGGTTGCCCGGATGACCCATTCCACCTCCAGGTTCGGCATGGAACTGGATTCGTTGTGCGACCTGGTCTCCTTTGGCGTAGCCCCGGCCCTGCTTGCCTACCTCTGGGCCCTGACCCCGTATGGACGTTACGGCTGGCTGGCAGCATTTCTTTACGTGGCTACCACAGCCCTGCGCCTGGCCCGTTTTAACTCCATGGCTGAGGAAACCGACAAAAAACATCATGACTTTGTCGGCCTGCCCTGCCCTGCGGCTGCCGGTGCCATTGCCACCACGGTCATGTTCTGCCGCTTTCTGGGTGCAACAGACACAGTTAAACACATCTCCATCCTGCTGCTCGTCTACCTGCTCTCGTACCTGATGGTTTCCACCCATCGCTACCTGAGTTTTAAAAAAACCAGGATACCCCCGGAAAAACGTTTCCAGATCGTTGTCGGCATGATTCTCCTGCTCATTCTGCTGGCGACAGAGCCCCCGATTACCCTGTTTGCAGCAGCCCTGCTCTATATTCTGTCAGGCCCGTTCCTCGACCTGTACGCTTTTGCCTCCAACAGGAAAAGCAAGAAGTGCAGGGAACCGAAAACACTGCCTGAAAAAAATCAACTGGACTGAAATTTTCCGGCTGGCAATACCGCCCGGTATCCCTTATTCCCTACTTTCTACATCCGGAAAACATGCGAATTACCGGTGGCAGCGCCAGAGGGCATACCCTGCTCACACCAAAATCCGGTAGCAGGTCCATCCGCCCGACCAGCGACCGGACACGCGAGGCCCTGTTCAACATCCTGGCGCAGGAAATTGCAGAAAGCAGGGTGCTGGACCTGTACGCAGGAACCGGCAGCCTGGGGATTGAAGCATTGAGCCGGGGTGCGGCACTTGCCGTCTTTGTTGATCAGTCCAGGCAGGCCCTTGAGCTTATCCGGGCCAACCTGGACCACTGTTTTTCCTCTCCCCAGGCCTTGCTCTTCCAGTTTAATCTCACCAGATCAACCAGCTTGCAACGACTGAAAAACAGGCTGCAACCCGGGCTGCTCTTCGACCTTGTCTTTCTCGATCCACCCTATGAAAAAACACTGGCACAAACGACCCTGCAGATGGTAGAAAAAGCGGGTATTGTACGGAATCAGGGACTTGTCATTGTTGAAGAACGCAAGGATGAACAACTGCCGGACCAATACGGCTGCCTGGAACTGGTCGATCAACGCCGGTATGGTGAAACCGGCCTCTGGTTCTACAGGGTAATCTTCTCCAAAAAGAGCAACCTCATCGTCCCCGGACAAACTGATACATACAAACAATAACTTTATACTCTCAAACCACACCCCTGCCATGTCCCAACAAACATCTCAAAAATCCGGTTGCAGCCAGGATCACTCCCATACCATTGCCGTCTACCCGGGTACTTTTGACCCGATAACCAACGGTCATATTGACATTATTAACCGGGCGCTGAATCTCTTTGACCGGATTATAATCGCCATTGCCATCAACTCTGAAAAGACTCCCCTGTTCAGCCTGCAGGAACGCATTGACATGATCAACACCTGTTTCGGCCCGGACAACAGTCGCATTGAGGTGGACACCACCAGCGGCCTGATCGTTGATTATGCTATTGAAAAGAGTGCCTGTACCATTGTCCGTGGTTTGCGGGCTGTTTCAGACTTTGACTATGAATTCCAGCTGGCCCTGATGAACCGGAAACTTGAACGCAGGGTGGAAACTGTTTTCCTGATGACCGGCTTCCGCTGGATCTATATCAGCTCTTCCATTATCAAGGATGCGGCCAGGCATGGTGGCGACGTCAGCGAGGTGGTTCCGGTCCATGTCCATAACGCCCTGAAGCGAAAATATAATACATAGAAAATGGCTGCTGATGCAAAAGGGATAAACAATCAAGATAACCGGCGTAACTTCCTGTCCAGGCTGATCAAGTGGACGGCTGGACTGATCTGTGCAGGCCTGGTGTACCCTTTGCTCCGTTTTTCAGGCTTTGCCGTCAAACCCAAGCCCAGGTATGTACAGGTGGCAGCTCCCCTGCCTGCAAGCGGTTTCCATGCGGAACGGGACTTTCTCCTGTTTGCAGGCATTGAAACACCCAGAGCAATTTCCAGGACCTGCACCCATCTCGGCTGTCGGGTCAGCTTTCTGGAAGATAAACAACTCATTGAGTGCCCATGCCATCAGAGCCGGTTTACACCTGAAGGCAAATTGATCTCAGGACCGGCAAAAAAGGACCTGCCTGCTTTTCCCGTTGAGATCCAGACTGACGAGGCCGGACAGATAACCGGCTACCTGGTAACGCTTTGATGGATGCAGCTGACAGACCGGTCAAGACAGAAGTAAAGAACCGGCTGCTCGCCATGCACTGGGGCGGGCATGCCTTGATCAGCCTCTATATCTCCGTCCTATCCGGCATTGTTATTGGCCTGCAGTACAGTGTACATGATCCCTTTTACGCAACGGCAACCATTGAACTGATCGTACCCTTCGGTTCCTTCTGGCGGGGGCTGCATTACTACTCAAGCCAGGCCTTCTTCCTGCTGCTGCTCTGCCACCTGGCTGCCATTCTCTGGAAAAATGACTACTCGTTCAAACGTGCTGCCTGGATTCGGCTGAGTGCCAGTGTACCGGTTGCACTGCTGCTGCTCTTTACCGGCTACGTGCTGCGCGGTGATGCCACCGGCGAAGCAGCCGGAGCCATTGCTGAACATATCACCCTGTCCATGCCGCTTGTCGGAAAATCTCTGAATTCGATTCTCTTTGATATCAGTGCGGGAGGCATGAAAAAGGTGTATCTCAACCATCTGATCGGATTGATGATACTGGGCGGATTCTGCGTATGGCCCCACCTCAGGCGTTATACTGCACACTGGCGCAACCATATACCCCTGACTCTCTGTATTCTGGTCATCTCCGTTGTGCTGACAGCGCCAGTAGAACCTGACCGTATCGGATTGCTCCATATAGCCGGTCCCTGGTTTTTCCTTGGTCTGCAGGAACTGCTCCGCTACATGCCTGCTTTCTGGGCCGGGGTGTTTGTCCCTGCAGCCATCATCTGCGCCCTGCTCCTGCTGCCCGTTGAGACCAAGGCCCGCCGCCGCTTCCTGTGGTTCATCATCCTCTGGTTGACAGCCTATGCAGCTTTGAGCTATATTAGCTATGCAAGGAAACAACCAGAAAAGGTACCAGCTGAACCTCTGGTTCCAGCCAAAACACGGGTCGTACCGATTTCAATTCCGGTCAAATTGCTACCAGAGGCCATGAGTAATTGGTGACTTATCCCACAGCTTCTGTCAAAAAAACAGCGTACAAAAAAACGGGAACAGGAAAAAGCATCCAAAATGATCTTTTCCTGTTCACTATTCTCTCTTTCCTTTTCCCTTGATTTGGGTTACGGGCAAAGCCCGCCTAATATATTTTTATTTGTTCATCTTACCTGTACGGGCACCCGACACTATTTAACCATGTCTCCTGGATACAGATGCCTCAAAATCAGCCATTCAATCTCCTGATCGCCGAAGATGACTGTGGTATTTCTGAAATGCTGTATACCTTTTTTACGGCAAACGGTATCAACACAGCCATTGCCGAGGATGGCATACAGGCCCTGGAACTGGTAGAATCCTTTAAACCGGACGTTATAATTCTTGATATAATCCTGCCCTACATGGACGGTCTTTCCGTGCTGGACAGACTCCGTGCCGATACAATCACTACCCCGGTCATCCTGCTCACAAAAAAAAACACTGTTGATGAAAAACTCCAGGGTTTTGGAACCGGTGCTGACGATTACGTCACAAAGCCTTTCAGTCCCAGGGTATTACTTGCCCGGGTCCATGCGGTCATGCGCCGGTCAAAGCTCATGCACCAGCCGGTCGGGCAGGAAACTATTCAAATCAGGGGTCTGACCATTGACCCGGCAACACGAGAGGTGAAACTGTCAGGCAGCCTCTATCTGCCGTTAACAAAAACAGAGTTTGACCTGCTCTATTTCCTAGCTGACCGAAAAAACATGGCCGTATCACGGGCTGAAATTCTGGAAAACATCCTTGGCTACAAGCCGGACAGCCAGACAAAGGCTCTTGTCATGCATATTACCAACATACGAAAAAAATTTGAACTCCACGGCCTGCAGTCAATCAAGATTCAGGCCGTTTCCGGCTTTGGTTACAAACTTATCGTTACAGAAACATCGCCGGAAAACAGCAAATAAGCAGTCCCATATTTGAATCACCCAGCCCAACTTTGTGCCGCACAACTGTAAAGTCGTATGATATCAAAATGTTATCTGCTCCTGGCCTGCCCTTATGGCACTACATCTTTCATTTTGTTTCATATCGTTGT
>CAZKBZ010000049.1:0-16794 GCA_964551175.1 uncultured Desulfobulbus sp.
CAACATGGTCAGGATTCCCTGTCCGGGCATGACCAGCATTGTTATACCGGCTGCCAGCAGGCCAAAACCGACCGCATTTCGTAGAAAGAAAATAATGATCGCCAGCACCGGATGGTGTCGATGACGCTCAGTCACATCACGTCGGTGTCTGATAAAATATTCCGGTGACATCCGAAGGATCAGCCAGGGAATGACCAGCAGGCTGCAGATAAAGGTCAGAATTGACAACACCCCCAACAACTGCAGCAGCTGGACAACAGTGATCGAAGTTATCAGATACCAGACCTTCTGTACGGCCGACCTCCAAACCGCACCGCTGTCTGTTACCACAAAATGTACGATACCCGCCATGTGATACCTTTCTTTTTCTCTCCATTTACAATCCACATCCGACCCTGAATACTATACAGAAATAAAAAATAACAGTCTTTATTCATTTTCTCTGTTCAACTACGCGATAACATGCTAAATTTAAAGAATAATAGATTCTCTTAACCAAACAGGTCAACTTCACACCGCCAAACAATTCTTCATGCCTGACATTCTCAGCTCTCTCAGGTGGCAGGATATCGTTGATATCCTGATTGTCTCTTATATTATTTACCGGCTTATTCTTCTGATCCGCGGCACCAGGGCTGTGCAGATGCTGGTGGGTATTATTGTTATTACCGCTATCTACTTTATTTCCAGCCAGTTGGACCTGCTGGCACTGCACTGGCTTCTGCGTACGTTCCTCAGTTCCATCCTGCTCATTGTCATCATTGTCTTTCAGCGGGATATTCGCCGTGCCCTGACCCAGATGGGCAAAACCCCGTTTCTGAAAACCCGGGACATGGCCGCCCATGACTTAAGCGAAATCATCTCGGCTGCCGTCTACATGGCCCGGCGGCGTATCGGTGCCCTGATCATTATTGAACGGGAAAACGGACTGCGCGACTATGTTGATTCCGGTTTTCTGATTGATGCCAGGCTGCTGCATGAACTGCTGGTTTCCATCTTTTTTCCAATGTCGCCCATGCATGATGGTGGAGTCATCATACAAAACGGCAGGATTCACTCGGCCGGCTGCCTGCTCCCTCTTTCCAGAAATCCCAAAATCGACAAACGCTATGGTACCAGGCACCGTGCTGCATTGGGATTATCTGAAGAAACAGACGCTGTCATCATCGTGGTCTCAGAAGAGACACAGGAGATATCCATTGTTCAGGGTGGCCAGATCACCTCGTTAAATGATGAAGAAAAACTGACCCGAGAACTGAATAAGTTATTCCCTACCCAGGAGAACTCCAGCCCTTTATGGAAAAACTGGCTCAACAGAAAAAAAAGACCCTGAAGCAAAAGCTGACCGGCCTGACAAACCGCAAAGACTTGCTGCTCAAGGTCGTATCACTCTGCCTGGGTACCCTGCTCTGGTATCTAGTTGTCGGCGAGGACCAGGTCGACATGAACTTCCAGGTTCCCATCGAAGTGCTTAACCTGCCGGAAAACCTTGTTATATCCAACCAGTTCACCAAAGAACTTGACGTGACTGTCCGGGGGCCGCGCAGCATCATGCAGGATCTCCGTAACCGCAATATCACCCGGCCTGTTGATCTGTCCAAGGCAGAGCCCGGGACCATTGTCATTAAAAACGCAAAGGACTCCATTCCCCTGCCCCGCGGAACCAGTGTCCTGCGCCTGCAACCTGCCAATATCACCCTGTCCATTGATCAGCTTGTCCAGAAGACCATCCCTATCAATGCTGTGACCGAGGGAGAGGTCTCACCAGGATATACATTGCGACGAATCACCATGGATCCTGACAAAATCGTTGTCTCCGGCCCTAAAAGCGTACTTGAATCCGTACTGGCCCTGCAGACCTATGTTATCAATCTTAATGGACTCAATCATTCAATCACCCTGCCGGTTCATCTCAATCTCTCTCCCGAATTTGTCAACCTGATTGGCGAAACCGTTGTCGTTGCCAAAATTGAGGTGCACGAAAAATTCATCAAAAAAACCGTCAGCAAAATTCCGATCAATGTCAAAGATGCGGGCCGGTCTGTTATTGTAGAGCCTGACTCCATCACTGTAGTAGCGGAAATTCCTGAGAACCTGATCCGGGACACACCTGTGCCGTCCATGCTCTTCAGGGCGTATGTCAATGGTAAGGATGTACAGCAACCCAGAGAGGTCCCGGTTATTGTAAACGGCCTTACCGTACCCGGCCATGAGCCGATCACCATTATATCACACAGCCCGGCCAAGGTCCGCATTACACCGGTCAGGACCCCTGAACAGGCGACGGAAGCTGCAGGACCGTAGCGCGGGCAGACAACAGGAAAAGAAACAATGCGACAGCTTTTTGGAACAGACGGCGTACGCGGGGTTGCAAACATCTACCCCATGACCACGGAAATAGCCATGCAGATCGGCAGGGCGATCGCCTTTATTGTCAAGACCAAAACCAAGGGACACCACATCGTCATCGGCAAGGATACCCGGCTTTCCGGCTACATGCTTGAAAATGCCCTGGCTGCGGGGGTATGCTCCATGGGCGTGGACGTACAGCTGCTGGGACCACTGCCTACTCCCGGTATTGCCTTTATAACGACTTCAATGCGTGCCGACGCGGGCGTGGTCATTTCCGCCTCCCATAATCCTTTCCAGGACAATGGCATAAAAATTTTCTCCAGGGATGGATTCAAGCTCCCTGACGAGGTGGAGCTGGACATCGAAGATCTTATTTTTTCCCAGAAAATGGCTGCACTCCGACCTGTGGCGGACGAGGTCGGCCGGGCTACCCGTATTGATGATGCCAAGGGTCGTTACATCGTGTTTCTCAAAAATACCTTTCCCGCCAAATACACCCTGGATGATTTTCATATCGTCCTTGACTGTGCCCATGGGGCCACCTACAAGGTCGCACCGTTTGTCTTTTCCGAGTTAGGTGCCAGAGTAACCCGGATCGGGGTTGAGCCGGACGGAAAAAATATCAACCGGGACTGTGGTGCACTCCATCCCGAGGTGATGGCTGCAAAGGTAAAACAGCTGGGAGCGGATATCGGTCTTGCCCTGGATGGAGACGGCGACCGACTCATTGTCTGTGATGAGAAGGGAGAAATCGTTGACGGTGATCATATCATGGCCATCTGTGCAGCCGACCTGCTCTCCCGCAGAAAACTGAAAAAAAAGACCCTGGTTACAACGGTTATGAGCAATATCGGTCTGGAAAAGGCCATGGCGGCAATGGGCGGAAAACTGATACGCACCCAGGTAGGGGACCGTTATGTGGTGGAGACCATGCGGGCAAAAGGCTACAACTTCGGCGGCGAACAGTCAGGCCATCTTGTCTTTCTGGACCATAACACCACCGGAGACGGCATCCTGGCCGGTCTGCAGCTGCTCTCCATCATGATAAAAAAGAAAAAGCCGTTATCAGAACTGGCAGCCGTCATGACCTCCTACCCCCAGGTCCTGGAAAATGTCCGCATGTCTTCAAAGATTGCCCCTGAAGACATCCCGGGGTTCCAGGACGCCCTGCAGGAAGCGGAAAAGCAGCTGGCTAAAAAAGGCCGCATTCTGGTCCGACCTTCGGGAACCGAACCCGTTATCCGGGTCATGGTCGAGGGTGAAGACAAAAAGGAAATTACAGCAATCGCCCTGGAACTGTGTGATGTCATCCGCAGGGCGGATAGAATTTAGCAAGGTTTCAGGTTTCAGGTATCAGAAGAGACCAAAAACCCCGACAACTCTTCCCTGACACCTGATACCTGTAAACCTTATACCTTTTTTACTTTTTCCATTGCCCGCTTAAAGGCGTCTGCAGAGCCGGCAATAACCGCATCATCAATACAGAAAGCCAACCGGACAAAACCGGGCGCTCCAAAACCGCGGCCGGGAACCGCCAGAATTTTTTCCTGCTGCAGGATGGAGCAGAACTCCACGTCATCAATGGGTGTTTTCGGAAAGAGGTAAAACGCCCCCTTTGGTTTGACATATTCCAGGCCCGCATCATCGAGAACCTTGCAGAAGACCTCCCTCCTGCGCTCATAGACTGAGGAGTCAACGCTCACATCCTGCAGTTGGGCAACGACCCGCTGCATCAGGGCAGGAGCATTGACAAAACCCAGTATCCGGTTTGCCAGGGTCATGGCATCGAGCAACTCTCCTTTACCGTGCATGTCCGGATGCACTGCAATATACCCTATCCGTTCACCGGGCAGTGAAAGGTCCTTGGAGTAGGAAGAGACCACGATGGAATTTGTGGTGGTAGCCAGGATGGAAGGCACCTGCAGACCATCAAACACGATCTTGCGGTACGGCTCATCAGAAACCAGGTAAATGGAGGTACAGAATTTCTCGCCGGCACTGTCCAGTAATTTTCCAAGAGCGGCAAGCGACTGCTCGGAATACACCTGACCGGTGGGGTTGTTGGGGCTGTTGATCAGCACCACCTTGGTCTTTTCGCTCAAAGCCTCTTCAACAGCTGCAAGATCAATGTTGAATTCATCATCCGTGGCAACGACTTTTGTCACCCCCCCATGATTATCCACATAGAAATTGTACTCGACAAAAAAGGGAGCAAGTATAATGACCTCATCGCCGGGATCAAGCAGGGATTTCATAATCACATTCAGGCCACCGGCAGCACCGCAGGTCATGAGCACATCACCCATACCCAGTTCCACACCCTGCTCCTCTGACAGCCTGGCCGCCAGCGCCTCGCGAACAAACGGATAACCGCCGTTCGGCATATAGGCGTGAACACCGGGTGCATCATTTTCAGCCAGATCTTTCAGCACCTCGCCGAATTTAGGCGGCGGCGGAACATCCGGGTTGCCCAAGCTGAAATCAAACACATTCTCGGCTCCGAATTCCGCCTTCATCCGGGCACCCTCTTCAAACATTTTGCGAATCCAGGAAGATTTTTCGGCAAATACCTGCATCTTTTTTGCTATGGTCATATTGTCCTCACAAGTTATAGGGGAAAGGAACGAGGGAAAAGGGCATAGGGAATAAAAGGTGATCTTCTCTTCTGTTTTCTCCCCATTCCCTCTTCCCTATTCACTATTTTCAACTTCCATTAAACTTCTTCTCAAAAAAATCATAGGCCGCATTAATCTCTTTCATCTTCTCTTCAGCAACCGCTTTAAATTCCTCACCGAGATGGGCGACCTTGTCCGGATGGTACTGCATGGAGAGCTTGCGGTAGGCCTTCTTGATAACGACAAAATCAGCCCCCGGCTTCAGCCCCAGCACTGCATAATACTGTTCCTCTGAGATAGAGGTGCCGGCAGGACCACCACCCTGCCCTCCATACCTGTACTTGGCTTCAATGGTGCGCTGGTCATACTCATTGATCTGCAGAAAAGCTGCGATCTGCCGGGCCTGTTTCAGCTCCTGCTCGTTGACCGGAACCTTAGTGTAAAGAATCTGGTAGATCAGCTCAAGCAGAATCAGGCGCGGCTCATAGGCAAAGGTCCCTCTAAATTCGGAGAGCAGCTCCTCGAAATTCTGATCCGTGTCCCTGGCCTCCTTGATAAGCTGCTTGACCCAGTACATCTGGTCCTGGTTGTAATGCAGGGAGTACTGGAAAAAGTTGGTCATGGTCCGCAGCTCGGACTTGGTGAAATGTCCGTCAGCCTTGGCAATATGCACCAGAATATTGACGAGCAGAAACACAAACTTGTTATGACTCTCCGTCTGGGTGGCCTCATAATCAGCCACCCTTTTCCGGATATACCAGGAAAAGCCGAAAAAGGCCGCGCCCAGCAGCACAATCCCCATGATGGCGGTAAAAAAGATCAGAGAAATAAAATCGCCCACTGCAGACCATCCGCCGGTGACCAGCAGGATCAGCAGTATAACAAGAAGACAGCCACCGCAACCGGGCTGATTATGTTGTCGATATTGCATGGTTGGAATATAGGGTGTGGAATGAGGAGTGAGATGCTTACCTATTCGTCAATCGAGTTTTCATTTGGTTTCCTGTCACCGGTTTCCTGGAACAGGGCTTCAACAAACTCACGGGAATCAAAATCCCGCAGATCGTCCACCTGCTCGCCAATACCGATAAAACGGACCGGTATTTTCAATTCCCGGCAGACATTTGCCACAATACCGCCTTTCGCAGTACCGTCAAGTTTTGTCAGGGTCAATCCTGTCACGCCGACGACGTCGTTAAACAGCTTTGCCTGGGAGATGGCATTCTGACCGGTTGTGGCATCGAGAACCAGCATCACCTCGTGGGGAGCTGATTGCAGTTTCTTACCGATCACCCGTTTGATCTTTTTCAACTCCTCCATCAGGTTGACACTGGTGTGAAGCCGACCGGCAGTATCAATTAAAATAACATCAACATCCTCAGCTATGCCCCGGGCCACACCGTCAAAAACCACGGACGAAGGATCGGAACCCGGTGCGCCTGCAACCACCTCAACACCGATCCGCTCACCCCAGATCTTGAGCTGATCAATGGCCGCTGCACGAAAGGTATCGCCTGCAACAAGCAGAACCGTCTGACCTGAATCCACAAACTTGGCTGCTATCTTGCCGATGGATGTTGTTTTTCCCACTCCGTTTACCCCCACGACCATAATCACAAAGGGTCCTGATTCCGGCATGACAAGTTCTGCCGGCTGATCGGATTCCTGCAGAAAGGCAAGAATTTTGTCACGAAGCACTCCTTTCAGGGCCTGGGAATCACTGAGTTCATTGCGCTTGACGCAGGTTCGGGCAGTGTCAAGCAGCTGCTGTGTTGTCGCCACTCCAAGATCTGCAGTGATCAGTATTTCCTCCAGGTCATCAAGCAGTTCCTGATCGATCTGTTTTTTACCCAGAAACAGCGTATCAAGCCGGTGAACAAAACTGTTCCTGGTCTTGCCGAGACGATCCTGCAGACGCCTGAACATCGAAATGCGCTGCGGTTTCTGCTGTTCTACCCGGGGTTTTTTCGGGAGTGGTTTTTCCTCAACAGGTTTTTCAACTGAAGCCTCTTCGGACCAGTCGTGAACAGCAGCATCCTCCAACACTGCAACGGATTCTTCAGCAGGGGCAGGTTCATCCACAACCACCGATTCCGGCTCTAATCCTGCAAGTTCATCAGGCTCTGATGGAGGTTCAGTCTGTATAATTTCTACAGCTTCTTCAACCTCAACAGTTTCCGGAACTTCTGTTGTTTCTGCTGTTTCTGCAACCTCTGCGACTCCTTCATCCTCTGCAGGCCTGTCAGCAGCTTCCGGTTCCAGGCCGGATTCCCGAGGCTCTCCAGGTTCCGGTACAGGCGGGGTCTTTTCTGCTTCCCCTGTCTCTTCAGCCTCTACTGTTTCCAGAGTCTCTGCAGTTTCGGCAGGCTTCTCGGCAACAACCGGCTCCGGCTCGGCCCCTGCAGGTTCGTCGGGTTCGGGTAGCGGTTCAGCCTGTAAATCTTCTACAGCTTCTTCAGCCTCTATGATTTCCAGATCTTCTATTGATTCTGCAGCTTCTGAAGCCTCTGCAGCAACTGAAGCAGTCTCTTCAACAACAGACTCGTCCTGCCTGTCTTTTTTCGTAAATTTTTTCTTAAACCAGCCAAGCATAGTTAGTTATCCGCCTCCGGCTCCAGAACAAACTCCAAAGCCTCTTCAATGGTATGCGGATAATGAAAAATGACCCCTTCCCGCACATCCTCCGGAATCTCCAGAACATCCTTTTCATTGAGAACCGGCAGCACCAGCTCCCGTATCCCGGCCCGCAGTGCAGCCAGAACTTTTTCACCAATTCCTCCCACCGGCAGCACATCACCGCGCAGGGTAATCTCACCGGTCATGGCCACATCCTGGCGTACGGTCCTGTTGCTGATGACCGAGACCAGGGAACTGACCATGGCCACACCGGCCGAAGGACCATCCTTGGGAGTCGCCCCCTCAGGTACATGAACATGAAGATCGACCCGGGAAAAAACATCTTCATCAATCCCCAGCTCTCTGGCATGGGAACGGATATAGGTCAGGGCTGCGGTGGCGGATTCCTTCATCACGTCGCCAAGCTTACCGGTAAGGGTCAGACCGCCTTTACCCTTCATTTTCGACGTTTCGATAAACAGGATCTGGCCGCCCACCGGTGTCCAGGCAAGGCCGGTGGCAAGACCGGGCCCCCAGGTACGCGCCTTCATCTCCGGGAAATAGCGCAGGGCTCCCAGGAAATCATACAGACTTTCTTTTGTGACCACGGTTTTTTCCGTACGGCCCCGGGCAATCTGTGCAGCCACACCCCGGCAGATCGCAGCCAGCTCCCTCTCCAGGTTCCGGACTCCGGCCTCGCGCGTGTAAGAACGGATAATCGTTCTGAGCGCTTCATCTTCAATTTCCAGATCATCCTCGGTCAGAGCATGCGCCTCAAGCTGCTTGGCCAGCAGATGCCTCCGGGCAATGGCCGCCTTTTCATCCTCTGTGTAACTTGGCAGTTCCACCACCTCCATCCGGTCCCGCAACGGACCGGGAATGGTGTCCAGCATATTGGCCGTGGCAATGAACATCACCTTGGAAAGGTCAAATTCAATGTCCAGATAATGATCCGTAAAGGTGGAGTTCTGCTCCGGGTCAAGTACTTCAAGCAGGGCAGAGGAGGGATCACCGCGAAAATCACTGCCGAGCTTATCTATCTCATCAAGCAGGAAAACCGGATTATTGGTCCCTGCTTTTTTCAGACTCTGGATAATTCGGCCGGGCAGGGCTCCGATATAGGTGCGCCGGTGACCGCGGATCTCAGCCTCATCACGCATGCCTCCCAGGGCGATACGGACAAACTTGCGTCCCATGGTCCGGGCAATGGACTGGCCAAGCGAGGTCTTGCCCACACCCGGCGGGCCGACGAAACAGAGAATGGGTCCGTGAATGTCCGGCTTCAGCTTGCGCACTGCCAGAAATTCAAGAATCCGTTTCTTGATCTTCTCCAGACCATAATGGTCCTCATCCAGATCTTTTTCCGCCTTGTCCAGATCCAGGGTATCAGTAGTTGAGTCTGTCCAGGGAAGGTCAAGGATCCAGTCCAGATAATTGCGGGTGCCGGAATATTCCGGTGAAGAGGGAGAGATACGTTCCAGCCGGACAAGTTCTTTCTCAACAGCGGCCTTTGCCTCCTCGCTGAGTCCCTTTTCGGCTGCACGCTCCCGCAGTTCACGGATTTCAACCTTCTCGTCATCCTCTTCTCCCAGCTCCTTGCGGATGGCCTGCATCTGCTGGCGCAGAAAAAACTCCCGCTGCTTACCGTCAATATCTTTCTTGATATCCTCCTGCAGTTTTTTACTCATCTCCACTGTTTCAAGGCGTTTGCTGAGCTCCCGGGCAACGCGGTGCAGCATCAGATCCACCTCGACTATCTCAAGGATTTCCTGTTCATCAGCAATCTTGAGATTCAACTGGGAGGTTACCAGGTAGCCGATATGAAAGGGGTCGGTGAGAGCGTTCACCGTGGCCAGCATCTCCGGAGGCAGCTGGGTCAGTTCGACCAGCCTCTTGAACTGGCTGCGGATGCCGAGGATCAGGGCCTCGAGTTTTTTATCCTCTTCATTGTACTCCATCGGAACTTCAGCGACCCTGGCCACCAGGTATGGCTGCTCACTGGTATACTCAATGACACTGAGTTTGCGGGTGCCACTGACCAGGACCTGGTAATACCCTTCCTCAGATTTGGTCAGTTTATAGATATACCCCACAACACCCACCCGGTACAGATCATCGCCGCTAAGCGTATCATCGTCCGGAGTCCGTTCCTTGCGGCTGGGTACCAGTCCAATCATCCTGTTTTGCAACAGGGCATCATCAATGAGCTGTTTGGAAGAATCACTGGCTACCTGCAGGGGAAAGCCCATGCCTGGAAAAAAAACAAACCCGTGCAAGGGTAGAATAGGCAGGGTTTCCGGCACCTGCAGACTTGCAGGATCAACGCTTGACTCCTGTTGTGGCGATTTTTCTTTATTCTCTGTATTCTCCATATCATTCACCAGGGATAATCCTGATTCGTACTTTTCCCGCTTTTTTTCTCTTTGGCAGAGTGATGACCAGGATTCCATCGGAAAAGACCGACGAAACCCGATTGGCATCCACAACTGCCGGCAGCGTGATGGTTCGCTCAAAGGGACCAAGTTCTATTTCCAGCTGGTGAATGCAGGCAATGGATGGCTGGGGCGGCAACCTGCGTAATCCCTTGATCCGAACCTGACGCTCATCGGCAACCACTGCCATGGAATCTTTTTTTACCCCGGCAAGATCAACATACAGGTAGAGTTCACCTTCAGATTCATACACATCCACTGCAGGTTGCCAGCTGCCGGACTTATACGGCATCATGCGGGCAAGCGACATGTTGCGCAACATTCGACCCGTCCGTTCCATCTCTTCAAGTTCTGCAATCAATTTCTTGCTGAAAGGATCCATTGTTCCCTCTGGTATTCACCGGTTTATCCAGGCCTGCCTTCTGTTCCACGCACATTTCCAGGCAGATCCGGCATGAACACTTATTTAGTGATAATCACTATAACGGTTCTGACAATTAGAAATCAACAAAAACACCGTAAGATGAACCCCAAACCTTTGAGTTCTCCTGTCCAATTGCGCCGCCACCTGATGTCTTACCCGAACCCGTATACTTTTTCATTGCTTTTCAGATATCCGGCATTAGAGTATAGGCCCGTTAATCAAAATTTTTATCTCTTTAATATAATGGAGGACGTTATGAGTTCATGTGGAGGGTCCTGCGGGACCGATAATCAGGGCAGCTGCAACTCTGCCGACGCAAAGCTTGCCCAGCAGGATATTGCTATTAACAGATCACTTGGCAGGATCAAGAATAAAATACTGGTCATGAGCGGCAAGGGCGGTGTGGGCAAGTCCACCGTAGCCGTTAACCTTGCCCTGGGACTGGCAGACAGAGGTTACAAGGTCGGCTTGATGGATGTGGACCTGCATGGTCCTGATATCTGCCGGATGCTGGATCTGAAAGGCAATCTTGAACCACCGAAAAATCCCGATGACCTGGTGCCGCCGCTGGTCTACAATGACAATGTAAAGGTTGTATCGCTTGAATACATGATGCAGGACCGGGATGAAGCCATTATCTGGCGCGGACCGCTCAAGATTCAGGCTATCCGGCAATTTGTGGCGGATATGGACTGGGGCGAACTGGACTACCTGGTTGTTGACGCCCCTCCAGGTACCGGAGACGAACCACTGTCCATAGCCCAGACCATCCCCAATGTTCAGGCCGTGGTCGTTACCACGCCCCAGGCTGTGGCCCTGGCTGACGTGCGTAAGTCGATCAACTTCTGTAAGACCGTGGAAATGCCCATTGTCGGAGTGGTTGAAAACATGTCCGGCTTTATCTGTCCCCATTGCAACGAGACCGTGGATATTTTCAGCTCCGGCGGTGGCGAGAAAACAGCCCGTGACTTTGAGCTGCCCTTCCTCGGGAAAATCCCCATGGATCCGAGAGTCGTTGTTGCCGGTGATACCGGCAGACCTTACCTGTCGTCCGATGAAGAAACCCCTGCCACCAATGCCTTTACAACTATCGTGGAAGCAATTGAGCAACGCTTACCTGCTAAAGGTGTAAGCCTGAATACTGTCAGTGGCCTGGACACTGTGGACAGCAGCTGCGGCTGTGGCAGCGGAGGCTGTGATCCCAACAAGTGTGACTGCTGAATATAACAAAGGGAAGAGTGAAAAGGGAAAAGGAAAAAAGTAATCACACTTCCTCTTCCCTTTCCTTGTTCCCAATATTTTCCTGAGACAGTTATGAAAATACAACAACTTACCGTTGGCGTAATGGGCGTATGCTGCTATATTGTGTCCTGTGCAAAGACCAGCAAGGCTGCAATCATTGATCCCGGCGGAGATGAAGAAAAAATCCTGGATGCCTGCAACAGGGATCACCTGGACGTTATCTACATCATTGCCACCCACGGGCATCCTGACCATGTCTGCAGTATAGGTCCTATCCAGCAGGCAACCGGGGCCAAGATAATCATGCACAGTGCTGATGCCGATTTCTTCGGCAAACCTGATATCAAAGCATATTTTTCCCAGCTGGGCCTTGCCGAATCACCTCCGCCTGACATCCTGGTTGAAGATGGTGATACCATTACCATTGGTGACGAAACCCTGACCGTTCTCCACACTCCGGGTCATACCCCGGGCGGTATCTGTTTGTACAATCCCCCTGACTGTATTACCGGGGATACGCTTTTTGTCGGCGGAGTCGGCCGTACGGATTTTCCCGGCGGTTCCATGGGTGAACTTTCCCATTCCATAAAAAGCAAGCTGCTCACCCTGCCACCCGAAACTGTTGTCTGGCCAGGCCACGGCTATGGTGGCTCCCGATCCACCATAGGAGAAGAGGCCCGCACCAATCCCTATTTTTAACCGTGCCTCAATTTTGTCGTGCAGAGATTATTGAGTAGAAAAACATTGTCTTCTTTCATGCTGCATATGGCCCGTTTACCTTAAGACCTTAGATCTGACGTCTTTCCCTCATGCGTGAAATTATCCTCGGCACTGCCGGCCATGTCGACCATGGCAAGACCAGCCTGATCCGGGCTCTGACCGGTATTGAAACCGACCGTTTAAAAGAAGAAAAACAACGGGGTATCACCATTGAACTGGGATTTGCCTATCTGGATCTGCCCTGCGGACACCGGCTGGGCATTGTCGACGTACCCGGTCATGAAAAGTTTATCCGCAACATGGTTGCCGGTGCCGCCGGCATGGACATGGTGGCCTTTATAATTGCAGCTGACGAAGGCATCATGCCCCAGACCAGGGAACATTTTGACATCTGCCGGTTGTTAGGGGTCAGGGACGGACTGATTATCCTGACCAAGAAGGATATGGTGGATACGGAATGGCTGGAAATGGTCGAGGAAGAGGTCAGGGATTTTTTTGCCGGCAGCTTCCTGGAAGAAGCGCCCATCCTGGCTGTCTCCTCCACCACAGGTGAAGGAATTGACGAGGTCAAACAGGTTCTGGATGCAAAAGTCAGGGCGATCAACTTTCAGGAGGAATTCGGCCCCTTCCGGCTCGCTGTTGACCGGGTCTTTTCCATGAAGGGATTCGGCACGGTTATCACCGGCACCTCCCTTTCAGGGCGGATCTCAGTGGGTGAAGAGTTGATGTTTTATCCTGCAAAGGTGTCAGCTAAAATCCGCGGCATCCAGGTGCACGGCAAGGATCGTGATGTGGTGGAGGCCGGTCATCGCACAGCCATCAACCTGCAGGGTATTGAAAAAGAAGAGATCAACCGTGGAGACCTTGCCGCCACACCGGGCACCATGATTCCTTCCACCCTGCTTGATGCCGACCTGCACTACCTGGCGACCAATGCTAAAGAGCTGAAAAACAGGACTCAGGTGCGGGTACATGTCGGAACCAGGGAAATAGTAGGAAGAGTGGTCCTCATGGAGGAGGATGTTATCAAGCCCGGACAGGACGCCGATATCCAGATTATCCTGCAGGAATCTGCCGCTGTCTGGCCCGGCGACCGCTTTGTTATCCGCAGCTATTCACCCATCTCCACCATTGGCGGCGGCGTCATTCTCAACAATGCACCACCGAAACGAAAACGTACTGTTGAACGCGACCGGTTACGTAATCACGAAGTTTTCTCTGTGTATAAGTCAGGTAATTTTGACGACCGGATGCTGCTCTTTCTGGAAGAGAGCGGGCTGCAGGGAATTACAGCTGAACAGCTTTCCACCCGCCTCGGACTGTTCGGGAAAAAGCTGAAAAAACAGCTGCAGCATCCCATCTCAACCGGCAAAATCCTGGTCGTGGAATCAGACAGCCAGCGGCTGGTCGCAGCACCGACAGTGAAAAAACTGGGCCAGACCATCCTGACATTGCTTGCACAGTATCATGAGGACAATCCTCTAAAAAGCGGCCTTGCCACTGAAGAATTGCGCTCCCGACTGAGGCCCCCTGTGGACCAGAAACTGTTCCAGTACACAGTGAACAGCCTGGTCAAACAAAACCTCATCGTTCAGGAAGGGGCTGAGGTACGACTGGCCGACCACGAGGTCTCCCTGCAGGTCGATGAAAAAGAGATGCAGGAAACAATAAGCCGTCTGTACAAAAATGCGGGGCTGAGACCACCAAACCTTAAGGATGTAGTGGCCTCCTTTGGTGAGTTTCCGGAAAAACAGATTCGCCAGGTTATTGATCTGCTGCTGCACAGGGGAACACTTGTCAAAATCAATGAATCGCTCTTTTTTGACGCGGATCATCTTGAACGACTTGGTCAACAGGTAGCGGAATTTATCGAACGGGAAGGCGAAATCGATGCTCCGCGGTTTAAAAACCTGACCGGGCTGACCCGGAAATTCTCCATCCCCCTGCTGGAATATTTTGACAAAATAAAGCTGACCATCCGGATTGGCGACAAACGGATCCTGCGCAAATAATAATGAGAAAACGGGCACGAATAGATATCGACTACCGCAAAGACTGCTGATGGGGGTATAAAGACGTAGGTTTACGTCTTGCAAAAATGAACCCGGGAGAACACTACTGTTTCCTCTGTGTCTCCAAGATGGCAGAGGGAATGAACAAGGTGGTCTCACATGCCGGTGGAGAAATCCTTGCCAGGGACAATCGATCCTACGGGGTAGTGCTGACGGTCCGCAAAAAATAATTCAGCTGCCACCAACCTGACCTGCTTATCAATCCGCCCGCTGTTCAAGCAGCTCGGCCAGGGGTGTCGGCAGTACAGCGTGTACCTTCCGGGTTATCGTCTCTTCATTCTTCTGCCACCAGACTCCTGCAAACACAATTCCCAGGCCGATAAAGGTCAGTGAAATGGGAAAAAACCAGGAGTTCCTGAACACGGTTGCTGCCAGGTGACCGATGTAGATGGTGCATCCGATGGCACCAAAAACCACAAACACCCTTCGCACCAGTACAACCCCGATCCCAATCAGGCCCAGGTTGACCAGGAAGTAGATAAACTTTGCCAGTTCTCTGTCGGAATGCTGAGCCGTAAGTCCGCCCCAGAAGGCCATGACCCCGAACAGGTAGAGCCAGAATCCGTAATCACCGCTCTGACGCGACCTGATATCCACCCAGAAGGCAAGCAGGATATTGGCAACGCCAAACCACATGGAGACCAGTGCCCTGAACTCAAAATTATTTTTTCCATCATTCAAAAATGGAGCCAGATCCATGGACATGTACCAGAGGGTTGCTGCTATCGGCATGATCAGAAAGGGATAGCGGTATTTCCAGGCCATGATCGAACCGACCACCAGGGTGCCCAGTTCCATGTACAGCCAGTGCCAACGGATGTAATGGTGATAGTCCCTGTATGCCGTACCCTCGGGCCACATGGAGAGCGCCTGCTGCAGACCGTAGATGGCAAGCGGGGTCAGGGCGGTTACAAAGGTGGCGCAGATCCCCGCGGGAACAGCCAGCTTCTTTTTCTGAAAATAACCGGACAACAGTAAACCGGAAGTTCCATAGACCAGGGAAAGAATCAGGATTCCCCAGCCGCCGAATGCTTCCCAGCCCAGGTTCATGAACAGGGTCATGGCCCCGATGGCCAGCATGCCGCCGAGGTAATAGAGGATATGGGTGAAGTCAAAACGCGGACCACTGTCCGGCCGGGCCTGGAGGAATGATACCAGCCTGTCCGCCTGATCCTGGGACAGAATTTTTTCTGCAACGGCTTGCTGCAGTTGTTTTTTGCTGATCTTCATAGGTTCAGTTTCCGTTTTGTGAGTCTGCTTCTGCATTCACCAGTTTGTTTATGGTCGTATAATCCGTTTTTCCCGTTCCCAGCAGGGGAATCTGGTCTATCTTCTTCACGAGCCTGATGTTGTGCAGAGGTGAAAGACCTGCCTCTCTGATCGCCTGATTGGCCTCCTGCCGGTCGGTATCAAGGGTTGTAAGCAGAACCAGTTCTGGATGTTCCTCGTCTGCAGTGGCGGCCACTGCCAGCACAGGTTCATCACCGGACGGATAATATGCTTCCAGCACCTGTTCAATGGCAGGCAGGGAAATCATCTCCCCGCCCAGCTTGACAAAACGTTTCAAGCGACCGGCAAAGACCAGCACCCCGTCCTGTTCAAACATGAGATCCCCGGTATCGTACCAGAACTTTCCAGCATACTCGACAAAAGGAGACGGGGCATCGCCGAGATAGCCGGGAAAAACATTGGGACCACGTACCAGCAGCTGACCTGTTTTACCACCGGTCACCGGTTCTCTTGTTTCCGGATCCAGCAGAACATATTCCATGGATGGCATGATTCTGCCGATGGTGCCTGGACGGGGATCATCAATGGAGTTGACGGTAACAACCGGTGAACATTCGGTTACGCCATACCCCTCGCAGAGCAGTGCATCCGGACACTTCTGCTCCAGGGTCTTGAAGACATGTTCCGGACATTTTTCAGCACCTGAAAAGATCAAGCGCAGACTTTTCAACTGCGCAGACTCTCCGGCCCGCAGAATACCATTTAAAAACGTGGGCGTGGTAATCAAGGTGGTGGTTTCATAGGCTGCAATCATTCTGGCCAGCTGCATACCCTCGGTGGGATTAGGCCAGTACACGGTGCGCAGCCCGGTACAGAGCGGCAGCACCACGGTGCCTGCAAGTCCCAGGGAATGAAAAACCGGCAGAATGCCCAGCAGACGATCATTGGACGACAAGGAGAGCACTTTCGCAAAATCGCGGCCATTGGCCAGAAAATTACCATGGGTCAGGGGAACCGATTTCGGTCGCGTTTCGGAGCCTGAGGTAAAGAGAATGGCTGCAGTTTCAGCAATCTCCGCCTGCTCCAGCTCC
>CAZKBZ010000049.1:16894-20452 GCA_964551175.1 uncultured Desulfobulbus sp.
CCCACCCTCCTGCCCGGTATCTTCCTGATCTCCGGCAGCAGGGCATACAGGGCCATGATCAGCTGGCGCCAGGTTTTTTCACCGCTGGTCTGGTCAGCCAGGATTACCTGGTCCGGATTTTTCCGGGCCTGGTAAAGAAAAAGTTCTGCAATGGTTGACCCATCCGGAACAGTCAGGGTCATTCCCTCATCCCCGGCAAACCATTTCGAGGAAACCGGTTTCAAGGGAGCAGCACCCATTGCCGGCATAATGCCGCCGGCTGCCAGAATACAGTCTGCAACGGTCTGCAGTCCCTCAAGGTTCTCAGCAGACACGCCGAACTCTTCCTGCAGCCAGCTGCCGAACTCCACCAGCACCAGGCTGTCCATTCCCAGATCAGCAGCAAGGTTGTCCTCATCTTTAATTGAAGCAATACCTGAGAGCTCCTGCAGTTTTTCAAGCACCTGGTTTCTGGTTACCGCGGGAATCTCCGATGTGTCCCGGTCAACAGCTGCCGCCTCGGGCTCATGATGATAGATTGGACTACTTCCCTGCCACCAGAAATAGGGTACCTGCGTATTTCTGTCCGGCTGGTGGTTATACCACTCTTCCAGATAACGATTGATCTCCTGTTTGTCTCCGTCTCTTGGAAAATCATCCGGCTCAACTACTTCAATATGCACATCCCTGCGGGGCATGAACAGCAATCCGTTTGCCGGCAGCCGGAAGAGATGCTTTTTCACATTTGCAAAAAAGGAAGGGATCCCGGCAGCACGGCTGAAACTGCTCCCCCACAGGCCGCGGATACGCAGCAGGACGATCCTGACATCCGGCAGTTCATGGACAATGGAGGCCACAGCGCTGTTACCGCCGATTACCTCTACATTACTCCGGCAGAGTCGACCGGAAGGATAAAGGAGAACATTATCCCCCTTTTTCAATCCGTCCACGATCTCTTCTATGCCGGCAAAAACCTGATCCTTTGCCCTGCGTCCGCTGATGGAAAGATCCGGGATAATAATGGTACCAACCATTCCGGCCATGGGCATCACCAATGGATGATCGAGCTGATTTTCGTCTGCCAGGGGTCGGGGAGCAAACCGGTTATACAAACCACTCAAGACAATAACCGGATCGATCAGGGCCTGGTGATTGGGCAGAAACAGGATGGGACGCCCATCATCTTTTATCTCCTCAAGCCCTGTAAAATGGATCCGATACCTGAGGCGCAGCAGAAGAGAGATGATCCAGTTTAATATTTTTTTCATAATTATCACCAGAAAGTAAAGTCTTTCAGTCAATAACATTTTGCTGAACAACCCTGCGCAGTGCATACCAGATGACAACTCCGGACAGCATGGAAACAGTACCAAGCAGCAGCATGGACTGTGAGGGTTCAAAGGCGCTGTCCAGAGTCGGAAAAATCCTGCCGGCCAGCAGCATGCAGCTGAATGCCAGAAAATTATCCACTCCGATAATCCTGCCCTTGCTGTCTGCTTTCGGACGAACCTGGATAAAGGAAGTCACTGGAATCAGGAACAGTCCGCCGAATGTACCGGCCAGAATCAACAGGATAAGCAGAATCGGGAACTGGTAACTGGTGCCGTAAGAGACCAGCAGCCCGGCAGCCGCCAGACTGAACCCCATACCCGAGGCTCCGGGCAGGAGCACATGGGTCCACTTTTCATGACTGGTTATTTTCGCCGCTACCAGCGAGCCGATACAGACCCCGACCATCAGGGAAACCGACAGGATGGAAGTAGCCGAGGTAGACAAACCAAGCTGCTGCAATCCCAGGGTGTTGATCACCAGCACGGCCAGCAGGCTGATAAAGTAAAAAAAACTGTCACAGCAGACCGCCAGCAGCAGCAGGGGATCTTTTTTCAGCAGCACCAGGTCCCGGATGGAATTAAGCGGACCGGTCCAGGGAAAAGGTGTTGTGGAACCGCTGGCAGGTCGTGAAAAAACACCAAAAGAGGCAACAACTCCCAGCAGGCCGATGGACACGACAATACAGGCAACCAGCACCCTGCCAAAGGGGATGGTTGTGGCAAACCAGTGCTGGTCAAGGGCAAAACCGGCCAGGGCCATGCCAAGAAGAATTGCTACCGTTGTCACCAGTTTCAGGGAGGCATTGGCTCTGGTGACATACTCCCTGGGATACAGCTCCGGGATAGAACCATTTAAAGCCGGTCCAAACAGGGTCGACTGCAATCCCATGAGAAATACCATGGCCAGCACACAAGTCCAGTTCATGGTCAGGATTCCGTAGGCTCCGATGAGCATGGCAGCAAGCTCAAGAAACTTGACCCCGATCACCACCCGTTTTTTGGCAAACCGGTCTGCCAGCCAGCCGCCCCAGGCGGAAAACAGGATAAAGGGGAGTGAAAAGAGTTCCGTGGCATAGCCCTGGATCTGGTTCATGCCGATGGCAACGGCAAGCAGCAACACAGCCTGCTTGAAAAAATTATCGTTAAATACGCCCAGAAAATAGGTCAGGGCCATGGCAATAAAACGTTTCCTGGCCCACAGTATCTGTTCGCGACTGGTCAACTGCTCTGTCATCCTGAAATCTCTTTTGTTGTATCGTTTTTTTTCACAGCACTTTTGCTGTCATTACTCCAATGATCATGCCATTTTTTCAAATACACATAACATACTGATATATTGATAACATCTCCTTGCCCCATCATTCATCACCAACCAGTGTTGACATTTTATGTATACATACTGTACATTAATGTCCATGGAAAAGCGGCTGACAAGAGAGGATCAACACCTTTTACAAAAAATTCGTCAATCCATTACCGTCAACCCGTTTTCCCGACAACGTTCTGTTGCTGACAGCAGGATAGCAAACTTACCTCCAAATACGAAGCCGGAAAAGCTGTTGAGCGCTGCAGTTGCGGTTGCTGAAAAAACCGGCCGGGAATTCATCCACTCAAACCGGGCTGACGTCAATCTTTTTACAGGCCGGGACAGGGAACTGGTTGACGGGCTGTTTCTCTTTATTCTCTTTCACCGTTATCTGGATAAGTTTGACGCTCATATCAGGCAGCAGCTCAGGGCCGGAGATGAGCCGGTTCCCCTGGATTTCTACAAACAGATCATAAAAGATTTGTCCGGTTTCGGATATTCCATGCAGGAAGCAGACCGCTACATTGCAATTTTCTTCCAGATGCGCCGCGGCTTTTATTTCATCAACACCTCACTGCCGGGAATAAGCCCCTGCATGCAGAATCTGCGCGGTCGGCTCTGGAATAACATCTTTACCCATGACATCGGTCTGTATGTGGATCTGCTCTGGAACCGGATGGAGGATTTCTCCACCCTGCTCACCGGCAAAACCGGTACGGGAAAGGGCGTGGCCGCTGCTGCCATAGGCCGTTCCGGTTTTATCCCCTTTGACCGCCACCGGGGACAGTTCAAGGAAAGTTTCACCCGCGCCTTTCTGGCTGTCAACCTGTCACAGATACCGGACCAGCTCATGGAATCCGAGCTCTTTGGTCATGCCCGCGGATCATTTACCGGGGCGATTAAAGATTACGATGGAGTTTTTGCCCGCTCAAGCATCCACGG
>CAZKBZ010000050.1:0-11109 GCA_964551175.1 uncultured Desulfobulbus sp.
GTGCCTGACGGCCGGACCCTGATTCTTTCAGCAACCGTCTTGCCCCGGCAATAGTATAGCCATCGTCGTGGAGCAGGGTCTTGATCCGCAGCAGATTTTCAACATCTTTTCTGCGGTACAGCCGCTGCTTTGACTTAGCCCGCCTGGGTTTAATAACCTTGAATTCAGATTCCCAATAACGCAGAACATGAGGATCAACACCAACAAGACTGCTGACCTCTCCTATCCGGAAGTAAACCCTGTCCGGTATTTCAGTTGTCCTGGTCTGGGTAGATTTCACGCCTGCTGAAATGCTGTTTCCTTATTCGAGTGCAACTCCCTTTTGATGTCAAACGATATGCTGTTTCGGCAGATACTCCTCACACATCTACTTTAGGCCACCTTGCAAAATTGCTATTTTGTCCGATTTCTGTGTCACAGCGAAAAATAAAATGCTCACATATGCCCAATATGCTGCGCTTTTATTTTCCACTGTTCCATGAACTCGAACAAAATATCTAATTTTTCAAGGCACCCTTTACTGAAACTGAAAAGCACTGCCTCAACAATGTAATTGTAAACACAAAATCTGTTTCCCGCAAAACTTATTTGTTCAAACGCTCCCGCAGACGTTTGGACGGGCGAAAAGAAACCATCTTACGCTTGGTGATGATCATGGATTCGCCGGTGCGGGGATTGCGGCCACGCCGAGGTGCCTTATCGCGTACCGACAGGGTTCCAAAC
The DNA here is from genome assembly GCA_964551175.1 of uncultured Desulfobulbus sp. Lineage (GTDB taxonomy): Bacteria > Desulfobacterota > Desulfobulbia > Desulfobulbales > Desulfobulbaceae > Desulfobulbus_C. The sequence continues at coordinate 724 of CAZKBZ010000050.1, forward strand.
TGCACCAGTTTAAGGGATTCACCACTGATCAGGGTGTTCTTCATGGTTGCAAAAATCGTATCAACCATTTCAGAAGCATTACGCTGTGAGACTCCAAGCTTCTCATTTACTGCCAGAGCCAGTTCTTTACGGGTAACATTTTTTTTCTTCATTTATTCTTTCCCTTCCCGATATCGACCACCAAAACCGGTCATCAGTGAATGTACAATTTTTTCATGAAAAGCGTCAACCGTTTCATCATCAAGTGTTTTCTTATCTGAACGGTAAGTAACAGTCAGTGCAACGCTTTTCATCCCCTCTTCAATAGGTTTTCCACTGTAGACATCAAAGATATCCGCGTAAACCACATTCTCAATCTTATGGCCGATGATATCCTCAAGCAAGGCACCGGCTGGAACATGCTCAGGAACCAGCAGAGCAATATCGCGTTTCACAGAAGGAAAACGCGGCAACGGACTGAAGGCTTTGTCAATCCCGGGCAGATCCAGCAGTGTTTCCAGATCAAGCTCCATGAAATAGACATCCTGCTTGACAGCAAACTCACGGGCAGCCCTGCGGGTCAGTTTGCTGATGATACCAAGTTCCAGGTCACCATCCATTATGCGAATGGTAAACGATGGTTCTCCGTAAGGCTGACCATGTTCCGGATCTGCAACAAAGCTGATCACACCTGATTTACCCTGCACACGCAACGACTGCAGCAGGGACTGAGCCGCTCCCTTGATATCAAAAATATCGGCCCTGTCACCGGAAAAATAGAGCGGATTAGCTCCCGGATACCTGGCACCGCTCATCACGGCACAGAGTTGATAACGTTCATCAGGCTGCGCATCTTCGGCCACAAAGGAAAAAACTTTGCCGGTTTCAAAGAGACGAATATCTGTCTGCTGAAAGTTGATATTACGACGGACATTTTCCAGCATACCCGGCAAGAGCATGGTTCGCATCACGGCCTGCTCTTCCGTCAAGGGATTAAGAAGCCTAACACATTGCCTGCGGGAATCATCAGCAGACAACCCCAGCATGTCGCAATGTTTTTCTGCAGCAAAAGAGTAGTTGATAGCCTCAAAAAAGCCAAGAGCCGTGAAGATCGAGCCGGTTTTCTGCCTGAGAATCCGCAACAGATCGCGGCGTGGATAATCCATGGTGATGACTGGCAGCGAAGTTGGAATCTCGTTATACCCGACCAGGCGGGCGATCTCTTCCACCAGGTCAACTTCGCGTTCAATATCAACACGAAAACTGGGAACCGTGACCTGAAGGATATCTTCTCCCTGATCGGTTACTTCAAATTCTATTCCCTGCAGATAGCCGGCAACCGTATCACTGCTCAGATCAGTACCCAGCAACTCGTTAACCCGTTTCACCCGAAGATCAAGTCTCAGCAGTTCTTTTTTACCAGGATACTCGTCAACCCCGCCCTCGGTAACACGGGCATCGGCCAGTTCACACATCAGCTGCACGGCCCGTTCCATGGCGTTTAAAACCCCGTCAGGATCCACGCCCCGCTCAAACCTGTAGGATGCCTCGGAGGGAAGATTCAGAATACGGGCTGTACGACGGATGGATACCGGATTAAAACAGGCTGACTCCAGCAGCAGTTCCGTAGTTGTATCGGTAACCTCTGAATCAAGACCACCCATGACTCCGGCAACGGCAACCGGTTTGTCGCGATCACAGATCATCAGCATGTCCGGGCTCAACTGCCGATCCGTACCGTCCAGGGTGGTGAATGTTTTCTCGTTCTCCCCGGGACAGCGTACAACAATGGCCCTGCCGGCGAGTTTCTGATAGTCAAAGGCATGCAGGGGCTGGCCATACTCAAGCATGACAAAGTTGGTAATATCAACAATGTTGTTGATCGGTCGCATGCCGACAGCCATAAGCTGACGCTGCAGCCACCAGGGCGAAGGTTTTATGACCACACCTGTCAGTCTGCGGGCTGCATACCGGGGGCACAATTCAGGCTCTTCAATCGTGACCGTGAAATCAACCCCGGATCCATCAAGTGCAGGGGTTTGCGTAACAGGAGGTGTAATGGTCTGCCGGGTAAAGCCTGCAACTTCCCGGGCAATACCCAGGACACTTGCACAGTCGGGACGGTTAGGAGTGAGATCAATTTCAATCATGGTATCATCAAGGTCAAGCGCCTGCACCAGTGAAATCCCGGATGCCAGACCGGAATCAAGTTCCATGATACCTGTATGATCTTCACTGATACCCAGCTCCCGCCAGGAACAGAGCATTCCCAAGGAAACCTGACCGCGGACCTTGGCCTTTTTGATCTTGTGACCGTCGGGCAGACAGACGCCGGGCCGGGCAATGGCGGTTACCATGCCTTGCCGGACGTTGGGTGCACCGCAGACAACCGGTACGGTTTCATCACCGACCTCAACTTCACACAGGGTTAAACGATCAGCATTGGGATGTTTTTGTACGGAAAGAACTTTAGCCGTTACAATACCTTCAAGGCCTTCATACAGCTTCTGAACCGCATCGACCTCAAGACCTAACATCGTAAGGCGGTCGGCCATCTGTTCAGGGCTCAGACCATCAATGGAAACATACTCACTGAGCCAACTGAGGGTGAATTTCATGGGATATCTTTCCTGTTAAAACAATGGTAACCGGAGATGGGATGAAGACCGGCCCCGATCAGCTGCGGTATATGCTAAAACTGACCCAGAAATCTGAGATCATTTTCATAGTAAAGCCGGATATCATCTATGCCGTACTTAAGCATGGCGATACGCTCCACACCAAGACCGAATGCAAAACCTGAATACTCATCCGGATCATAGCCGACCATCTTCAAAACTTCAGGGTCAATCAAGCCGGCACCGAGAATTTCCAGCCAGCCGGTACGCTTGCAGACCCGGCAACCCGAACCGTTACAGATGACACAGGCAATATCTACTTCTGCGCTGGGCTCGGTAAAAGGGAAAAAACTCGGCCGGAAACGAAGCTCCAGATCCTCTTTGAACATCCGATGGGTAAAAGAGGTCAACACCCCCTTCAGATCGGCAAAGGAAACCCTGCGGTCGACCAGAAAGCCTTCAACCTGATGAAACATCGGGGTATGGGTGATATCGGAGTCGCAGCGGTACACCTTGCCCGGTGCAATATAACGCAGGGGCGGTTCCTGATTTTCCATGATCCGTGCCTGCATGGGCGAGGTATGGGTACGCAGGAGGATGGAATCGGACACATAAAACGTGTCGTGCATATCCCGGGCAGGATGGTGCTTGGGAATATTAAGCGCTTCAAAGTTGTAATGATCGGTTTCTACATCCGGTCCCTCGGCAACAGCAAATCCCATGCCCTCAAAAACAGCACAGATTTCCTCCATCACCTGTGTTACCGGATGGAGCTTGCCAAAGGGCAGCGACCGCCCGGGCAGACTCAGGTCAACGTCTTCAGCGACTTTTCCTCCGCCGGACTCCAGCACCTCTTTCTTATCCTGAAAAAGGGCTTCAACATCTTTCTTGATGGTATTGGCCAGCTGTCCCAGCCTGGGACGATCCTCTTTCGGGACCTGACCCAGCTGTTTCATGGTCGAGGAAAGCAGTCCCTTTCGGCCAAGAAACCTGACCCTGAACTCTTCCAGAGCTTCCCTGTCACTGACAGCTTGCAGAGCTTCTTCAGCCTCGGCTTTCAGCCTCTGCAGTTCACTTTCCATCAGTCTGTCAGGAGGTCTGGATACCGGCAGCCTTCACAACTTCTGTGAATGCGTTGGGATCCATAATAGCAAGGTTGGACAAAACCTTGCGGTCAAGCTCGATATCAGACTGTTTCAGGCCATGGATCAGTCTGCTGTAGCTGGTGCTGTTCAGGTTTGCAGCAGCACCAATACGGGTGATCCAGAGACGACGAAAATTTCGTTTATTTGTTCTCCGGTCCCGATAGGCATAACAAAGCGCCCGATCAACAGCCTCTGTGGCAGTGCGATAGAGGCGGCTCCTGCCACCCCGATAGCCCCTGGCCATCTTCAATACTTTATTTCTTCTTCGACGGGCCTTAAACCCTCGTGTCACGCGTGACATGGTAATACTCCAGTTAAAATATCTTTTTTTTCAAGATACCCTTTTCTACAGATAGGGCAGCATGCGTTTTACAGCCTTGGTATCAGCGGCATCAATGAGCCCGCTCTTCCGAAGATTGCGTTTACGCTTGGTGGATTTCTTGGTCAGTATATGGGAGGTAAAGGCCTTGCTGCGGCGGATTTTGCCGGAGCCTGTCGCCTTGAAGCGCTTGGCAGCCCCCCTGTTGGTTTTCATCTTGGGCATGATCTTTCTCCTTGCTGCGGCAGGTCATGTGCCTGCATATAATTTTACTGTCAGTAACTCTTTCAAGAGACCCTGAAAAGAAAACAGGGAACAGAAGAAATCATGACTGACTTTCTTTTCCCTCTTTCTTTTTATCTCTTCCCTGTTCCTTCTTCTCAGGCCTTGGGGCCGACAAACATGACCAGCTGCCGCCCTTCCATCCGGGGTTCCTGGAGGATAACGCAATCCTCGCGCAGGGCATCTGCTATCTTGTTGATCGCATCAAGACCAACGGACTGGGCATAAATAATCTCACGGCCGCGAAAACGCATGGTCACTTTAACCTTGTTTTTCTGATCGAGAAACTTCTTGATTTTCTTAATCTTGAAGTTGAGATCATGCGTTTCGGTCTTGGGCCGGAACTTGATCTCCTTGGTCTCGATGACCGTCTGTTTTTTCTTTGCTTCCTGTTGTTTTTTCTTCAGCTCATACCGGTACTTATCGAAATTCATCACCCGACAGACCGGGGGGTTGGCCTTACCCGAAACTTCGACCAGGTCAAGATCCTGGTCATATGCAATATCCAGGGCTTTCTCAATGGGAACAACTCCCAGCTGTTCACCATCGGCATTGACTAACCGGACTTCCGGGTACCTGATCGCCTCGTTAACCTTAACCTTAATTTCCTGCTTCTGGGGAAGTTTCCTGCCTCTTCGTTTAATGTCCAATCCTCCTGGTGATAAATAACTCGAGCCTGTCAGGCTGTCTTTAACCCTTCTTCACATTCCCTGCGAACCATGTCTGCAAATTCCTGCGGCGACATGGGAGGCAGGTTATCTCCGTTACGCTTGCGCACGGTGACCGTACCATCAACTTTTTCCCGCTCACCAATGATAAGCATATACGGCACCTTCATGACCTGGGCTTCCCGGATCTTGTAGTTGAGCTTTTCATTACGCAGGTCCTGCTCAATCCGTACACCCGCACTGCGCAAATCAGCAAAAACCTTTTTGCAGTACTCGGCCTGATCATCGGTGATATTCATGATCCGTGCCTGTTCAGGAGCCATCCACAAGGGGAAGGCACCGGCATAATGTTCGATCAACACACCGATAAAGCGCTCAAGTGAGCCCATCAGGGCCCGATGAATCATAATGGGCTGGTGCTCAGCTCCATCGGCGCCGGTATAGGTCATTTTAAATCGCTCGGGCAGGTTGAAGTCCACCTGAATAGTGGAACACTGCCAGGAACGACCCAGCTGATCCTTGATCTTGATATCTATTTTGGGACCATAAAAAACACCCTCGCCCGGATCAATCTCGTAGGCGAGCCCCTTCTTGTCCAGCGCCTGTTTCAGGGCTTCGGTGGAAAGATCCCAGTGCTCGTCACTGCCCACATATTTATCCGGCCTGGTGGACAGGTAAACATCATACTCATCAAAACCAAAGGTCTTGAGAATATGGAGGTTGAGATCAATAATGTTGAAAATCTCCTCTTCAAGCTGCTCAGGCCTGCAGAAGATGTGGGCGTCATCCTGGGTAAAACCGCGCACCCTCATTAACCCGTGCAAAGCCCCGGTACGCTCGTACCGGTAAACGGTACCCAGCTCACACCAGCGAATGGGAAATTCCCGGTAGCTGTGCTTATCGGCATTGTAGATCCCGATATGAAAGGGACAGTTCATCGGCTTGAGCTGGTAAGCAACCTCATCGATTTCCATACCCGAGTACATGTTCTCACTGTAGAAATCAAGATGACCCGAGGTCTTCCACAGATCCTGCCGGGCAATATGAGGAGTGTACAGCAGCTGGTAGCCGTGCCTGTAATGCTCGTCCTTCCAATAATCCTCAATCAACCTGCGAAGTTGAGCACCACGCGGCTGCCAGAGGATCAACCCCGGACCGACCTCGTCCTGGATTGTAAAGAGACCAAGCTGTTTGCCAAGTTTACGGTGATCACGTTTTCTGGCCTCTTCAAGCCGGTTCAAATATCTTTTCAGCTCTTTTTTATCAAAAAAAGCAGTGCCGTATAAACGGGTGAGCATGGTATTGTTTTCATCACCACGCCAGTATGATCCGGCAACCCGCAGCAGTTTAAAGGACTTCAGCCAGGAGGTATCCGGAATATGGGGTCCACGGCAAAGATCAATAAAATTACCCTGCTGGTACAGGGACACGGTTTCCGCATCCATTTCCTTCAGCAGTTCAACCTTGTAGCTCTCACCCTGTTTTTCAAAAAAATCGATGGCCTCGGCAATCCCCATCTCACGACGCTCAAAGGGAAGGCGAGCCTTGACGATCTCTGCCATCTTCTCCTCTATGGCTGCAAAATCGTCCGGGGTAAAAGATACTTCACGATCAAAATCGTAATAATAACCGTCTTCAATGGCAGGACCGATGGCAACCTTCACATCCTGACCGTACAGCTCCTTTACAGCCTGGGCCATGATATGAGCGCTGGAATGACGCAGAATATGCAGACCTTCCTCAGACTGCATGGTAACCGGTTCTAGCACTGCATCCGTGCTGAGGGAAGCGGACAGATCAACCGGCTCTCCATTGCTTAATACAGCAACTGCCTGTTTGCGCTGCTTATTGGAAACCAGTTCCTTAAGTGCATCCTGTACTGAAACAGGTGCAGAAAAGGTCTTTGATTCCCCACCGGCGATGGAGACTGTAATATCGGTCATAATACCTGTTAAAAAGGAAAGGCTAACGAGCCTGGGGCCACAGTTGCCGGACTCTTAGCCTTTATCGCTAAAATGGTAGGCGCGGGCGGTGTCGAACCGCCGACCTCTACCGTGTCAAGGTAGCGCTCTCCCGCTGAGCTACGCGCCTGCAAAGGTCTAAAAACTCTCAAACACGAGAGATTAAATCATATATATGAAAAACGCAACTCAAATACCAGCTAACATGCGCCCTGTCAAGGAAAAATAAGGAAATGGGACTCCAGGCGTTGGTAATTCCGCCCTTGATTTTTTCCTGTCGGCTAATACTTGAGTCCCACCCTGTCACGGACCAGTTCAAGTGTCTCCATTGCCTTGGCCCGGGCCTTATCAGCACCCATGGCCAGAACCTCACGCAACTGGTCCTGGTTTGCCAGCAGTTCTTTTTTCTTAGTTCTGGCATCTGCAAAGTAATCACGGATCAGTTCAAACAGATCCTGTTTCAGGTATCCGTAGGCGGCTCCACCGTTGACATACAGATCACGTACTTCAGCCATTTTTTCTCTGGAAGCAAAGAGATCAAGCAGAGCATACAGGTTGCATTTGTCAGGATCTTTTGGATCTTCTACTGGTGTGGAGTCGGTCTGGATGGCCATGATCCTTTTACGCAATGGTTTGTCATCCAGGAAAATGGGGATGGTATTGCCGTAGGATTTGGACATCTTCTGGCCGTCCAGCCCAGGCACGATGGCTGTAGTCTCACTGATAGCCGGCTCCGGGATGACAAAGGTCTCGCCAAAGGTATTATTAAACTTGATAGCAATATCTCGCGCCACCTCAAGATGCTGTTTCTGATCCTTGCCGACAGGGACTATCTCAGACTGAAAGAGGAGAATGTCAGCAGCCATCAGTACCGGATAGGCAAACAAGCCATGATTGGCAGCTATGCCCTTGGCTACCTTATCCTTGTAGGAATGGCAGCGTTCCAGCAGTCCCATGGGGGTCAGAGTGGACAGCACCCAGGTGAGTTCACAGACCTCAGGAACATCCGACTGGACCCAGAATGTACATTTGTCGGGATCAAGTCCCAGGGCCAGGAAATCGGCAGCCGCCTCCAGGGTGCCGGTGGACAGTTTTTCACGATCCTGGACAGAAGTAAGAGCGTGCAGATCAACGATAAAGACATAGAGATCAGATGTCTCCATGTTGGAAATCATGGTTTTCATCATACCGAAATAATTACCGATATGAAGCTGACCAGAAGGCTGGATGCCGGAAAGAATGCGTTTCATGAATCAAGATTTCAAGTATAGGATTTAGAGGTATAAGGTTTGGAGGTAAGAGAATATACCAAAACGAAAAAAAAGGGGAGTGTAGATTTTCATCTAAACTCCCCTGGTACGTCAACAGTTGACTGAGTTATTTAACTTACTTTACTTCCTCAAAGTCAGCATCTACAACATCATCATCGTCACTGCCGCCGCCTCCGGCAGCGCCGGACGCTCCTGCTGCACCAGCAGCCCCAGCAGCCCCGGCAGCACCAGCTCCGGCAGCACCGGCAGCACCGGCTCCACGGGCAGCGCCCTGATCCTGAGAGGCCTGGGCATACATCAGCTCAGCCAGTTTATGGGACGCCTGGGTCAGAGTTTCGGTCGCCTTTTTGATCGCTTCAACATCATCGGTCTCAAGGGCCTTTTTCAGGTTCTCGATTTCGCGCTCCACGTTACCCTTGGTCTCTGCATCGACCTTGTCACCCAGCTCTGTCAGGCTCTTCTGGGTCATGTGGATCATGGAATCGCCGTTGTTTTTGGCCTCAACAAGCTCTTTGCGCTTTTTGTCCTCATCGGCATGCAGTTCCGCATCCTTCTTCATCCTCTCTATCTCTTCCTCGCTTAAGCCGGAAGAAGCGGTGATTCGGATGGACTGTTCCTTGCCGGTGCCCATATCCTTGGCAGACACGTGCAGGATACCATTGGCATCCAGATCAAAAGTCACCTCGATCTGCGGAACTCCCCGCGGTGCCGGCGGAATATCGGTCAGCTCAAAACGGCCGATGGTTTTATTGTCAGAGGCCATCTCACGCTCACCCTGCAGTACATGGATGGACACTGCCGGCTGATTGTCAGCCGCTGTAGAGAAGATCTGGCTCTTCTTGGTCGGAACAGTGGTGTTCTTCTCAATCAGCTTGGTCATTACGCCACCCAGAGTCTCTATACCCAGGGAAAGCGGTGTAACATCAAGCAGCAGTACGTCTTTTACATCACCCTTCAGGACACCGCCCTGAATGGCTGCACCAATGGCCACAACCTCATCCGGGTTGACACCCTTATGCGGCTCTTTACCAAAGATGGCTTTTACCTTCTCCTGCACCTTGGGCATACGGGTCATGCCGCCGACCAGAATCACCTCGTCGATTTCAGAAACACTGATACCGGCATCCTTAATGGCAGTAAGACAGGGTCCCTCACAACGATCAATCAGGTCTTCAACAAGCGATTCCAGTTTTGACCGTGAAAGCTTTACATTGAGATGTTTGGGACCGGAAGCATCCGCAGTGATAAACGGCAGGTTAATATCGGTCTCCATGGCTGTTGACAGCTCTTTTTTTGCCTTTTCAGCCTCTTCCTTAAGCCGCTGCAATGCCATATTATCATTGCGCAGGTCAACACCCTGGTCACGCTTGAATTCGTCGGCCAGCCAGTTGACAATGCGCATGTCAAAATCTTCACCACCGAGAAAGGTATCGCCGTTGGTGGATTTTACCTCGAACACGCCGTCGCCGATCTCCAGAATAGACACGTCAAAGGTACCGCCGCCAAGGTCAAAGACCGCGATTTTCTCTTCACCTTTCTTATCCAGGCCATAGGCCAGAGAGGCCGCCGTGGGTTCATTGATGATCCGCTGCACGTTGAGTCCGGCAATCTTGCCCGCATCCTTGGTTGCCTGACGCTGGGCATCGTTGAAATAGGCCGGTACGGTGACAACCGCATCGGTGACGGTTTCACCGAGATACTCTTCGGCTGTCTGCTTCATCTTTCCCAGGATCATGGCTGAGATCTCGGCGGCTGAATACTTTTTGCCCTCAACCTCAACCATGGCATCGCCATTGGGCCCTTCAACAATTTTAAACGGACTGACCTCTATTGATTTCTTTACCTCGGCATCGGTAAACTTGCGCCCGATCAGCCGCTTGATGGCAAACAGGGTCTTGGTCGGATTGGTTACGGCCTGACGCTTGGCAACCTGTCCCACCAGCCGCTCACCGTTGTCGGCAAATGCAACAATGGAAGGGGTCGTCCGATTACCCTCGGTGTTTTCAATGACCTTGGGATCTCCACCTTCCATGATGGCAACACAAGAGTTTGTGGTACCCAGGTCAATTCCAATTATTTTCCCCATGATTATATCTCCTTATCTCCTTTATTAAATGAGTATAAAATCTGTTGCCGGTTATAC
>CAZKBZ010000050.1:11209-19449 GCA_964551175.1 uncultured Desulfobulbus sp.
TTAAACGGCTTGCCCACCGTCTCAATCGGGACAACATCATTACGTTCCAGCATGGTTACAAGCCCTTTCCTGGTCAGATCTATTCCGGCCAGCAACCCTTCAAGCCTTTGCATGGGGTCTCCACTTTCAACCCCTCCCTGCTCCAGAGCACGGTCAAGGTTGTCAACAGTAGTCAACAGCTCACGCAGGATATTTTCTCCTGCATACTTGAGCATCTTTTCCTTATCCCGCTCCATGCGTTTTTTGAAGTTGTCCGCATCTGCTGCAACCCGCAGCATCTGTTCACGGGTTTCTTCAAGTTCCTGCAGCAGGGTTTCAATATCAACTCCTTCTTCCTCGGCAGTACTGTTTTCCTCTTCAACTTCCTCAAGGATATCAGGATCTGCTTGATTCAGTTCAGGATTGTGCTTCTTTTTATCTTCTGTCACGTTTATTCTCCCTGTGTTGTCTGATCGTAAAAGCCTGCCGGTCAGCTGAAAACCAATTGGATGTTCCCGTGGTAGACTGTTACGACTGATCAATCTGGTTATCCGGATGAGAAATACAGTGATAATTTACATTCATCCGCCAATCAAATCTGGAGCAACAATAAGTATGGGGATTTCCCGTGTCAAGGGAACAAGAGAAATGAAAAAGCGATGTCATCCCGAGCAGAGATGACATCGCTTGAAGGTTTGGGCAAAACGGAATCAGGCGGAGGCAAGATACTGCTCTATGGCAGTGGCAATGGTTTTAAAAATATTGATGAACTCCTGCTCATCACGTTCAAGGAGGGTAATACGAAAGCCCTGCAGAGTGGTGGCAAATGAAGAAAGCGGCACAACGCAGACACCGGTGGAACCGAGCAGATAGTAGACAAAGCGCTTGTCAGGTGAAATATCAGGACCGGCAACCATGGCTTCTACGGTTTTACGTACATCATCGTTTTTAATGGGCAGGGTCTGTCTGTCATTGAGCAAACCAGACTCAAAAGCCGCACTCATATAAAAGGCCCCATTGGTTCGATTAACAAGTATCCCTTTGATATCTTTTAAAATATCAAAGGCAATATTTGAAAACCGTTCATAACGCCTGATCCTCTCCTCCAGGTAGCCCTGGTACTCGGGATGATTCAAGAGCCTGGGCAGAACCATCTGCGGCAGGGTGGTGGAGCAGACCTCCAGCATCTTGGCGTTCAGTATAGAGTTGATATATTTTTCAAACATGGAATCATGGTGGCCGTTGTATACCTCGATCCAGCCACAGCGACCACCGGGCCAAGGCATTTCCTTGGAAACACCGCGCATGGAGATGGCCGGAACCCTGTCTCCGATCACAGTGGCCAGGGGCACGGATTCGGTACCGTTGTAGACCATGTTCTGGTAGACCTCATCGCAGATGATGAACAGGTCATTTTTGTCGGCGATTTCGACAATATCACGCAGGATCTGTTCAGGATAAACCGCCCCGGTGGGATTATCCGGATTAATGATCAGGATACCGGCGACTGCGGGATTATATTTGATGTGGTTTTCAATATCCTCCAGATCAGGATACCATTTATGATTCGGATCAAGGAGATAGGTTACAGGCTGATCACCGGCATGGGCAGCCTCGGCAGAGGAATGTGTCGTGTAGCTCGGCGTGGGCACAATCACCCGGGCCGTGCGCTTGAGAAAACCAAAAATCTTGGAAATCGCATCACCAAGGCCATTAAAAAAAATAATATCTTCCGGGTCAATCTGTACGCCACCCAGCGCATTGGTCTCATCGGCAATATACTGCCTGGTTTCCAGCACACCCTTGGTTGGAGAATAACCATAAGAAGCGTCATCGTACACGGCATCGGCAACAATTTCCTTCATCCAGATTGGAATTTCCTCGCCCTTGGCCACGGGATCACCGATGTTCTCCCAGTTCACTCGCAGACCAAGTGACTGCAATTTGTTGCCTACATTGACAATATTGCGAATCTCGTAGGTGAGTTCACCGGCACCGATATGAAGAATATTTGTTCGCATTAAAAACTCCCTTCACCGGCCCTTGCCGGAAAATCTATTCATTTACAATAAAACTGCTCAATACCACAGCAGAGGACTGTCGTCAACAGGATGGATTTCATGTTCCGAATTTTAGATTCTGACATCAGAAGAACAACTGGATAGGAAAAAAACAGGAATTCTTGATAACGGCACCATTATACTGCTACTGTGTACACATGGAACATATTGTGACCATCGAAAAAATTATTGCGGGCGGCAAAGGGCTGGCCCGCCTTGAGAGTGGAAAAGTAATCATGGCCGGGTTTGTGCTGCCCGGTGAAACGGTACTTCTCCGGGAAACAAGAGCATTTCGCGGTTTCATGGAGGCTGAGCTGGTGGAAGTCATCACCCCTTCTGCAACCAGAATCAGACCGCATTGTCAGCATTACGAAGAATGCGGCGGCTGCGATCTGCAGCACGCCGGCTACCCTGAACAACTGCGAATAAAAACAGGGATTGTCAAAGAGGCAATGGAGCGGGCAAAAATCGAACTACAGAAACATTGCCTGCAGGACATTATTCCCTCCCCCGCCCTGTGGGGATACCGACAGCGTCTGCGCCTGAAGATTAACCGGAACGGACTTCCCGGTTTTTTCAAAAAAAAGAGCAATCATTTTATTGGAATTAACAGGTGCCTGGTCGCTACTGTACCAGTAAATGCTGCTCTTGGGGATCTGCGGACAACATTATGCCTGGGGGAACTTGCAGATACCTGTTCTGAAATAGAGCTCCTGCAGTCACCGATTGACGACACCATGACCCTGGTGCTCCGGCAGAAGACCAGACAACATATTCCTGCTGCTGTTCTCAAGAACCTTGCATCCCTCGCCTCTCTTAATCATATCGGCTGGACAAACGGAAAACAATGGTCCCAGCTTGTTCCAGCGGATGAACCCGCTCCTCTGGCTCAGAAAATTTCCCTTCCTGATCCGGCGCAGAACTGCATCCTCTCCTGGTCCGGAGGATGTTTTTCTCAGGTCAATGTACCTCAGAACGTACAGCTGATACGTCTTGTCTCTACTCTTGCGGGTGAGCTCAAGGGAAAAACCGTACTTGACCTGTACTGCGGCATGGGAAACTTCTCTATCCCTCTGGCCCTGAAGGGAGCAACAGTCACCGGAATCGAACAGAACCCGGAGAGTATACGCTGGGCACGATTCAACGCCGGGTCTGCCGGAGTCAGATGCAGTTTTCATGTTTCAGACGTGGTCACAGGCCTGCGTCAGCTGGCAAAAAACAGGGAGCAGACAGACATTATTGTTCTTGATCCGCCGCGCCGCGGTATCGGTAAGGCAGCCGGCCTGCTGGCCGAACTGCAACCCGGGCTGATTATTTATATCTCCTGTGATCCTGCCACACTGGCCCGTGACCTGGCCATGCTGTGCAACAGGGAGTACTCACTAAGTCAACTGATTCCTGTGGACATGTTTCCCCAGACTCACCACATTGAATGTGTGGTCCTGCTTGAAAAAAATTGACATCAGCACGGGTTCGCACTAATTATATAAAATTTGACTTCCGAGCCTGTTCCAGTCCTTGCAAAATAGAATGTTTTCCTGCAAAAGCACAGATAATCAAAGAGTAACAATGCGATTATCTGTGCTTTTGCAGTTACGTTTGAGGTTTAATCATGTCCACAGTTGTAAACAGCGGTTTTTCAGCCGATGGGTTACCCCTGCTGATAGGCTCTCTGCCACTGACCGACCATAACCAGGCTCTGGAATGGATTTTTGCTTCTACCCCGGAGATTCCTCTCTGGCCGCAGCTGCCGACAAATCCATTGGAACAGATGATGCCCCAGTTTGCCGAGGGAATTCCCTGTATCAGGGAAGAAAACCTTACCGACCCTGGAGGCCGTATTGTCTATGACATCGGCAAGCCTGACTTTGAAAAAGATATGCTGGCCTTTTATGAAGAGTACATGGCTGTTGTTGAAAACCCTGAGACGCTTATTCAGTCCCGCTTCACACTCAGCCGGAACAGGGCGGAAGGATTATACCTTTTTGCTGAAGCCATAGCAGGCAGAGAAGATATTGTTGCCGTGAAAGGACAGGTGACCGGACCCTTTACCATGCTCACCGGTATCAAGGACAACGAAGGCCGGGCCGGATACTATAATGAGAACATCCGGGAGATGGTTATCAAGGGAATTGCCATGAAAGCGGCCTGGCAGACAAGACTTCTTGCCTCCGGTACTGACAGACAGGTAATCATATTCATTGATGAGCCCGCCCTTGCCGGACTTGGATCCTCAGCTTTTATCTCTGTTGCTGCTGCAGAAATCCAGGAAATGATCAACGAGGTTGCAGGCGCCATCCATCAGATGGGAGGCCTGGCAGGTATTCATGTCTGCGCCAACACGGACTGGGAGCTGCTGCTTGAGTCGGAGATTGATATTTTGAGTTTTGATGCCTACAGTTTTTTTAATACATTCGCGCCACTCAAAAACACAATCAACAGCTATCTTGACCGTGGCTCCATTATTGCCTGGGGGGGAGTGCCCACCGGCAGGGCTGAGGATATTGAAAAGGAAACCAGCGACTCCCTGACAGCTTTATGGGAGAGCCAGGCCGAACTTCTTGTCGGACCGAACCGCAGTAAAAAAGACCTTCTGCAGCAGTCATTTATTACACCAAGTTGCGGTACTGGTTCTCTCAGACCACCACTGGCCAAAAAGGTGCTGCAGTTGACCAGGGGTGTGTCAGACAACCTGCGGGCAAAATATTTATAGTGTACGAAGGTATTATCCCCATAATACCGGCACACTTTACCATAACCAGTGATTTCCATGGATAAACAACAAAGTCATATACTCAAACAGCGCCGGGAAAAAGCACAGACCCTGGCGGATGCCGGCGTAAAACTGTTCAGCAATGATTTCAAAACGCCCCAGCCCATTGCTGAAATCCTGCCGCGGGGTGAATCCCTGGCGCCGGAATCCCATGAAAAGGACAGCGGCCTGTACCGGGTTGCCGGGCGGATCATGTCCATGCGTAAATTCGGCAAGGCAGCCTTTTTTCATGTGCAGGATGAATCCGGCCGCATCCAGATATATGCCCGCAGGGATCTGCTTGGTGAGGATAAATTCAAGCTGTTCAAGAAATGGGACGTGGGTGATATTGTCGGCATCACCGGCAAACTGTTCAAAACCAAGACAGGTGAGTTATCCCTGGAGGCCTCCAGCCTGCAGATGATCACCAAGTCCCTGCGTCCGCTGCCGGAAAAATTCCACGGCCTGACCGATGTTGAGACCCGCTACCGGCAGCGCTATGTTGACCTGATCGTCAACCCGGAAGTCCGGGATACCTTTCGCAAGCGGGTGGAGATTATCCGGTTGATCCGTGAATTCCTGAGCAATCGCGGCTTCATGGAAGTGGAGACTCCCATGATGCAGCCGGTCCCCGGTGGTGCAACGGCCAAACCGTTCAAAACCTATCATAATGCCCTGGACATGGAACTGTTCCTGCGGATCGCTCCTGAGCTGTATCTTAAACGTCTGCTGGTGGGCGGCTTTGAAAAGGTGTTTGAAATCAACCGTAACTTCCGCAACGAAGGACTCTCCACCCGCCACAATCCCGAATTCACCATGCTGGAGTTTTACCAGGCCTATGTTACCTATCATGACCTGATGGACCTGACCGAAGAGATGATCTCCTGGCTGGTGGCCGAGGTGACCGGCTCCATGGAACTCAGCTACCAGGGAACAGCGGTTAACCTTGCCCCGCCCTGGCGCCGTTATACCATGGATGAAGCACTGGTTGAGGTGGGTGGTGTTGATGCTGAGTTGCTGAAGGATGATGGTGGTGTAATGGCACTGGCAAAAGAAAAAGGAATTGAACTGCAGCCTGAAGCAGGCCCGGGCAAGGCAAAGACCGAGCTGTTTGAGCTGCTGGTGGAAGATAAACTGATCGACCCGACCTTTATCACCTCCTATCCGACTGAGGTGTCACCGCTTGCACGCAGAAATGAAGAAGACCCGACCGTCACGGATCGCTTTGAGCTTTTTATTACCGGCCGGGAAATTGCCAATGCCTTTTCCGAGCTCAACGATCCTGTTGACCAGTATGAACGTTTTGCGCAACAGATCAAGGAACGCGGTGATGATGATGAGATCCATCCGGAACTTGACCATGATTACGTCCGTGCCCTGGAATACGGTATGCCGCCGGCTGCCGGAGAAGGAATCGGCATAGACCGGCTGGTCATGCTGCTCACTGATTCTCCTTCAATCAGAGATGTTATCCTGTTTCCCCATTTAAAACCGGAAGCCTGAGAGCAGATTATGGTACTTTCTGTCCTCTGTTCTCCGTCTTCCGTCTTCTGATATGTCTTTTGAACGTTTTGTCAGCTTCCGCTACCTGCGAGCCAAACGGAAACAGAAATTCATTTCACTGATCTCTGTCATCTCCGTACTGGGTGTGGCAGTGGGCGTCATGGCGCTGATTGTTGTTCTCTCCGTCTATACCGGATTTACAGAAGGACTGCGGGACCAGATTATCGGTATTAATGCCCATATCCTGGTACAGAAATTCGGCGGAGAAATCAATGATTCTGATCGGCTGCAAAAAGAAGTGCTGTCGATAGACGGGGTCGTCACCACTACCCCCTATATTTACGGGCAGGCGTTGATCTCTTCGGGCAAAACATCCAGTGGAATCGTTCTGCGGGGTATTGATCCGGAAAGTGCCGGCAAAGTGATCAAGCTTGAGAGCCAGATGATCAGCGGCAGCCTTCAGGAGCTGGCTGCAGACCACGGCCTGCCTGCCATCATCCTGGGAAAAGATCTTGCATCCCAGTTACAGGTTGCACAAGGCTGGAAAATCCGGCTTATCTCACCCAACGGCCCGCTTACCCCCATGGGGGTTCTGCCCAAGGTCCGTACCTGCCTGGTAACCGGCATCTTTGAAACAGGGATGTATGAATACGATTCCACCATGGGCTTTGTCAATCTTTCAACCGCTCGCAGCCTTGCCGGCATGGACCGGGGCGTACACGGTCTTGAAATTCGCGTCACAAATATTGACAAGGCAAACCTGACTGCTGCAGCCATCAAGAAGGTGGTGGGCAATGCATATTCGGTCCGAGACTGGATGCAGATTAATCAGAACCTGTTTGCAGCCCTGAAACTGGAAAAAATCGGCATTTTCATTGCCCTTGATCTCATCATCCTGGTTGCAGCCCTGAACATTATCAGTGCACTGGTCATGGTGGTTATGGAAAAAACCAGGGATATTGCCATTCTCAAATCCATGGGTGCCACCACCGGTTCAATCATGCGCATCTTTTTTTACCAGGGAGCGGTAATCGGGTTGTCCGGAACTGTGCTTGGTGTTGCCAGCGGACTCGGGCTCTGTGCACTGCTCAAGCGATACAAAATTATCGAGCTGCCCAGCAATGTTTATCCCATGTCCACCATGCCGGTCAAGGTGGTACCCATGGATGTAACCGTCATTGCCATTTCAGCCATCCTTATCACCCTGGCAGCCACTCTTTATCCGTCCTGGAAGGCTTCCAGGATACGGCCTGCTGAAGCACTGACCTACGAGTAACAGACACTATGCATCCTCCTTTGCAAGCACATTCCTTTCTGCTGCAGGCTGAAAATATTCATAAATCATTTGGAACCGAGGAAGTCCCGATCAGGGTGCTGCGCGGGGTGGACCTGTCCCTGTCCCGTGGCGAGATGCTGGCCATTGTCGGTGCGTCGGGATCGGGCAAAACCACCCTGCTGCAGATACTGGGCTGCCTGGATATCGCGGATCAGGGGAAACTGATCTTTGAAGACAGGGATCTTACAAAGTTAAACGATAACAGTCTCAGCCTGCACAGAAACAGCAATGTCGGTTTTATTTTCCAGTTTCATTACCTGTTGCCGGAATTCTCAGCCCTGGAAAATGTGATGATGCCCGGCCTGATTGCCGGTCGTCCTGGGAAAATACTGAAAAAAGAGGCCATGGAACTGCTTGAACAGGTGGCCCTGGAACACCGGGTCGAGCATCGCAGCGGGGAACTGTCAGGGGGAGAACAGCAGCGGGTTGCCCTGGCCCGCGCGCTTATCATGAAACCGGCCCTGCTGCTTGCCGATGAACCCACCGGTAATCTGGACTCCCGCAGCGGCGGGCAGGTCTTTGAACTGCTGACCGATCTCTGCCGGACCCAGTCCCTGTCCGTCATCATGGTCACCCATAACATGGAACTGGCCGGTTCCATGGATCGATG